>NZ_CP172056.1:545000-875937 GCF_049860565.1 Desulfitobacterium nosdiversum
AGCATACTACCAACAACGATTGGAGCAAGAATACCTCCAATTCGTCCAAAGCCTGCGGCCCAACCAGTACCAGTTGCACGGGCACGGGTAGGATACATTTCCGGCGAATAAGTGTAGATAACACCCCACGCACCTAAGTTGAAGAATGACATTAAGCATCCAAACGTCAAAATCATTGCTGCTGTGTTAGCTTGTCCGAAGAAATAAGCACAGACTGCAGTACCAAGAATATAACCCGTCATAGTTGGCTTACGGCCAATTTTATCGACAAAATAAGCAGCACTAAAGTAGCCAGGCACCTGCGCTAAGGTCATAGCCATAACATAACTAAAGCTTTTTGTTAATGCAAAACCTTTTAGGGCCAAGAGGGATGGCAACCAAGTAAAAATACCATAGTAAGAGAACACGACACCAAACCACATGATCCAGAGGAATACGGTTCTGCGAAGAAGATTACCCTTGAATAGATCTAGGACAGAGACTTTGGAAGCTGGTGCTGTAGGGACAATCTCTTCTTTTTCAGTATTTCCGGTATATTTTATACCGCATTGAGCTTCAACTTTAGCAACAATAGCTTCTGCTTCAGCATGTCTACCTTGTGTTTCAAGATAGCGTGGGGATTCTGGAATGGCCTTCCAGAGATAAAAAATGTAAAGAGCAGGAGCAGCGCCAATAAAGAAAGCAACCGGCCAACCGAATTTAGGAATAACAACATAAGAGATTAATGCAGCAATTAACCAACCAGCAGCCCAAAAGCTCTCAAGCAGTACCAAAAACTTACCGCGGTGCTTTACGGGAGAAAATTCACTAACAAGAGTAACTGCAACAGGAAGCTGTCCGCCAAGGCCAAAACCTACCAAAAATCTAAAGAACAGCAACGATCCATAATTCCAGGAAAGACCGCATAATCCAGTCGCAACGCTATACATAGCGAGAGTAAAAGCAAAAACTTTTTTACGTCCAATAATATCAGCAATTGATCCTCCTAAGACGGCACCTAAAGCCATACCTACAAGGCCAATACTTCCAATATAGCCCACTTGTTCAGTGGATAAATTCCAAGTTTTCATGAGAACGGGAAGAACGAAGGAAACGATACCAGTGTCCATGGAATCAAACATCCAACCTAGCCCGGCTGTAATTAGTAAAATATAATGGAATTTAGAAACGGGTAAATTTTCAAGACGTTTAGTCAGATTCATTCAATACCCTCCTTATTATTCACCATTACAAAGTATCGGACGCAATTATAAGACCTTGAACTTGGACTTGATTTAACCTTTCTCTTTACATGGTTTGATTTATTCGACTATGCCATGGCTAGTTAAGGCTTCGTCAAAAGGATTTTCTCAAAGCAACCACCCCCTTAACTAGTTTTTAAATACACTTTTTATTAATCACGCCTATAATAATATTTTGTGTGACTTAAGCAAGATGATCTGCTAAACCCTTTAGGGTTTGAGACATAACGCCGATTTGCTGAGTTGAGGAAGCAATCTCCTCCGTTGTTGCAGCTTGTCCTTGGTACAGCCCTGCAAGGTTGCTTATTTTTTGGGATATATCCGAAAGAAGATCTTTAATGCCTGTGACTGTCTCCGAGATCTGCTGTGTTGAGCTGTTCGTATCTGCAGCCATTTTCCGTATTTCCTCAGCAACAACACTAAACCCTCTGCCTGATTCACCGGCTCGAGCAGCTTCAATAGCTGCGTTTAAGCCAAGAATATTCGTCCGATTCGTAATTCCTTTTACAATACGGACAATGTCATCGACCCGCTGTACTTCACTTTCCATAGAGCTTGCTTGACTTGCAACTTCCTCGGCTGTTGTTGCAAGCTGTTGAGAATTTACTGCTAGATTATCCGTAGCAGCAGAGATTTGCTCTGAAGCTGCTGCGAGATTATCAGCCATCTCACGGACCTCTTCTTGATCATCAATCGGTGTTCCCGTAAGAATTAAACCTACAATTATATTCTGTTCGTCCCGAAGAGGAACTCCGACCCCGACGAAAGGGACACCGAAAACCTCTTTCGGTATTCGCTGGACTTGGCGAGTTCCTTCCCGCAAAACAATATCGGCAATACTGCCTTTCTTAATTGGGTCTCCTGGCTTAATATTCAGATTTAATTTTTGGGTAGGAACATTCAGAATATATCTCTCCGTATCAGCAACTGAAACGGTCATTTCTTTACTTCCTATAATGGCTAGATAATTTATCAACTTTAACGCAGAAGCAATCACAGGATGATGTTCCACTTCTGTTCCTCCTTTCTAAGGCAGTTAATTAACCCTAGCAAGAAATACTTTCATTATCCCGCCACAAACCATACCCTCGTCTGCTGCAATTGCGTTTGTAAGGTCTACTGTATAAGTGACAGGTAATCCTTTAGAAAAAACTGCAAGAGCAGCACGCTTAACTTCTGCTTCTGCACAGCCTCCTCCAATGGTCCCTACAGTTTGTCCATCTCGAAAAATTAACATTTGTGCACCTGGCTTTCGCGGCGCGGAACCTTTGACTTCAATAATTGTAGCTGTTACCCCTTTTCAATTACTTTTAATTTCCTGGTTAGGTACATTAATGCTTCCAGTACGCCTCCGCCGACAGCCCTAGCCTTATCAGATATCGTAAAGCAATGTTCCTTTTTAGCCCGAGCATCAACATCCCCTATTTTGGTCCCTTTAACTATGGGTACGCCATTGTGCAAAATTCCTCTTAAAACACCATCAATTTTTGCTTTGACTTCTTTTTGACCCACATAGGCTATAGTCTCATTCTGTTTCACAAAATCCCCTATTGCATGGCAACCTTTGAAAATTCCTGAGTCTGTTGCGTATAGCACTCTTTCTTCAGCAAACCCGTTGATCAGCCCAGGTATCCCGGTATTTGGTGCAGCTGTCCCTGTTAAAATCACCCGACCCAGATTATGGCCTCTTTGTGTCTCTATAACGGCGTGCACGTCTTCTTTAGCAGTAAAACCTGGACCTACACCTATTACAATAGGAGCATCATTTAAAGTTGTTCCAAGATTCTTTTTAGCTAAAATGGCATCAACAACAGCCAATGGGCTTAATTTATTGATAATTTTCCCTTGGGGATCGAGGATCACAGGGACAGTGCCTCTTGCCAGAGCCTCTAATGCCTGTTCTTCATCATCTACTGTGTTAGCTTTTACGCCTTCTACTTCTATTTCGCCGCTATATATAGCCTCAGCAAAGGAAACGGTTCGCCTAATAGCCATTGGTTGAGCAATTTCAGTGATAATAACCTTAAAGCCAGCTTGCCAGATTCTATGAACAATTCCTGTAGCAAGATCGCCTCCGCCTTTAACTACAACCAAGTGAGCATTCATTGAACCGTCACATCCTTAACCCAAGACAAATTTGGCTTCAATTTCGCGGATCTCAGGAAGACCAATCATCTTATTGAATTCAGGAAAAGGGATCATTTGATCTATAAGCTCTTTCGTTGTTCCTTTTACTTTTAACTCTTCCATCAACTTCTTCATAGCTTGTGCTGTGATATAGGTTGAAGCGGTCGGGAAGATAACTAGGTTATATCCAATACTTTCTAATTCATTCGTAGTTAACAATGGGGTACGTCCGCCTTCAACCATATTCGCTAAGACAGGTACTTTGAAACTAGAGGTAATCATTTTCATTTCTTCTACAGACTCGGGGGATTCAATAAAGATGACATCAGCCCCAGCTTCTTCATACGCTTTTCCACGACGTATAGCCTCTTCTATTCCATGGACAGTACGCGCATCTGTACGGGCAATGATGACAAAATCAGGGTCTTGACGTGCTTCTACAGCAGCTTTGATCTTGCCGACCATTTCCTCCATAGGAATAACCTGTCTTCCTGTCATATGTCCGCATTTTTTAGGAGCAACCTGATCTTCAAGTTGAATGGCCGCTACGCCGGCCATCTCATATTGACGAACGGTACGCATGACATTAACAGCATTACCAAAACCTGTATCTCCATCTGCAATCACTGGAATATCCACAGCGCTGGCAAAGTTATTGGCACGAGCTAACATCTCAGTCATGGTTAAGAGACCGACATCCGGCGTACCTAGATGACTTGCTGCCTGACCATATCCCGTCATGTAAACTGCAGGAAAACCCGTTTTCTCAATAACCTTTGCAGTCATTGCGTCATGAGCGCCTGGGGCAACGAGAATCTCCTTTGCCGCTAATAATTCTCTTAGTTTTTTACCTTTATTCATATTAATAACTCCTTCATTCCTCAATTTTTAATTACCACCATAAATATTGTTAAAAGCCAATTGTAAGGCTTCATTGGGAAACTCTTGTGCTAAGGCACCAATCGTATAGAGTAAATAACTTTTATCTATAATGAATTGCGGATCCTCAGGCAACAAAGAAATACCGCGGTTAGCAAAGGCTTTTCTGAGAATTTCTAAACAGTCTTCTTTTGATGAATGGGCAAAAATACCACCAACAGCAACTACTTTCTGGAGCTTTCGCAAATCACGCCCAACAGCGGTTCCTGGAGCAACGCCCATGATCGGGTCAAAGCTTTGAGCTAAGTATCCCGCGTGGCGTTTAATAGCAATTTCAATGGCAGTTATCGCCAAAGCTTTATCAAACAGTATTTCTTTTTGAGTAACACTAATGTGATCAGGATTTTTCTCCAGATTTTGCGTGTATGTGATCAATTCTTCGCACAATTCTTCATCACTCAAATTAACCTTTGCTAAAACACCTTTGGCACCAGCCGTTTCTACGATACCAGTTGCACTCACCCGTAGTCCAAGGTTACCCTCAACTGTCCTGTAAGAGACCTGTTTTTCGTTAGAAATAACCAAACCTTTTTCTTCGTTACTCAATTCGGCTAATTCTGGCATAACGGAGTGCACGTCAGTAGTAGCGCCACCTATATCGATGACCATAATGCTGCCCAAACCTTCGTTCTCAGTAGTTCCAAGTGCTAATACCTCAGTTCCCATCAGCACAGCACCAGGTGTAGGCATGACCTTCTTATTTGTAACCATTTCTAGAAGACGTCCTAAACCTTTTGCCTGAGTAATTTGACGGATAAATTCCCTGTGGATCGCTTCCCGTGCTGGTTTAACCTTTAATTCATGAATGGTTGGCATGACATTTTGTACTCTGAACGTGCGAACGCCTTCAGAATTCAGAAACGCTTCAACCTTAGGTTGAGCTTGAGAATTGCAGGCAATGATCACAACCCCTCGGCATTTACTTTTAACGATAATATGAGCATTTTCCAGAACCGAGTCCTCATCACCGCCATCTGTTCCACCCGCAAGCAGAATAATATCCGGTTTAATCTCCTGTAAGACCTCTTCCCTGAAATCAACAGGTGTTTCATGGGAGATAATCTCCAAAACTCTAGCCCCGGCGCTCATTGCGACTTCCTTAGCCGCCTTTGCCGTAACGCGCGGCATATATCCCATAGCGATCATTCTAAGTCCACCTGCGGCAGAACTTGTTGCCAAAACCTTTTCCGGTATAGCATCAGATAAACCCATACTTTGAGCGAGATTTTTGCGTGCATTTATCAGTCCAATCTCAATATTTGAGACCGTTGTGGGTGCTTGAGATCGACCGATGAAGCTTAAAATTTTATTTTCTTTTTTAAATGCAGTTACTTTTGTATAAGTGCTTCCTACGTCATAGACCAATAAATCTACGTTGTGCATTTCATCACCTCCCGGAAAATTTTACGACCAGGAGTTACTTCACAATATAGCAGTAACCGTCCATGATACGGCGTGAAGTTCGCCCAAAAGCTGCCCGTTTAACTTCAAGGGTTTTACCGTTAGCCTCGACTTCAACTTCAATCTCAATAACCCCTGCCGGATGTCCGATACGTACCAACGAATTTTTAGAACGTGAAACTTCATGCACAATCGTCCCTGGGATTTTAGAAGCTACCCCTGTACAGGTTGTCCCCGTTCCAGCATAAGTTTTATGCATCACTTGCATAAACATAAGTCTGGATACTAGATCAACGTCACTTGCTGAAATTGTCCTCCCCGTAGTAAAGTCAACATAATCATGAGGTTCACTGACAAATGCGATCATAGGAAATGCAGGACTGTTTTGTAGAGCGTCCTTCTCGTTCTTAGCCATCCCAACTATCGTTGCTGCTTTGCCACGAATTTGTTCAAGGATCCCCAACATCTTTTTGTTGGAACCGATTTCTGCCGGTGTTTCAATTCCAGTCAACCCTAAATCTTTAGCTCTTACAAATACCATAGGATTGGCAACATCAACAATGGAGACCTCTAATTTACCTATTTCCGGGATATCCATAACATCAATTGCATTTCCTGTGGGTAATATTTTTTGGGTTACAGCTCCGGCTGTACCCGCGAAATCGAGCATGATCTTGGCTCCGGTACCAGGAACGCCGGCAATTTTATAGTCGCCAACAGCACGAGACTTCCCGTCTTTGACAGGCACCTCAGCAACGAGAATTTTACCCGTATTCGTATTATGAATACGAACTGTGGTGACAGGTTCTACAGCACGCACTAATCCTTCATCAATTGCAAAAGGTCCCACGCCAGCGGAAATGTTTCCACAGTTACCGGAATAATCAACAAGTGCCTCAGTAAAACTTACTTGGCCAAATGTATAATTAACATCAGCATCAGGACGTGTTGACGGTCCGATAATAGCTACCTTACTCGTTAAGGGATCAGCTCCGCCAAGACCATCAATCTGTCTTACATCTGGACTGCCAAATATCGCAAGAATCTCTTGATCTCTTTTTACGGTATCTGCTGACAAATCGTTCTCCATTAAGAAAATGCCTTTACTTGTACCCGCACGTAAAATTGCAGTGCGAATCTTTCGTTGATCACTCATTTTACTTCTCTCCCTTACTGCTTACTCTCTCTTGAACCCATTTGATAGCATCTTCTGGATTCGTTCCCGGTCCGAAGAAGCCATCAACTCCGAGGAATCCTGTTCCTTCGTTTTTCATTTTTTCTTCAAACATAGCATGTTCTTCTTCTTTTTCTGCAATCCGGCCACCCGCCATAAGGACAACCTTATCTCGAATACCGAGTTCTTTTAGGCGTTGTTCTACCCTCGGGAATAACGTGGTTCCCAGTCCAAGAAGGTTACTGACACCAATGACATCGACTTTCGCCTCTGCCGCAACTTCTGCTACTGTTTCGGGAAGGTTCATCCCCCGGAGATAGATTACTTCGTAGCCTGCTTGTTCAAACGCTTCGCGGATGGTGTTAATTCCAACGACGTGTGCATCAGCTCCAACCGTAGCTAGTAAGATCTTCTCTTTTTGGGTCACGGTAGCTTTTGCTGCAACTTTAACGTTTTCTTTTGTAAAGGCTAACTTTTCAGCAGGTACTCCTATAGGACCGTAACCAGGGACATACCGCCGAATTCCGTCTTTATCACGATGTGTTTTAACACCGCGTTTAAGATCCCAGCCGCCAGCCCGTGGAGCATCTAGAATACCTGATTTGCCGGCAGCAACAATGTAATCAATTAAATTTTCATCACTATACTTTAACCAGAAATCAGGACCGATTTCTTCAGGTCTGAGCTCTTTGCTAAGACCAAACACTGCAGTTAAGACTGCCATCGCTTCATTAATAATTTCATTTTTTCTTCGGTCAATAGCTGGATCATTGATTTCGTAAGAAGCTACATTTGTAAACACATTGTGTGTTGCCCAAATAGCCTTAGCCATAGAGGCTCCTGTAGGAATTCCCACATTTTCTGCAGCTTTAGGGCGATAGAAGTTTGCACCGCCTAATTTAGCACTAATTGCCATGCGAGCAAAGTGGGCTTGTTCTGCAATAAGGTCAGCCGGTGGATTTTGGAAGGTTTCTGGAACAACGATCAGGAATTCACTCCAAATGACCTGCTTAAAAGCACGCATTACGGCCAAATCAGCTAATACATTAATCCCGGCAACATTCATCTGAATCCCGCTTAGAGATCTCGGCAGGCCGGCATGAATAGCCAGACCTTCTGCCAACAGGCACATGGCTAAAGCCATACCGTCTGTTCCGCCGATATTATTCAAGTGTTTATGAGAATCAGTTTGTACGAAGATGTTATTATCCGCACACACCTGCAAAGCCTTATAGCCATTTAGAACTTTAGTCTTATAATCATGTATGCCTCGACCGCCAAAGTGGACGTGAATAACCGGGCCGATATCCGTTCCATCAAAGCCTGCGATCAAGGAATTGATAATGGATAGATGCGGGGTATCACCAGTCGCATTAATCCGTACAGGATGTTTTGCTCCGCCGCCGAGCTGAACGAATTCTCGTTCTCCAGCAGGGGTAATTCCGCCTTTTCCTCTCGATTGTTCAATCAGCTCAGATCCTTTAAGTGGATCAATATGCCGGGTTGCCTCAGAGTGAACAAATTGGAAAAGTGATATTCCAAGTTCTTCAGCGACTTTATACATTTCTTTTGATTCTTTATAAGTCTCCTCGGCACTATTTCTTCCCAGGATAGGGTTTTGAACAGGGATACCCGTCTTAGCTGCTTGGCGGCCTAACTCAGCAATGCGATACCCGCTGCGTTCTACACCATTAACAACTCTAGGATAAGGGGCTGGCAGGCCAGAAACAGTACCATCCGCACCTACTTTAGGCATCTCGACCCCAAATACTCTTTCATAGGCCTGTACACTTTCATAATCTTCAATAATAATTTTTTTCGTCTTTTCTTGCATTGAAGTCCTTTCCTCCTAATAACCTTTTAAAAATTTAGGATAGATGGAGCTGCTTGCGCACCTTGGCAATAAGTCCTCCTGCTTCTAATGTTTCTAAAACATTAGCTGAAAGAAGCTGTCCTTGCAATTTTTCCCCTGTCTCGATGATCGTTATTTCAGCTGTTTTCAGATCAACTTCGATTTGCTGTCCGTGCCCAATTTTATCTACAACATCTGCAATCAATACAGGTAAACCGATGTTTATGGAATTCCGTCTAAAAATCCGAGCAAAAGATTTGGCAATGACGAGTCCTGTACCAGCTTCTTTTAAAGCAACCGGTGCTTGCTCCCGGCTTGAACCACAGCCAAAATTGTCGCCTGCGATTACAATATCACCTGGCTTTACTTGTTGAGCAAAATCCGGAATTTCACTTCCGGCAAGAGCATAGTCCTTTAACTTATCGATAGGGGCTGCCATAGCGTAGCCCGGTAAGATCTGATCTGTATCAACATTAACGCCGAATTTCCAAACACGGCCTCCAACCTTGCTATTCCAAGCCATTAGTCTACCTCCCCTAATGCGGCAATCGTGCCTGGAGCAACGATTTTCCCTGCGATAGCACTTTCTGCGGCTAAACGTGGTGAGGCAAGATAAACCATACCATTACGATGACCCATCCGCCCAGGGAAATTACGATTGGTAGTAGAAACAGCAACATCGCCTTCAGCTAAGAGTCCCATATGCGCCCCGAAACACGGACCGCATCCCGGGCTTGTAACAATACCACCAGCTTGTCGGATAATACGTGTTATTCCTTGGTCTTCCATTTCCTGAGCAATGCTGGTGGAAGCGGGAATCACTAATAATGTTACAGCTTCAGCCACCTGATGATCCTTAAGCACTTCAGCGGCAATCTTCATATCACTTAACCGACCATTCGTACAACTTCCAATGACAACCTGAGTTATTTTAGTACCCGCGATATCCGTTACCTTCGAAACATTACCGGGATTCGGCGGGCAAGCAACACTTGCTGGAATCTCTTCAGCTTTAAAGGTAAAGACTTCCTTAACGACCCCAACAGGTTCATTCTCACCAGCAAAGTAGCTGATCATGGTTCCCATTTCAATTCCCATGTTGGAAATCGTCATCTTGTCATCTAAGGTCAGGTTTTCAATAAGGCTGCCTGAATAGATCACTGCTTTATCAGTGAAGCCGCCTGTCCCAAAATGTCCGATCAGGTGCAGAATAACATCTTTGGCATATACTCCAGGAGAGAGCTTTCCTTCAATTCGAAGCTCATATGTCTCCGGAACTTCTAAATCAAGTGTTCCCGTAGCCATTGTTGCGGCTAACTCCGTGGCTCCAACCGGTATGGCAATCGCACCATACGCTCCTGCCGTACACGTATGCGAATCAGCACCCATAAGAATCGAGCCCCTGCTTAAGCGGTGCTTTTCAGCAACAACCTGATGGATAACCCCATCACATTTGTCATAAACCTTAACCCCATAGTCCTGAGAAAATTTCTTAAGGACATTATGAAGTGCTTTAGCCTCGGAAGTTGCAGCCGGAATAATGTGATCCACAACAAATACGACTTTCTGAGAGTCGAAGACCTGATCAACTCCTATTTTTTTAAACTGTTCAACAGCCATAGGACCAGTTACATCGTGAGCAATGACTAAGTCAACCTTAACGGTAATATCTTCGCCCGCTTCGACCTTCTCCAAGCCAGCTGCCTTGGCCAGGTACTTTTCTACTTGGTTCACTTTTTTTCTCCTCTCGAACGAATACTTGATATTTAGTCAACAAGCACGATTCCAAGTTTTTGAGCTGCAAGGCGAGCTTCTTCTAAGGAAGGGCTGGCCTTCTTTAACACCAGTCGGGCTCCGCCCCGATTAAGAGCTTCAACCATGCTATTCCGTTCAGTTGCATAGATTGTAACTTTTTGTAATTGAGGTTCGTTTACTTCGACAATATCTACTGTAATCTTTTTATCGAGGACTTTTTGAATCACTTCGCGATAAGCCTTACCGTTGTCTGTGCTTGCTCCAAGAACCGCACCCATAAGGATTCCCGGTACATTGATACCGCGACGGGCGAATAACTCCGGATATAACTCGATCTTAACGCCAGTAATTTCTCCTTTAGCTAACTCATGGGCAATCCGGCCAGTATTCGTAGGCGAGCCAACAGCCTGGCTGCTGCCGCCAACAACCGCATCTCCAAAAGGTTTCACAATCGAATTTGCCTTACTGGCTAAAGCACGAGCTTCTTCAACCGCTAATTTCATGGTTTGCTTGATCGAATCATGTTCACGTTCTTTTATTTGATCTGGAATGAAGTATTCCACTTCAAGATTCGTTTTAAAGAAAGGCTGCATATATTTAATGACTACTGGCACGATTTGTTTAGCTGATACGGGGTGCACAGCAGCCGCCATCGAAATCATAACATCAACCGGAACATTAACCGGAATCGTCGTATGAAGTGCTAAATTGGCAGCAAGGTTGGCAATGACGACTCCCCCACCGATGTGGGTAGAGCAAAGTCCTGCAACCATTACCCTTGGTGTACATGGGGTACCAATGGTTGGCGAAAGCGCTAATACGACAGCCCTCTCCATAGCTTTGGGACTTCCTTTACGCAGTTCTACTAAAGTTGCTGCAGTTGCTGCTGCACCTGCCCCAAACCCTTCCATATTACAGCCTGTAGAGGTCTTTCCTGCCCGGAAAATCGTTCCTACTTTGAGCATTACGGATACTGTCCTTGCCAGTTCCTCTTTATCTTCAACAGTTTCCTGTAAAGCACGGAATAATCCAGTATAAGTGCAAGAATCTCCTGTCCCTGCACAAGGTTGTAACCCGCATGAATGGTTCCCCACCTGTGCAGCTAACGTATATACCAATATCTTGTTTATGAAATCATCCTCAAATAAGCGATTTTCAAAATTATTAGCGGCTAGTTCTTGTGGTGCCTTACCGAGCAAGAAACTCGTACCAGAGGTGATCCCTACTTCTGCAGCATACAGATTATGTGCAAAAGCATTTAATACTGCATCAATGACTTCTTCCTTGGTCATCGAATTTTTATACATTGCTTCAGCGATGATTACATCACTGACACGCAGGTTTAAATCAGTTGCTACGTCAATTACTTCGCCTAAGGTTAAGCTACCGATTTCATAGCCTTTTTCCTTAATATCATTAATGATTTCATTCATTTTGAGTCACCTCCAGATAAAATTTCTAGGCCCTGACACTAATATCTAACACTTCTTCAAGCGGTTTAATAATGGCTGAAATATCTTCACGACCCAGCCCTGCAGCCCGTGCATTTTCATAAAGTTGCTGTGCAACATTCGTTAACATCATCGGGACTTTAGCTTCTTTAGCAGTCTGCACGGCTAGTTCAAGATCCTTATACTGAAGATCTATCGCAAATCCTGGAGCAAAGTTTCCTTTAAATACGAAGTTTGGCATCTTAGCCGTCATTGCATAGCTGTTACCGGAACTAACGCTGATAATCTCTAACAAAGTCTTTGGATCAAGACCAATTTTAGTTCCTAAAGCAAAAGCCTCTGCTGCTGCAGCCATATTTACTGCTAAAAGAAGATTATTGACAATCTTAACAGCGTCTCCATCGCCAACATTGCCAACATGGTAGATTTTCTTACCCATGACCTCTAATAAAGAGTGGTAACGATCAACAAGTTCTTTTTCTCCACCTACCATAATGGTTAGTGTTCCTTCGGTAGCGCCTTTAACCCCACCACTAACAGGTGCATCCATGTAATTGATACCCTGATCAGCGGCAAGCTTCGCAATTTTCTTAGTAAAACCTGGAGCTACACTAGACATATCGATAATCGTAAAACCAGACTTAGCACCAGCAAAAACACCTTTTTCACCAAGAAGAACCTGTTCAACAATTGTCCCATTAGGTAACATCGTAATAACAACTTCTACTTGCTCCGCAAGCTCGCGGGGACTTTGAGCATGAATAGCCCCATTTGCTACAAGTTCCTCGACTGCAGCTGCATTAACATCGTTGACAACAAGGGTATGTCCTGATCGGATAATATTCGAGGCCATTGGTTTCCCCATCGCTCCTACACCAATAAAACCAACTTTCATTCTGTTACCTCCTAATTTCCTTCTCAATCACTCTGTGTATGGATTTGTGGCGTAGTGCTTTTATACTTAAGGTAGAATGCACTACGTCACAAATTCACATTATTAAAGTCTGACTAAGATAATTATTCAATCTGACTGTTTATCTTAAGCCATCTTCCCCTTTGATCTCCGATACTTGCAGGCCGCCGATTCTTGGATGTGGACGTCCGGAAGCAGTAACAACAATAGCAACTACGATCTCATCTGCTCTTGGAGCATCAGGAAGTCTAACTTCCATAGCATCATAGTGTGTACGAACAAAAGCCGCATCTTTGTAATGAACAGGAACATCTAAACCAGTACCAACTCCTCCAAGCTTTTTAGCGGAGGGAATAATAGCCTTTCCGCCGCCAACTTCTTCACGGAAAGGTTTACCCATACGAGGATGAAGTATTGCTGCAGCATGTTCCAGTTCTCCTTTTTCCCCGACAATGGCACCTTTGCCATAACTATTTGCTTCTTCTTTTGCAATTCCAAGAGCTTTAACTGCCTTTTCAGCTAACATTCGGCCAAGTTGTTCCCCAATCTCACTTAGCTCAGCCAGATCTTCCACGTATCTGCCTGCGAATGGGTTCTTGATAACTGCGGCAACAGAAGCTTTACGCGTTGGTTGGGCAACAGCCTTTTCCCCATCTTTATGAGTTTCTTCAACGACAGTTACAATTTTGCGAATTTCCATTTTCATTTACCTCCTATTATTTACTGGATAACATAAATTTTTGGGAATCATGGCAACCAGATCATCTACAAAAATAACTGCCCCCCGGATCACGCCTCTTGTTTTTAATTCTTCGGCTTTAGCCAGTGCATTCGAGAGCGCTAGGCGCTTTGTCTCAGCTTTTAAATTCTGTGCTTTGGTTATAACTAAATGGCCGGGAATATCTGTATTGGGATCGAGTATTTCTGCAGGTACTCTTGTTATGCCTGGGTCATCTGCATAACAATGATTTGCGATGAGGGTCGCACAACTATCAGCAATCCTGGCAGTAGTGGCTAATACTGTAACAGCACTGGCAATTCCTTTAGTAAAACTTCTTCCGCCTAAACCGCTGGTAGCAATGCCACCAATACCATCCTTTGCTGAGAGAGGTAGAATATGAGTAAAGCTTGGAGCGTCAATACTCGGTGTAAGCCCTACCTTTGTTTCCTCATCCCCTAAGAGCCTAACCGCAATATCGCCGCCATTATTGATCATGACTTTAGTAGCTCCCTTAGCAACTAACCAATCCGCTACGAGATCTGAAAAGGTACCTGCAACTGCAGCCATCGGGGTCAAGGTATTATCTCCAGTTGCTTGTACTGATTCGACCATAAGTCTTAATGGCAAAGGATATTCCGTAATATGCGGGTCATTTACTGTTTTAATATTCTTGGCCTTTGCAAGCACTTTAGAAAGGTCTTCCAGGATTGTTATTGCGTAATGGGCTGCTCCCTGCAATTCACGGGTAAGCTTTTGAGTTTTTGTACTCGCCACAAGCATCATTTGCATTGGCCCATAGTTCAAGAATACTCGTTCGTCTGATAATACTGTGATCATACCTGTCTCCCCGGCTTGATGGTCTTAAAGACTACTTTTTAAGCTCGCCTAACTTCTGAATAGCTTGGACGTGTCCACCGATTTCCTTGTACTTTGAAAGAGGCATTGTGTATTCTACGGGAGCAACGGTTGCTGGTGTTGGAACCCAAGTAAAGGCTTTTGGCACAACTTTTTCAACATCAACCATAAAGTTAATGCCGCCGCCGGGAAGAACAAAGGCTTCTGCGCCTCCGACAGTCATCTTGGCATCACCATGGTGCACAGCTTGTGTTACTTTAATTGGATTTACAGCTACCCCAGCGCGAGCACTTCCGCCCGTTCCCCCTACATACAAAGCGGAAACCCTAGCGCTTTCACAGTTTGCGGCAATATGATCAACTGCAGCTTTTACCTCAGATGTCATGGGGATCTCCTTTACAGAACCGTCTGCTTCGACTTGGAAAAGTGCCGCATTTTGTGCTGTTGTTTCAGTGACAAGTATCTTAATACCGGGTTTTGCTATAGACATATCTACGGATTGAATAGCTTCTCTTGGGTTTTCGATATTCGTACCGCCCCAACCCTTGCCATGTTCACCAAAGTAACGACCACGTGTACTCTTTCTGGCATTCGGAACGACACCGCTCCAACTCATACCCACCACTTCACCGGCAAGGTGTTCCGATAAAAGACCGACAACGTGATGATCAAGGATGATAGCTTCGTCAACAACTTCCTTAAGACTGGCTGCAAACATTCCAATTGTGGCACTTCCGCATCCTACCCGCATTTTTGTGTCCTCTACTCCATCAATAATGGGAGGATAACCCACTTGAAGTTCTAAAGTACTTCCGTCGTCGACTTTTAAAGTTACACGTTCCCCATTAGAAATTTCTACAACTGTACGGGCAACAATGAAACCATCCTTACCTGTTAAAAGATTAGCACCACCGATTGAAAGCATTTTGGAACCATACTCTTCGGTGTCTACCATCCCTACAACTTTGCCGTTACGTTTGACTTTAGCTCCTTCTTCTCCGATAAAGAGATTGGTGTCAATCTTAACCTTAACACCGCTATAGCTTAAAGGTGCTTCTGTCACAACTGTGACAACTTCTACCCCATCAACAGTATCTTGAACAATATGGGGTGCAGGGCGGCAGCATGGATAGGTTGTTCCGGCACCAACCCCGGTAATAAGCGGGCCCCCTACTTGGGTTTCTGTAACCAGTTGACGATTGCGGACTAACCTGCCCTCAACATTGCGGTAACGTTGGCAAGCGCCAGTATATCCTTCTAAAATCTCACATTGGACTGGACAAGATGCGCATTTTACTGCACCCTTTTTAATCTCTGAATTTTTATTTGCTGCCTTGAAAGGACATACTTTAGTACAAACACCACAGCTTGTACAATTTTGTTGAAGTACTGCCTTCTTATTCTCTATAACTATTGCTTTGTTCGGGCACTCTTTAGCACAAATCCCGCATCCTTTACATAACTCTTGATCAATTATTACTGCCACTTGAACATCTCCCCTTAAATGCTGGCTATTTAATCGTATAATTGCGGGTTGTCGGAGGGGTATTACGACTCTTTGTTACTTTAATGGCACCATCTACAATTACCATGCCAACGCCTGGCAAATCACCCACCTTTAAGGCTTCCATAGCATCTGATCCGATCGAACCCATAGGAGCATCCATAACCACTAAATCTGCTTCTTTTCCTTCTTCAATCAAGCCTGTATCGAGACCAAATACTCTAGCTGTATTACCGCTAGCCATTGCCACAACTTTTTCACCAGGGATATCCGACATGGAAGCAATTAAGCTCATTGTTCTTAAAATTCCAAGTGGAATAATCCCTGTGCCGGATGGTGAATCGTTGCCAAAAATAACACGATGCAAAGCGTCTTTTTCAGCAAGTTTGCGGACAACTAAATCTCCAATTTTCGGATTACCGCATTGAACAATTTCAAGAGTAAGTTCTGTATTGTTAATCAATTTTTCAACTTCTGCTGGAGCAATCGCAGTAGGTCCTCCATTGATATGGGAAACGACTGTAGGTTCGACAGCCATGACATCATCTGCGGTAACAGTTGAACTTCCAGGGATTGATGTACCACCACAGTGCATAGCTACTTTCATTCCTCGTTTTTTAGCCCATTCCACCATTGGTTTAGCATCTTCAGGTTTTTTGACACTGCCAAGGCCAATTTCTCCGACCAACCATACGCCTTCTTTCGCCATCTCATCGAAATCAGCTTCAACTAAACCCTTTTCAAGAATGACAGCACCGCCATGAACCTTCAGCCCTGTAGAACGTAAATTGTTAAAGGACTTGTGGGCTAAAATCGCTAGCGCTTTTGTACCCGCCGGATCTTTGGGCCTTCCAGGTGTATGACATTCCCCAGCAGAAATAAATGTTGTGACGCCACCATGTACTGCACCTTCAATATAATCTTGAGTTTTTTGACGAGGAGTATAATCTCCAAGCACAGTATGAACGTGAGAGTCTATTAAACCAGGAGTTACTGTCATGCCTGCGACATCGACAGTCTTGTCCAAGGTGAAACCCTTAAGAATTTCAGCGTTTCCAATTTTAGCGATTTTTCCATCTTGAACTACGATTGTGTTTGCACTGCTTACTGGATTTTTAATGTCCCCAGTAACTAATTTCCCAATGTTGGTAAGTGCTATGGTTGCCATAAAAAATACCCCCTAAAGTTTTATTTTTTTATTTTTAATTGGGATAAAACTTTCTCCGGAGTTATGGGTAAATCCATTATGCGAACTCCTATTGCATCATAAACTGCGTTAGCAATAGCAGCAGCTGTTGGAATAAGCGAAGGTTCGCCAACACCTTTAGCTCCAAATGGACCACTTTCAACAGGCTCTTCGACAATGATTGGGTAAACTGCAGGAACATCCATGGAAGTTGGAATAGTATAAGTTGCAAACGACGGGGTTTTAATTTTGCCTTCCGATTTTTTGACTTCTTCATAAAGACCAAATCCTAAACCCATCGTACTTCCACCTTGAATTTGTCCCTCAACTTGCATGGGATTAATCGCAGTTCCAACATCATGGGCAGCAAAGATATTGATAACTTCTACTTGCCCTGTCTCCGTATCGACCTCAATCTCTGCAACTTGAGTCGCGAAAGCATAAGCTCCGTAAGGATCGCCTAAACCGGTCTCATCATCTAATCCGGTAGTATCAGGGTTAAACCAGCCGTGTCCAATGGTCATTTTTCCTTTGGCTCGGCAGCTGGCAATAACATCCTGCATCTTCTTATAATCATCTTCTTTGTTATTTACATAGATGCGATGGTTCTTTACACAAATTTCTGTGGGATCAACCCCGAATAATTCAGCTGCCTCTTCGATTAACACTTGTTTTGCTTCGCGTGCGGCACGCAAAGCAGCATTTCCGGAAATATAAGTCTGGCGGCTGGCAGAGGTAGCTCCGCCATCAGGTGTAATTCCTGTATCGGCAGATGTTACGAGAACATCATCAAAATTAACACCTAACTCCTCAGCAACAATTTGCGCGATAGCTGTGTTTGAGCCCTGACCAATATCAGCTGCACCTAATAAAAGGTTGACAGTTCCATCATCTAAAAAATCAACAAAAGCTCCTGCAGGATTTGGCAAACCCGTGTTTCCTACTCCATACCACATACAACCAACACCAAAACCTCTTTTTTTCATTGATCCACCTCCCCTCTCTTAGAAAATTTCGCCTGCGATTTCCTTTGCTTTTTGATAAGCCTTATTAATAGTTTCACCAATGCCAACCCCAGTTTTCAAAACCTGACCTGTACCCGTTGTACTTCCAGGTTTCAGAACGTTTAGCAAACGAACCTCAATGGGGTTAAGCCCTATCCTTTCCGCAAGGATGTCCATTTGTTGTTCATGAGCAAAAGCCACCTGCGGTACTCCAAAACCACGCATAGCTCCGGCAGTTGGGTTATTCGTGTACACAGTATAAGCATCAACTTTTACGTTAGGAATTTCATAAGGACCAGTAACATGAACCGCAGACCTTGTAAGCGTTCCCGGACCATAAGATGCATAAGCCCCAGTATCACCAATGATCGTTGCCTCAATTCCCAGTATTTTTCCATTCTTATCGGCAGCCGTTTTATAATAGATGACACATGGATGCCGTTTCGTTGATGAAACTAAGGACTCTTCTCTGGAATAAACCAATTTAACGGGTCGTTTCGTCTGTATTGACAATAATGCTATATAAACCTGAACTGAAATATCCAGTTTTCCGCCGAAGCCACCCCCTGTGGTCGCTTGGATAATTCTTACTTTATTAATTGGCATGGAAAGATTGCGTGCAACTTCCTTACGGTCAAAATGAGGATTCTGTGTGGAGACATTTAAGACCACGATATCCTGATCGAGGTATGCAACTCCAGCTTCCGGCTCAATATAAGCGTGCTCCTGCATTTGGGTACGATAGACATTTTCGATCACGATATCTGCCTCGGCAAAGGCTTTCTCAACGTCCCCTTTGCGAACTTTTCTGAGCTGTACAATATTTCCCTTTTCGTGAACCTTAGGAGCGTCTGGTTTCATCGCCTCCTCAGGATCAAACACAGCCGGAATCTCTTCAAATTCAACAGTAATAAGCGCCAAAGCTTGTTCAGCTATTTTCTCGCTCTCTGCAGCAACTACTGCTAAAGGCTCTCCGATTTTACGAATTTTATCAATAGCCAAAACAGGCTCATCTTTAAGAATAATTCCGTGACTGTTGCTTCCAGGAACATCCTTAGCTGTTAGAACCGCATATACCCCCGGCAAAGCTTCAGCTGCGCTGGTATCTACTTTTTTCAAAATAGCATGTGGAACTTTACTGCGAAGAATCTTAGCATAAAGCATTCCGGGCAGCTTCATATCAGCAGCAAATTGGGTTTTACCCAAAACCTTATCTAATGCATCTTTTCGAATTACAGGTTTTCCTACAACGTTGAATTCCTGCATATTTTCAACTCCTCTTTCAGCCTATTCCTTGCTGTGATTAGCAACCTTTTCAATTGCATTCGCAATCTTTGCATAACCGGTACAACGACAAAGATTTCCGGAAATTTCGCGGATGATTTCTTCTCTTTCTGGATGGGGATTCTTATCAAGCAAAGCTTTTGCTGACATAATCATTCCCGGGGTACAAAATCCGCATTGGACTGCACCCTCTTCAAGAAAAGCTTGTTGAAGGGGATGAATGTGCTCATAATCACCCAATCCTTCTATTGTTACAACTTTTTTGCCGTCAACTTGAGGAGCTAGTACTAAACATGAATTCGCTGTTTCTCCATTGATAATCACAGTGCAAGCACCGCAATCACCTTCACCGCAGCCAATCTTTGTTCCAGTAAGCCCTAAATCTTCACGTAAAAAATCGACTAAACGCATATCCGGTTCAACCTGAGCCGTCAGCTTATTACCGTTTAAAACGAAGCTTATCGTTACTTTTGACATATCATTTACCCCCATGCTAAATGCTAATCGCTCTCCAGGCATTTTCTAGTGCCCGCTTAATCAACGTACCTGCTATCTCTTTACGATAGGCTGCCGTCGAACGAACATCATCGATAGGATTTATCGCATTTGATACAACATCTGCAACTTCTAAAAGCAATTTATCCGAGATAACATTCCCGGCTAAATGCTCTTCGCCAGCAGGTACTCTGATCGATGTAGCCGCAACAGAACCCAAAGCAAATCTAGCCTTGGTCACGATTTTTGTTATTGGATGAACTTCAATAAACACTGCTGCATTCACAACAGAAATTGCCAAGGCTTTACGCTTGCCCAGCTTTTCAAAGCTACTGCTTTGATTATCCTTTTGCGCTACAAAGGATATTTTCGTGATTAACTCCCCAGGTTCAAGTTGTGTACGACCAGGGCCTTTAAATAAGTCTTTCAAAAGGATTTCTCGGCTTCCAGTCATGTTTGCTATCGTGATTATCGCATCATAAGCAATCAGTGCAGGAACAGTATCTGCTGCCGGAGAAGCATTCCCCATATTCCCCCCTACAGTTCCGTTATTTCGAATTTGTGGGGATCCGACCAAACCTGCGGCTTTAGCTAGGGCCGGAGCATATTTCTTAATTACATCCGATTCAGAGAGTTGAGTATGGGTAGTTAAAGCACCGATGGTTATCTTGCTGCCTTCTGCCTTTATTCCCTTCAAAATGTCCAAGGCGCCTAAGTCCACAATTACTGAGGGATGAATTATGTTTTCTTTAAGTTTGACCATAACATCAGTCCCGCCAGCTAAAAGACAATAGCCTGGATTTTCCATCATCAATTCAAAGGTCTCTTCAAGAGAATTTGGTCTAAAATATTCGAATTTACTCACCTTTGCTTTGCCTCCCCTATGATCACCAATGTTAGCTCTTTACTTGTTTTTCCTATTTTCTTGTATTGTTTGAAAATCTAATTTCATTTGTTTGGGTTACACTTATTATTTAAGCAAGATTCGTGCCAATTTTAATGGGTACGCTACAAAATTAAGCAAAAGCTTGAAACCCTTATTTTTAGGCATTAATTTAACCATGAATAAATGTACTATAAATAAAAATTTACAGTATATTTTAAGACTCATTTCAGAATTGAAACGTTTCGCCAGATTATCCTTGTAATACCTTTCACTTTAGCAATGTTAATAACAGAAATGAAACGAACCATTTCAAGTGTGAAATGGTTCGTTTCTTCCTATTTTCTTTCTAGGTAATCCTCCAAGCCATGCTCACATAATTTTCTCCAAAGTGTCGTTGTGCTTATTCCTAAGAGTTGAGCCGCTTTAACTTTTTTGTATTTTACAACTTGTAAAGCTTCTTTAATAATCTTCCTTTCTGCCTCACGTAAAGCATCCCCAAGATTAAGACTACCGGGTTTAATTTCAAGAACTACGGCATCTTTTACTGAAGTTGATCTCTGGCGTAAATAGGAAGGTAGGTGTTTTGGTAAAAGTTCAAAATCATCGCGTCCAACCATATTCATAGCATGTTCAATACAATTCTGTAATTCACGAACATTACCGGGCCAAGTGTGATTTTGTAAAATTTTGATCGTCTCAAGATCAATTTCTTCAATAGCTTTCCCAAAAGAAGCGTTATATTTCAGCATGAAATATCTTGCTAAGACAATAATATCTGCCTGACGTTCTTTGAGGGAGGGTATTTTTATTTGCACCACATTTAGACGATAAAATAAATCTTGACGGAACTTGCCTTCAGCAATCAAAACATTTAGATCTTTATTTGTTGAAGCGATAACCCGCACATCTATTTTCTTAGGTTTTAAACCGCCAATCCGAACGACTTCCCTCTCCTGTAATACTCGCAATAGCTTCGTTTGTAGGCCCAGTTCCATCTCACTGATTTCATCAAGAAAAATAGTCCCCCCGTCGGCTTGCTCAAAAGCACCTGGACTACCGCCCTTTTTAGCTCCTGTAAAAGCGCCTTCCTCGTAGCCAAAAAGATTGCTTTCGATAAGTGTAGCCGGTAAAGCCCCACAATTTAGAGCCACAAACTGTTTTGCACGTCTAGGACTTGCATTATGAATAGACTGAGCAAACAACTCTTTCCCGGTTCCGGTCTCTCCATAAATTAAGATTGAAGAAATTCCATTTGCTACAAAATTAGCCATACTCTTTGTTTTTAATAAAGCTTCACTCTCACCAATTATATCTTCAAAAGTATAGCGTGTGTTTTGTAACTTTTTAACCTCTTCATATAATTTTTGCTGTCGTTGTGAAGCATTCTCATTATTAAAACCAAATCCAAAATTTTTAGTGATCGGTATACGTACCGCCATAGCTCCATGGATTGAAAAGGATTTACCAACTACCGGTTCTTTGGATTCCATCGCTTTAAGTGCTTGTTTACTGATCCTTCCTTTTAATTGAGACCGTTCAGTCCCATCCGAATCATAACTAATAATGCGTTCACCAAATTCATTAAAGATAACCGCCTCACCGCCGGCTACCTGCGCAATCATCGGCAATGCCCGCTTGAACGCCTCTTGTAACTTTTGTTCCCTTTTCAGCCGTTCCACGTTGCTGCAAGCCAGGACAAAGTTACCTAAAGGTAAGGCCCAAGCATCAGCAAGATCGACAATTTGAGAAGAACCGACAAGCGGCTTCCCCTCTTGCGCTGCTTTCCTCGCCAGTTCATAAATCTGACCCTTGAGATTAGTAATTTCCTGCCCGTTATAATCAAAGGTCGATATTCTACGGCCTTCATTATCGGTAATAGCAGCATACCCCCCTGTTGTTTGGGCAAGTATAGGCAATAATCTGACAAGCTGATTGAACTCTAAATGTGTTTCCATAATTAGCCTCCATAAGATATTTCGCCCATAATATATTGTTATATATTAAATTTGTTTTTACTTCTTGTTATTAAACTAATGTCTTATTTCTAATATAATACTTTGCGTATAATAAATAAACTTACACTAATAAATTCCTCGGAATAATTAACTTCTCCTTAATTGAAAAATTTATCTCCAGTCCTTTCCTTAACCACCTTAGCTACCCAACTTCTTAAAATGTTCAAAGTGTCCAGGGCGAAGCCGCAAAGCGGTGCGAAGCATACTTGATATTTTGAAAATTAAAAGTATTCTTGCTGTATTAGAGATGAAGGCAGGCCCTTCGGAATCGCTATGCAGTTAAGGTTGAACTCTTAACATACATAGTTAGTTTTGTATGTCCATGGCTCGCTACGGGTTGAGTGGCTTCTTCTTACCGAACGGGGTTCTCACCCGTTATATTACATGACCTTGCCCGGCTTCACCGAAAGTTGAGTTATTTATATTTCATCTTTGCAATAGATTTAGGCCTTTTGTAGTTCTATGTTTCAGCTCCGAAATACTTCTTTTCAGAAATGAAATATTTCCTTAAAATTTTAATCTTAATAAGTTTTTATCTTATAAAAGTATCTTTATTTTGTAAAACTTATTTAATTAAGAACATACTTCAAAAAATTAATAGCCCTTTAACCTATACTTAAACAACCTATAAATAAGGCGTTTTCGTCTTCAATAACTTGTGCAATTGAGTTCAAGGAAAATTAAATTCTTAAAAATTGGCATTATAATTGCAGTACTAAACGGCAATCGAGAAAATTATTTAATTCAATAACCCCATGGAGGCATAAATGCAGAAAATAATCACTGATGTTGTAGTTGTTGGCGGAGGTCTGGCTGCTATGTATGCTGCACTTTCAGCAAAACAACAAGGCTCTCAGGTTTTAATGGTTTGTAAAAACAAAATTGGTCGTTCAGGTTCATCCGTGGTTGCCCAAACTGTTCACAGAGTAGCCGAACAGAATGACTTAAATCAAGAACTCTATTTTAAACATTTTTGGGAGTCTGGACGTTTCATGGGAAATCCTGAATTGATTAGAGTTTTAATCTCCGAGGGGCCAAAAGCGGTAAATTACGTAAAGTCGCTTGGGGTTGAATTTGAAAAGGGGATCGAAATTTTACCTAATGGGGGAAAAATAACACGGTATTCATGTGAACCAAGAAAAGGGAAACTACTAACTACCCCAGTCGCCGAGCAAGTTAGAAAATCATCAATTGACATGATCGAAAACACAATGGTCATCGATGTGATCTTTCAGAATGGAGAAATAAACGGAATAATTTGTCTTTGTAATAATGAAATATTTCTTGTCTTTACTAAAGCCATTATTTTAGCTACTGGTGGATTCGGTAGGATCTTTAGTGAAACTTCGAATCCGAAAGGAATAACTGGAGATGGACAGGCGATCGCAGCCCGTGCAGGTGCGCGCCTTATTGGACTTGAATTTATTCAGTTTTACCCTTACAGACTACGTTGGCCAAAGATATTTGATTTAAATCCCGCAATTTTTGACCAAGGTGCAATTTTTATTAATGAAAATCAAGAACGTTTTATGCGTAATTTTCCAAAGGCTGAACAAGAGAATCGTGACAAATTGGCCCAGGAAATGTTTAAGCAACGTGAAGTTTTCCTTGATTTGTCTGGAATGAGCCAAAAGGATTTAGGAAAACACCCTATTCTTGCTGATTTAGTAGAAAGGGGTTACGGCTCCAAACTCAAAATGCAAGTTACTGCCCATTTTTCAATGGGCGGCATTCAGATTGATTCACAAGGTGAAACAGATGTTCCAGGATTATTTGCCTGTGGAGAATGTACCGGCGGTATTCATGGAGCCAACCGTTTAGCCGGATCCGCTTTAGTGGAATGCGCTGTCTTTGGGCCCCGTGCAGGAAGATCTGCCGCAATTTATGCAAGGAAAAAACCAACTCCAAGAATTATTTCCCCTATCCTAGATCTGCCTTCATCAGGTAATGATAATATTTTTTCTTTGATCTCATCTCTTGGTCAACTTATGTGGACTAAGTCTGGAATCCAGCGTTCAGAAGAAGATTTACTACAATGCCTAGGCGAATTAAACGCATTATCAAACCATCTAACACATCTTCAACCTTCAAGCTACCAACAGTGGTTTGAAGCTCAAAATATGCTGCAAATTTCAAAATTAATTGTGGAGTCTGCCCTAGTACGACGTGAAACCCGAGGAAGCCATTTGCGAACAGATTACCCTAACGAAAACTCGATTTCATAATAACGGGCTAGGACATTTTTCCTAAAACGATTGTAAGGAGGTAAAAAAAGATGTCAAACACTTCAAGCGAAATGCTAATAGCCAGAATGGAACGATTACCCTTAGGCCCCTTCCATTACCGAATGCTGGTCATCAATGGTGCCGCATGGGCCTTTGACGCCTTTGACGTCGGCCTAGTCACTTTTGTTGTTACCGCTCTCACCAGTGCATGGAAACTGACCTCTACCCAAGTTGGATCTATATTAAGTATTGGATTAGTCGGCATGTTCGTTGGGGCTATCCTTTCCGGGCCCATCGCGGACCGTTGGGGAAGAAAAGCTGTATTTCAAATCACAATGCTTCTTTTCGCAGTCTTTTCTTTACTCTGTGCAGTTGCCCCGAATTTCACATCTCTCTTAATATTTAGATTCCTTGTAGGGGTTGGACTCGGCGGTGAAACACCAGTAGTAACTTCACTTCTCGGAGAATTTATTCCAGCAGCTCACCGGGGAAAAGTCCAAGGACTGCTTAATACTTTCTGGGCAATAGGATGGCTTCTGTCTGCAATGATTTCATACTTTATTATTCCGGCATATGGATGGCGTTGGGCCTTTGTAGCCGGTGCTCTACCAGCATTATATATTTTCTTTGTTCGTCGTCATTTGCCGGAATCACCTCGTTGGTTAATCGCTCGAGGACGGTATGATGAGGCCAATAAAATTATAGAAAAAATTGAAGGCATTACTTCCAAAACACATACTCTTCCGCCAGTAGTCGTCGATAATCTTCAGCCAGAAGTTGCTGCAACCCAAGAGAAGGTCACTTTGAGCGTGCTCTTCTCCAATAAATATATAAAGCGAACAATTATGTTATGGGGATTATGGTTCTTAGGGATGTTTGGATATTATGGTTTATTTTCGTGGCTGCCTTCCCTCTTTGTTAAAGCCGGTCACACAATGCTCAAGTCCTTCCTCTATGTGTTAATTATGCAAATTGCATATGTACCTAACCAGATTGTATGTGCTTATCTAATGGACAAGTTCGGACGCAAGTGGCTGTTAGTAACGAATCTTATCTTAGCAGGTATTGCAACGATAGTTTATGGGTGGGCATTAGGTAATAGTGTTACAACGGGTTTTGTTGTCTTGCTTGGTGTTATCACCTCGTTTTTTGTCTCTGCTATTTGGGGGATTACCTATACTTACACCCCAGAACTTTATCCGACAAATATTCGGGCTACCGGAGTCAGTGGCGCGTCGGCATGCTCGCGCATAGGATCATTCCTCGCCCCTATCGTTATCGGCGCAGGCCTATCCTCCATCGGTATTAGTGGCGTATTTGGAATTGTAGCAGGTGCATTTATTTTGGGAGCTTTTCTCGTCGCTGCACTAGGAATTGAAACTAAAGGCATGATCTTAAAAGATTCCTAACCATAAATTATGAGGAAAGCATTTATGAATAGGCACTTCTAAAGTTATTCTATAAAGCATCGTTGGATATCAATCGGCTCCGTATCAAAAAGGGGCAGTGGAGAGTAATCATGAATTGATTCGCAGAATTATTCCGAAAGGACAAGGTTTCAACCCGTATTGCCAAGAAGATATTTAACCTCATGATGAATCATATCAATTCTTATGGACGAAGAAAGCTGAACGACCGGTCACCACACTCGGTCTTCAGCTTTCTTCATGGAAGGAAGATTTTAAAGAAGCTATATGCGGAATGCATCCCAAACAATGCGATTATCCATATTTTCCACTTCCATTTTCGTGTACCCAAAAGCAGGCAAAATTAGCTTGTTTTCGGTCTGATTATAACAAATCTGGAAATAAACCTTACAAAGTGGAAGTTACTTTTTCAATTTATCTATTTTTAAATTTCAGATTTATTTATTTAAATTTAACCTTAGTTTTTACCACAGGAGCTATCCTGGATAGCCCAATGGAGAGGAAAAATGCTAATAAAAGAAAGCAACTTATCATACTGACAACCCCACTCCATCCAAAGTGCAGCCAGAAGATACCTCCCGATGTACCGCCAACACTTGATCCTACATAGTAGAAAAAGAGGTAAAGCGAAGAGGCTTGAGCTTTATCATGTGTCGCTCTGAGGCCTACCCAGCTGCTTGCAATCGAATGGCTTCCAAAGAAGCAAAAGGTAAAAAAAACAATGCCTATAATTTTAAGGATTAAATTGCTATTTAAGGTAATGCATGCCCCCAAAAACATGAAGAGTAATACAATCCAAAGAACCTTGCGGCGTCCATATTTGTCCGCTAATTGACCCAGCCAAGTTGAACTAAAAGCTCCTACAATATAAACTACAAAAATCCAGCCAACAAGAGTCTGACTTAGAGAATAAGGAGGTGCAATGAGTTGATACCCAATATAGTTATATAGCGTTACGAAACTCCCCATAAGTAAGAAAGCAATTCCATACAAACAGAGTAAACCGGGATCTCGCAAATGACCCATCATAGATTTAGTCAACTTGACAATTTCCATCTTACGAGGGCGAAAGTTCTTAGAGGCCGGCAAAAGATATAAGAACAAAAGACTTGCCAAAATACTCAACACCCCAATAACTCCTAATGCAATATGCCAATTAAATGCATCCGTTAACATTCCGATGATAACACGTCCACTCATACCGCCAACTGAATTACCGCTGATATATAAACCCATAGCTACACCCAAACTGGCTGGTTCTATCTCTTCACTGAGGTATGCCATTGCAACGGAGGGTAATCCAGCAAGAATAATCCCTTGAAGCATTCGAAATAGTAATAGAACTTGAAAATTCGAAACGACTGATGTAAGTAAAGAAAGTATGGATGCTCCCAAGAGTGAAAAAATCATGATGGGTTTGCGGCCCCGAACTTCGGATATAGAACCGACAAATAACATACTTATGGCCATTGATATTGTTGCTGCCGAAAGAGACAAGCTTGACATTGCCGGAGAGATATTAAACTCCCTGGAGAGTTCAGGGAGTAAAGGCTGTGTACAGTACAAAATAGCGAAGGTTGTAAAACCCCCGGCAAAAAAAGCAATATTTGTTTTACGGAATGCAGATGTTCCATGCTGAATATAGGTAACCACTATCAAGGACTCCTTCCAAATATTTAAGACTTCTTTATACTTCACCTTGACACTTTTATACGTCCAATGTATAATTTGCCAAAATTTTAATGTTTCATGGCAATCCATTTGTCCAGAGCCTCATTCTTACAAAAATGTGAAGTGGATTGCTTTATCCACAGAAGAATTATTTGTTATTGTCCCTAAAGCGCATCCACTTGCTCAAAAAAGCAGTATTAAACTAAAGGAGCTGGCCGAAGAATCGTTTATTATATTTAAAAGAGAACTAACTTTAGGTGAGATGACCGACAGATTTTTTAAAGAGGCTGGCTTCATACCGAAAGTAACCTTTGAAAGCTGAGTTAATAATCAACGGACTTCAACTCTTAATTATTTATGTCGTAATTTGATGAAAGCTTTATCTTAAAATTATGCCATGTTTTAAGTTTAATTTTAATGAATTTAGATAAAAAATAGGAATAAGGTTTAATAAAGCACACTTGATTGAATACACAAAATCCATAAATCAAGTATGTTTTATTAAACTTTTTCTTTTGGAGGTGAAAGTAATTACTGATACTTATTAAAGTAGGGATATTTTAAGGAGGGGAATTCATTGAAAAAGAGAAAAGGGCTATTGTTACTCCTTGCCTTAGCTATGGTAGCTATTGTTGTTCTTGTTGGATGCGGAAAAACTGCTCCTGTCGCAAGTACCAATGCTGCAAAGCCGGGCAATGCAGCCGCTCCAGCTCCAACAGAAGTTAAAAGCCTTGTAGATCAGTTTAAAGATACAGGTCATGCCAAATACTTTACACTCCAAGTAGCTAAAGGACCTGAGGGGACTGCGGCAGGTCATTATGGCGACAGCTGTATTTCATGCCACTCTGCTGTTAAAATGATGGATGATAAAAACGCTAAATTAGCTGATTTCTTCCCAGGCGGTAAATATGCCGGTAAAACGGAGGGCATTTCTTGTCGTGTATGCCATAAAATGGGCAATGGCGACAAGGACAATGTATTTAGCCTTCAAAAAGAAGGCTGGTCTTCCTGCGGTGATTGCCATACTGGTACTCCTAAACTTGGGAGTAAAGTAAATCATCCGCAGAATGAGTTTATCAAAGGTATTGCTCCACAAGGCGGAACAGTTAAAGATATGCCTTCAGCCAAATTCCAAATGAAAGATTTCTCGTGCCAAGATTGTCATGTAACCAATAGCACGAAACATGATTTCTTAGTTCCTGGTGTAACATCTATTCATGACGAGAAAGATCCAGTCAATCGTGTTAGCACAAAAGTAGATTATAGCAAGATGGTTACTATGTTTGATCAAAAGAAATGTCAAACCTGCCACGCAAGTAACGCACAAGATACTGTTAACAAGATGAAGCAGCAACAAGAAGAAATCGGATCAAAACTCAAAGCGTTAGAAGATTTATCAAAATCACTAGAAGCTAAAGTTAAAGATCTGCCTAAGGACGATCCTAAACTTCAAGCCTATAATAACGGTATTACTTATTTCTCCTATGTAGAAGGTGACTCTTCTAAAGGCATTCATAACTATCCATTTGCAAAAGCACTTCTTGAAGCTGCAGAAAATGAATGGAAAAAGGTTCAATAAAGAAATGCAGCAACTCAAAATAAGAATATTAACTTTCTCATAGGTAATCACCATTTAGAATTCCTACTCAAAAAGTACAGAAAGCATAAGAGAGGAAAGGAAGACCAAGCATATAGTCTTCCTCTCTATTTATTCCGTATTCAGCATTCTATTGGTTATAGTTGTTTAGCAACACATCACTGCACATTTTAAGAAAAATGTGGAGTACGATTATTGATTTACTTATAATTACCTATAGTTTAGGTATACATATTTTGTTACTTACATATTATAATCAAACAAAAATTTTATTAAATATTTTATGAAATATCACACTAAATCCAATTGGTAAAAATGCATATATTAATCCGATAATAATTGATAACGCTAAAAGACCTATTGTTAGCATACTATCTATATATATTTTATACAATCCTAATACTGATATCACGCCAAATATCAATCCAGTAAATAATCCAGGTGATATTCTTCGATCTTTAATTGTATATATTATATGGTCAAAACAGTTAATAAATCCCCAAACTATTATTCCTACTCCTAAAAATAACAACTTGTCTCCTCCAAAATGGAAACTAATAAGCCCTATTAATAGTAATGGTAAATAAAAAAACAAGTTATTTGCCATCCAATGTCCATAAGTCACTTTTTCTGGAATCCACTTATGTTCCTTCATCCAAGTAGGAAAGTCACCCAACGCTTCCTCTAATAGGTGAAAAGGAATATAGGTAATTATTATACCTATCATGAAATATTGAATATCAAAATTTAATAAATTCATTAAAACCCCCTTGATATTATATTTCACATTGCCTGTTATGTATAACCCTTTCTATGCTGTCATATAATGAACAATATCTTACAGTTGTGTACTAACTTGAGATTTACTTATATTCCATATTATAACACTCAATTAAAGCGACTGTCTCAAATTTAATATCTGTTGTTTAAAAGGATGAATAAAAGATGTAATGAGTTATGGTAAATTATATTTTACAATTCACGCTAGAAATCACATCTGCAAATCGCGAAAGATAATTTAACATATACCTTTAAATTCTAGCCATTCATGTCGAATTATGAATGAAAACTCAACCTAAAAACGCATATAAATTCACACCAAGAGTTACACGCTTAGCAAATCTGTTAAGCGTGTAACTCTTGGTGCAAAATTTGGTGTCACTTGACGATTCCAGTCTCCTCCATGGGCATCACCTTCAAGACCCTATTTTCAATAACATTAACTTCATCTACAGTATCTTTTTCAATACCTCTAACCTCACAATATTTACAGCTAAAACTCTTCCCATAGTGACACGCTACAACTGCTTCGAAACTCGATTTAATTCTTCTGCCATTGAGGTTATTTCTTGTATACTGGCTGTTATTTCCTCTGAAGCTGCAGCTTGTTCTTGACTTGAACTTAAGGAACTATTACTTTGAGCGATTACTTTGTCAACCGTATTTTTGATATTATCCGTAAGTTCTTTTATCTTGGGAACAGTACTCTTTGACTGTTCCGATAGTTTTCGAATTTCTTCAGCAACAACACCAAATCCTCTGCCTGCTTCTCCCGCTCTGGCCGCTTCAATTGCCGCGTTAAGTCCAAGCATTTTAGTCTCATCTGCAATTTCCTTGATGAATACGGATACTTGGTTAATTGCGTCGGAAAGGCTGATTATTTCCTTAATATCCACATTGAGTACTTGCTCATTTTCATGAATTTGCGAAGCTGAAGCTGCCAATTCCTCAATAGCGGCTGAAATTCCGGTCAATCCATTATCGAGATTCTCAGACATTTCACGCAACTGGGCTGCTGCTTTTTTGGGAATAACCATTCCAAAAGTATCCATTACTTCATTTTGATTATCTTCATCAAATAAAGGATAACATGCTACTAGAAGAGGTATTCCATACTTACCGGCATCTACCTCTTTTATAATCATCTTTTTTGTTTTAATGACTTCAAAGGATATATCATCCTCTTTAAATTTGTCACCCACTTCATTAACCGGCAAACTAAATGATGATGAAGACTGTTTGTATGTATATTTCTTTAAGTCAGTCATATATAAGATAACGCCTTCAGGAAACATTTCTGCCAAAATCGGAGCAAAGTGGTTAAAAGCAGCAGCAATCGGATGCAGCCGTGGAGTAAGAGTCGTAAGAGCTCCTACGGCATTGCCTTCTCCGTTAACTATAGGAATTGAGTTTACGAGTAACTTTCGTCCATAAACAAATTCCGGTACTTTATCGGTTAATACCTTGTTTTGAGAAGCAGCTAAAACCGCACTGGTTTCACTGCGCATTTTAACTCCAATTTTTAATGCATCAATATCAAATACATCAGAATCATTTTTCCACGTTATTATGTCGCCTTCAGTAATTATATATATAGGTCTGTTTTTTGCTAATTTTGATTGCGTTTCAAAATATGATTTTAAACCGTTTAATTCATTTATTGAAATCATGGATACAACTCCTTTTCTCTTTATACCTAGAAAATCTCATTTTTAAACCCTAAAGCATTGATGAGCAGGATTAACCGTTCGTCAATTTTATATATACCTTCAATACTTTTTCCCCCGATTAAACCTATTTTTCCGTTTAAACTTTCAACATTGTTTTCACTTATGTTGACAACCTCTGAAACATCATCAACGATAACTCCTAAATTCATTCCTTCCAAATCAAGGATGAGTAATTTTGAATCAATACCTCTTTCTGTTTGAGCAAAACCAAATTTCTTTTTAGGATCAACGATAGGAATAACCTGACCTCTTAAATCAATAATGCCTTCCATAAAAGCGGGCATGTTTGGTACCTTTGTAATTTGGGGTATCCGAACTATTTCCTTGGCGAATGATATATTTATGCCATATTCTTCGTTACCCAAGTTAAAAACAATAAGTTGATTTAAATCCAATGGGTTTCCTCCTTTTGTAATATTTTTAACAAAGTTATTTATAATATATTTAATAAGTCATAGGTAAAAAAAATTGCCCTAATAAGAGCAACAAAAACAAATTCGGCGGCCTGGCAACCATCAGCATTACCTGTTAAGGCCCAAATAGCTTTGCGTCCTTAGCTTTCGCCAAGTTTGCCTTTGTCACAACTTATTAAATAGTTAACCGCCGATCTCATTCATGTTTCGTAAAATCGGCTCATAATTCTCATTTTGAATATAGTGTCTATTGGGTTTTGCACAAATGCCATCCAATAAGAACCGTTCGTAATCTTCTCCATAATTCCGAATATCCAATTCCAGATCAGAATGCAAACACGGTTTGAGTTTACCATCGGGTGTAATTCTAATCCGATTACAGTAATTGCAGAAATGATTGCTTAACGGGCTAATGATTCCCACTCTGCCTTTACTGTTCGGTAGTTTATACAGGCGTGCTACTGCTCCTTGTCCTTTGACAGCTAAAGGAAGCAATTCGGGAACTCTCTTTAAAATCTCTGAACCTGTCAAGAAGTGCTCCTGATCCCAACGACTTGCCTCACCAATGGGCATCAGTTCGATAAAGCGTACTTCAACATCGTCTTCTAGGGTTAAGTTTACAAATTCATCGATTTCTTCATCATTGAATCCGCCAATAAGAACAACATTAAGTTTCAAAGGCAATAACTTTGCTTCTTTGGCCGCTTGAATCCCTTCAAGAACATCGGAAAGTCTGCCGCCTCTCGTAATCTGAGAATACTTATCCGGATTCAAACTATCGAGACTAATATTCACTCTTGTCAGCCCCGCTTTTTTGAGTTGCTCTGCGTAGTTGCGGAGTAGGGTTCCGTTCGTCGTCAGTCCTAAATCTTTTAACCCATGCTTTTTTAGCTGGGCGATCTCCTCAATAACGTCGATAATTCCTTTCCTGACAAGAGGTTCTCCCCCTGTAATTCGTATTTTTTCAAAACCCAATTTGACTGCGCTGACAGCTATTTGTTCAATCGTTTCAAGACTAAGGATTTCTTTATGTGCTTTCTTCTTGATTCCTTTTTCCGGCATACAATAGCTGCATCTTAAATTGCACATCCCTGTTACAGATAACCGTAGGTAGTTAATATTTCTTCCGTAGGAATCCATCATAATTTCTTCACTCCTTAGATGTAAGGGGCTATCTCCGTTTCCCGACAATGCTTAGGTTTCAAAACGAATCATCTTGTTCTTGCGAAAATCAGGAATTAGGAGTTCTGTATGTCTCAAGAAAAGAATCCTGCAACGAAATGCAGGATTTCTATAGACTGAGCTTTGGACTCAAATCTATTTCTCGTGCATCTCCTTCGCCAAACAGCAAGTAATAAAATTTCTTCTACTACTCCGTGGACAAAGTCCAGACCTCTATTCCATAGTTTTTACTTTAGGAAATGAGGTTCGGAGAAAGCCTTTATTACTTTACATAATGCAAATCATATGCCAAGCTTGCATATTTGAAGACAAATCCTTCAAACGCTTGATAAATAAGACTTTAGCTATATCAAAAATATTAAATGCAAACAACTATCTTGAAAGTCTTTTGTCATTTTTAAAAAAGAGTTTTCAAATTGAAACAAATTCTGGGACAAACCAAAAAAACTGCCTCAAACTCCTATAAATGAGTTCGAGGCATCAAAAATAATTAAGAAATTATGTTCGCTGTTTAGAAGGCTGTCATTTTGAAAATATACCAGAGCTATAACTGGCAGCTTAGTGCTTTAAACTTGGTTTTCCTTATTACTTAATCGGTTCTGCACATTCACTTGCCTCACCTTTTAGGATCTGAATGCCGTGGTTTAACGCAGGAGATATAGCCTGCCAACATTCTTTAACCGCTTTAGGTGAACCCGGCATATTAATGATCAGCGTACGTTTGCGCAGGACAGCGACAGCCCGACTGAGCATTGCTTTCGGTGTAACTTTAAGGCTTTCCAGCCTCATAACCTCAGCGATGCCCGGGACAAGTCGATCTGCAATAGAAAGGGTTGCTTCGGGTGTCACATCGCGAAGCGAAAATCCCGTCCCGCCGGTTGTAAGAATGAGATCCAGCCCTGCCTCATCCGTCCAAACCTTCATCTTGTCTGCTAATAGTTTCTGGTCATCCGGCAGCACAATATAGAGGACAACTTCCCCGTTGATTCCCTTAACAAGTTCTTTTAACAGCTGCCCTGAAAGATCCTCGCGTTCACCCCGCGATCCTTTATCACTGGCAGTGATTACACCGACCTTAAGCATTTTCAATCACTCCAATGGAATCACCCACTCGGACGGGACCGCCCTCCAGCACCCGGATGAATATTCCCTCTCTGGGCATGACACAATCTCCGGCTTGATAATAAATTGCGCAATGCGCATGACACTCCTTGCCAATTTGCGTGACTTCCCCCAAGCCGTTTTCTCCGATTTTAAGTTTTGTTCCAATCGGCAGACTGACGAGATCAATGCCTTCAGTCGTCAGATTTTCTGCAAAGTCGCCTGGGCCTACATCTAAACCCTTGGCTTGCATCTTGTGGATACTTTCCATGGCCAGCAGGCTGACTTGGCGATGCCAATCACCGCCATGGGCATCTCCCTCAATCCCAAATTTAATTTTGAGCATCCCTTCCCCTATGTTTTTTTTACGCATTCCTTTTTTCGGACTCGTACAAACAGCAACAATTTTACCCATTTTTTTATCCCCTTACATTTATAAAATTTCCGCTATTGCTCAAGGTATTCTTCGCGGATAAAATGCCCACTCTTACCGCCCATCTTTTCGATCAGGCGAATTTCTCCGATGACCATTGTTTTATCGATGGCTTTGCACATATCATAAATGGTTAAAGCCGCAACGCTCACCGCAGTCAGTGCCTCCATCTCCACTCCTGTTTTGCCTGTAACTTTAACACTACTTTCGATTTCCACCGTCTCTGGCGGAATTATCTTGAAGTTAAGCTTCGCACTGGTAATCGCCAAAGGATGGCACATCGGTATTAAATTCGAAGTCTGTTTAGCTGCCATGATTCCCGCGACCTGGGCTACGCCTAAAACATCGCCTTTAGCTATACCCCCCTGCCGGATTCGCTCCAGCGTCTCCGCCTTCATGCTCATGGTTCCTTTAGCAACGGCAACACGAGAAGTCTCAGCTTTCTCCGTTACATCAACCATGCGTGCGCGTCCATGTTCATCAATATGTGTTAAATCCATACTGCTCTCTCCTATTCTGAGATATTTTTACAGTGTTTGAAGCTCCCGCCATTCCTGATCGGTATTCGCATTCTTAAGGCTTCTCGCAACTTGAGGGAAACTGCGAAATTCTTCTTCTTGAACGATACGTACGGAACACCTCGGATAGAAATCAATGATTTTAAACGACTTTTTTTCTAGGTACTCTGTTACCAAAGGAAGGCAGTTTTTATGGTAGAAAGCATGCAGCGGGTGCAAAACGCCATCAACTTCCGGCACAATGACATCATGTTTCCCACAATATCCCGCTAAAAAACGAATGACTTTTGGATCAATGAATGGCATATCACAGGCAACAAAAAATGCATAATCAAAACGGGAAGCCTGCAGTCCGGATTGAAGTCCGCTTAACGGTCCACAGCCCGGATAAAGGTCTGTAACCTTTTTTTCTCTATAACGTTGGAACCGTTCGGGTGAATTCGTACTGATGATGACTTCGGAAAAAACGGATCGCAGCTCTTCCAGACTTTTCTCAATCAGAGGTTTGCCGAGATATTCTAAAAATGCCTTATCCCTGCCCATACGGGAGCTCTTGCCGCCGGCAAGTATTACTCCGGTTACGGGTAAAATGCATATATTCAAATTATTGTCCTTCATCTCCAACATGGACATCACTCCAGATACTTTTTAACAAGAATATCCGCGACTCCCTGAAAATCATTAATATCCAGGACAGGAACAGCGGTATTTAGCCCTTCGACATCGCTCACGATGGCAATGAGATATTCGGATGGAGAAATAATTTTCGTCCCTTTTTCCTTTCGAATCACTTCAATTCTCGGTCTTGTCGAGGCTTTATATCCTTCAACGAGAATAATATCGACACCCCCGATTAAAGGAATAACATCTTCGATTTCTTGTTTTTGTTCCGTTCTCTGGATCACGGCATATTTGTCAGGCCCAATAATTGTGGTTGATTTTGCCCCTGCCTGAGCAAATCTCCAAGAATCCTTTCCCGGAATATCAATATCAAAACCGTGAGTATCGCTTTTTACTGCTCCCACTTCATAGCCGCGTTGAACGAGTTCTTGAATAAGCTTTTCCATAAACGTCGTCTTCCCTGTGTCTGACTGACCGGAGACAATACAAACCGCCGGAATATCGTTCATAAAAACCTCCATTCCGCCGCTGCCGCTGGCGGCACAAATAGCATATAGAAACGGCATAGAAGTCTGATAGCATATAACGCAAGTTTATACTTTCTGCTCTAAAAACAGTCCAAAAAATCAGTAGACCCGAAAGGCAGCTTCTCCCACAGAAGTGAACGAATTTCATGGAGAGGCGCCACAGTCCACAAAGCTTTCGTGGGGAAGCGAAGCCACGGGTTCACTTCAGGTATTACCCGGAGGTTTGGCGAAGCTCCCGCGAAAGCGCGTGGGCCAGCCTCGGAATGCTGAGTGAACGGATGTGGGAGAAGCTGCCCGACCCAGCAGAACCATCTCAACGGCCGAAATAACAATTAGGATAATGGCAAGTTGGACAATTCCGGCACAATCCCCCTTCTCCCATGCGAATGAAGTCTTCTTTTGTTAAAAAGTCGCCTGCAAAAACCCGGGGTAAAACGACATCAAGGACTGTGGTCTTACAGTATATAGCCGCACCGGGCACCCCAAATATGGGAACTTCATCAAGATAGGCCATCATTAACATATTTCCCGGTTGAGCAGGCGTTCCTTGAGTAATCACTCTTGCTCCTGTATTCCGAATCGCTCCCGGCGTCAAATCGTCAGGATCTACAGACATCCCGCCGGTTACAAGGATTAAATCCGCTTTCTGAGCAAAAAACTTGACAATGCTTTTCTCAATCATTTTACAGTCATCCGGGCAATAATCCTGGCCTATAACCTCTGCCTCAAAATGGGTTAATTTTTCCTGGATAACAGGCCCGAACTTATCCTTAATTCTTCCTTTATAAACCTCACTGCCCGTAATCACTAGACCTACCTTTAGCTTTTTAAAAGGCTTTACCTCGAAAACCGGCCCCTCTAAGCGGCATAGTTCTTCAACCTTTAAGATGTTCTCTTCTTGGGTCACTAGCGGTACAATTCTTGCGCTTGCAACTTTTTCCTGTTCATTCACGACAAAATTATTGGGCAGCGAGGGTATCGTGACATGCTCAATGGAATTCAGTCTCGTCAAAAGGGAACTATTCACTTTCAATAATCCCCTGATCGTTGTTTTAAGAAGGGATTTTCCTTCCTCAGGCTCTGTTTTCATGAGATTTTTACCCATGACCGCTTGGGCAATTCGGACGGCAGCATCTTCTTCATGGATTTCCCCGGCATTTTCTTCCCAAATATAAATGTGCTCTTTGCCTATGCTGAGGAGTTCTTGAATATCCTCTTGGGTAATAATATGATTTCTGCAGAAGGCCCTGCCCTTAAATTCTCCGGGAATAACTTTCGTCATATCATGGCATAGCTTCATGCCGACTGCTTCTTGTACCGGTACTTTCTTCACGTTTTTGCCCTTCTCTCTTTTAAGCGTGTTAGCCAATTAAATACGCTGCTAATTTTTCTCCGGACCTCTTTGGGCCGCTGCCCCCCGGTACTTCCGTCAAAATATTGCAGCCAATCATGGAACTTAAGATCCCGTTGCCTTGACCTCCCGTCGGCTCCATCATACTGATTCCCTCTTCAAAAACTAATCGCCCTCTTAAGAATCTTCTGCGCGGGCTTTCTTTCTTGAAGTCTTTCTTCAGCGTAACTTCGATTTTCTCGTTCAAATAATTCGTTCTGCCTGCCATTTTTTTAATAAACGGAACAGCAACAAGATGGAAATTCGTCAAGGCCGCCGAAGGATTTCCCGATAGTCCCAAAATGAGTTTGCCGTCTTTAACTGCTGCGGCCGTCGCAGATCCCGGTTTGATCTCAATTTTTTTATAGAGAAGATTGGCCCCTAAATATTCCATCGCTCGGCTGACCATATCATAATCTCCTACCGAGACGCCGCCCGTCGTTAATACCATATCCGCTTGATTCAGGCCCCGTTCAATGAGCGCTGCGATTTCTTCCTTTCGGTCTTTCGCTGTACCGATGATCAAGGGAACAGCGCCTATCGATTGAATATATCCAAAAAGCGTATAACAGTTGGTATTGCGAATTTTTCCCGGAATCAACGGCTCTGAAATATCGACTAACTCATCCCCGGTACTGATAATGGCAATTTTAGGGATCTTATAGACTGCAATATCTTCCTGTCCGATCGCTGCAATTAAGCCCATAATCGGTGAAGTAATCGCCGTTCCTTGCGAAGCAATCCGTGTTCCCCGCTTGACATCCTCTCCTGCGGGCACAATATTTTCGCCCGGCTGATAAGCGGCAGTAATTTTGATCTGATTTTCAAGAATAACCGTTTCTTCGAACTTGATAACAGCATCCGCTCCTTCCGGGATAGGAGCCCCAGTCAAAATTTTGACCGCCGTTCCTGATTCGACTGTATATGCGGAAGTGTAACCCGCAGGAACTTCATCAATGATGCTAAGAATAACAGGATTTTTTAGGCTTGCTTGCTCTGTATCCTGAGCGCGAAAGGCATAACCGTCATAAGGAGAGCGAGCAAATGGAGGGATATTTTCCTGAGCTGCAAGATCTTCAAATAACACTCTCCCAAAGGACTCTTTTAAATCAACCCGCTCGCTTTCCATTAATGAACAATGATCAAACACTAAACTTTGTGCCTCTTCTAAGGTAATGCTATTTTTCATCGTAATCCCCCATTTCTGATAGAATATAAAACTCCTGCATCCGAGAAAATGCAGGAGTTTTGAGGTTAACTTAAAAGGGTTAACCCTCTTTTCATGCATCTCCTTCGCATACAGCAAGTAATAGAATTTCTTCCATTACTCCGTGGACTCAGTCCAGACCTCAATTCCATAGCTTCAACTTTAGGAAATAAGGTTCGGAGAAAAATCATGTCAATTAATATTTTAAAGTAATATTTAAAACCAATTTATAAAATTTTTTCTATACGACAGGGTATACCATTATAGGTCCAAGTTCCAACCAACGGGTCAGCCGTTTCAAAATCTCCACTTGTGAGAATATTGGCATTGGATAACCACAGTCCACCTAATTCAGGTTCAGAAGCGCTCATTTCCGGATACCACCAGCCATATTCCACACTGACTGTATCATTGCACATCGGAACGATTTTGGTTATAAATTTTGCCTTGCCTCGCTCCGTCTCTACCCAGACCGAACATCCCTCTTCTAACCCCAATCGGTTCGCAGTATCCAGGCTCATTTCTGCGATAGGCTCTGGATGAGACGAACGAAATTTCTCAAGCTGATGGTAACTGGAAGCATAATAGGGCTGGAAACGGGCTCCGCTCATGAGCATCAAAGGAAATTCTCTATTGCATTCCGGCAATTTTTTGGGTCTGGGTAAAGGATCGTCTCCTATTTCCTTTAAAAGTTCACTATATACTTCAACCTTGCCACTAACTGTGGCAAACCCCATAGTGAATCCGTTTGGATCAAGTCCTTCATATTTAAAATATCGATTTTCCTGAGAATATAAACCGGTCATACTGAATTCATCCCATGTTAAACCGAGCGGCGATAAACTTGCTTCTAGACTGTCGCGATACGTATCCCAAGGCCAATCCTTTTCTTGACCTAGCCTGATTCCAAGCTCTTTCCAGAAATAAAAGTCCGGGCGCCGTTCGTAGTAGGGTTCAACTGCCTGATCACCACCATAAGCGATGTTCGCCACTCCGGCTTTTGTTTCCAATAAAGGGCGTTCTAAAACTCCTGCACTCGGTAATATATAATCTGCGAGCATAGCTGTAGGGGTCTTAAACAATTCCAAAACGACAAGGAGATCCAGGCTCTTTAAAGCCTTATACACCAGTTTTGTATCCGCCTGAGTCAAAAGAGGATTTGAAGCCATGACAATCATCGAGCGAATGGGATAAGGATTACCCGTTAACATCGCATGCCAGACTTGATTGGGCTGTGCAGAAGTCAAGTAACGCATAGGAAGTCGTTTGTTATGCTTCATCGTTTGTTCTCGAACTTTTGCATATCCGGCATAGGATTGGAGCTTTAGTTTATCTTTGCCAAGATGTTTAGGATTTGTTTCGACAAAGGGTTCACTCAGTTCTAAGTCAAGCTCAGGGATAAAATCCGGCATCTCACTGAGATGAGACGCTCCAGGTATATCGACGTTACCCGTTATCGCTCTCAAAATGGCCAAAGATCGATGAGTTGGCAAGCTATTAACCCCAAGCTGGTCAATCCCTCTTCCGCTATACAAAGTAGCAGGTGAATTACCTGCAAACAAATAAGCTGCCTCAATTACATTCTCCGCTTTTATCCCCGTAATCTTCTCAACATAGGATGGAGTATAGGAAGTAAGATGCTCGGCAAGACGGTCGAATCCATGGCACCACTTTTGAACAAACTCTCGATCGTAAAGCTTTTTCTCGACAATGACGTGTAAAAGTCCAAGCGCAAGAACTGCATCTGTTCCTGGGCGCACCGGAAGCCAAAGGGTTGCTTGCTCCGCCGTCCGAGTATGCCTGGGATCAATAACAATCAACGGTTTTTCTGTCCGGCTGAATTCTACGATTGTACGCCAAAACAAAGAGTTATCCGATTCAGCAGGGTTAACACCCCAAAGGATAGCACATCCGGTATTTTCCGGATCCAGCTCCATATCAATCGGCCAGCCGTACGTCAGTGTATTTACCCAGATTCCCGGATTCCAGCAAATCTGGCCAATTCCCATATTATTAGCGCTGCCAAAGAGAGACATAAATCGATGTAATGGCCAAAATGTCGTATGCGGACCGCCGATGCTTGTCGCCAGCATCTCCGGACCAAACTTATCCTTAAGCGCTTGAAGCTTCTCCGCTATCTCATCCAAAGCTTGATCCCAGGAAATTCTTTCCCACTGACCGCTGCCGCGTTCCCCTACGCGTTTTAAAGGATAGTTTATGCGTTGAGGATGATCCATGACTGTCGTAATCATCGGCCAACGCCGGCACCCCCGCATAATCAACTCATCATAGGGGAAACGCGACGGGTCAGGTTTAACCTTGATTACTCGCCCGTCTTTGACAGCAGCTGTAATTCCGCATTGATATCCACAGAATCGGCAATTCGTCTGAACCATGCTATTCTCTGTCATTTTGAGTTACCTTCCGTCAGATTTAATTCGCCCTGCTTTTTCCCCTCAATATTGGTCAGCTGATAAACGCAGAAGGGAACTAATCCTCCGTCTTTGCCGGCTACAATCATGCTGCACTCTTTTAATTTTTGAAGATCCATATTCATGGCATCCATATAATTCTCAATCAAGATCGATAAACCCGGTTTTAAGTCTGGATATTTGTTCGCAGCAATGTCGGCAAAAACCGAACCCTGCGGACTGCTTGGACTGAACGACTGAATGTACTCCTGCCGTGTCAGCCTGCGGCTTAAGGGTTGAAGCTGCCCCTTATCTTCAACAAGATAGGTCGAACAAGAGCATAAAGGATGAGAGCATCCTAAAGGCCAGAAGTCGTACGGTTCAATCAAGCCCTGGCTCTGCTTCGCAAGCATAAAGATGACATCTCCCATGGTCAGGCGCTTATGCATGGAGACATTAAAGCGGCCGGAGCCAAAAGCAGGCTGATAAGCAATGCCGGCGATGACATCTCTATTCTGCAATGCGAATTGTAAGACGTTGCCCATTTGGTCTTCGTTAGTCCCTTCAATGACGGTCATTGCCAAGACCACTTGAACACCGGCCTCCCGGCAATTTTTAATCGCCTGAAGTTTAGTATTCAGTACATCTTTCCCGCGAATCGTCTTGTAAACCGATGCTGTTAACCCATCAAACTGCAGATAAATTCCGCTGATTCCCGCATCCGCCAGTGCTTTTAAATAATCAAGATTCTGTCCGATAACCACGCCGTTTGTATTGATTTCGATGGCATTAAAGCCAATATCTCGCCCCAAACGAACAATATCGGGCAAATCCCTGCGTGTCGTCGGTTCTCCGCCGGTCAGCTGAATGCTCGTTTCCGTATGGGTATTCTTCAGGATATACTTAAACTTTGCTTCAATAGCTTGAAGTGAAGGATCCGGTGATGCCCGAAATTCATCAGCAGCCATAAAACAAACCGGACAACGCAAGTTACACCGTTCTGTTACTTCAATTTCAACTAAAGTCGGATGGCGCAGATGAGCCTTGCATAAGCCGCAATCCTTAGGACATCCTTCCTTGCTGGGAATTGGAGAATGTGGAGGCGTCGATGGCAAATGAAAATTATTCACCCATTCATAATGCTCAACATCCGGCCAGAGGTAAGATGTTACTGCGCCATGTTCCGGACACACCTTTTTCATGAAAACTTCCTTGCCGCTGGTATAAATGTCTGCTTTAACAACTTTTAAGCATATAGGACAAACACTTTCGGTATGATTAAGAATGGTCATATTCTCATTTTGCTGCATCGCAAATCACCTGCCACTTTCTTGCTGCATTTATGCTAAATCTGTTTAGTCCATACTTTTTTTAAGAATGCTTCATCACCGCAAGGTAATGCTGAACGATATTTTTCCTCGCCCGGTAACCATGTTCTGTCCTGACCTGCATAAACAACAAGGTTGCGCATGAGCAGTCCGCCAAGGATTGCTAATAAACCAGCAATCTCTATAAAAATTGCATCAGGTATCAGATATAAGATCAGGGGTACAATTGTACCTAACAAAATAAAGCCATATTTGAAAGGTGCTGCGAAATTACCGCTTGTCCATCTTTTGACGGCATTCGCTTCTCTTTCTGTCGTCCCTGTACTCTTAATCCAGAGGTAGCCCACCCAGATAACCAGTTGGAAGGCACATAATCCTGCTGCTAAGATAGGAAACACCGTATAGACAATGATCGAAGCTTCGCTAATCAGACCGCAGACGATATAAGCAGATACTCCGGTTAATAAGGAAGAGGTTAAAAACAAAACCATCATTCCCGGTCCGTTCCAAAAAGGACGTGATTTATGACGTGCTAATAATACCCCCGGATAGGTAGCAACGATAAATCCCGTGATGATACAAATGACCGCTAACACTTTACGCAGTCCAACAACACCAAACCAAGGAAATACATCAACCCAGCTGGTTGCCAAAAGCAGCCCTGCCACAATGGCGATTGACATATTCCAGGCTCCAAAGGTCAAAATGGCTTTTGGATTCATAAAAACGCGCAAAGCCTGAAAAGGTCTTCCTAATTCTAAAACCAATAGGCCAGCCCCCGCAGCGACGAATATAGGAGCTGCAAAAAGACCCAGTGTAGAAAGATTGCCGTTTAAAAGAAACAGCTCGGCAATTCCGGCATAAAGCAGCATCGCCGCACCCATGCCTGCAAAAAAGAAATCAAAAGCTAACATCCAACCCCAGGTTTCATGTTTATGGCTCATTCTGTCTCCCCTCCAATCAATACAGATAATAAACGTAGGGCTCAGTTCCGAGCTCTTCCAGCAAGCGCCCCACTGTTTTTGTTCCATTAACAAGTTTATAAACTTCACTATTGGGATCTTCTATGTCGCCAAAAATACGTGCCTTTTGGTGGCAGGTTTGAACACAGTAGGGTACTTTTCCCTTGTCAACCCGGTCATCTTTACAAAAATTACATTTTTGGACTGTTCCCGTAGCTTGATTCGGGACACGTGCTCCGTAAGGGCAAGCCATAACACAAGCTTTACAGCCTACACATTTGTTCGCATCAACCCAGACAATCCCATCTTCACGCTGTTGGGAAGCGCCGGTTGGGCAGGCATCCACACAAGGCGAATTGCCGCAATGCATGCACAATAGAGGAACATGGACCATATGAACATTTGGAAATTTTCCTATAGGACCATACGTCGGTACGGGATTATAGATCATATCGATAGGAAGTTCATTATTCACTCGACAAGCGACTGTGCAGGATTGACAGCCGGTACATTTGCGCGTATCAATAACCATTGCATAACGTGCCATGTTATTCAGCCTCCTTTTTGTCTGCACTGTCTACTTTATAAACTTTGCATAATAAGCCTCTGTTTGCCCAACTTCCGCTCATTGGATCACAATCTTCGTCTGCGGTACTTGTTAACACATTGGTATTGGATTCAAGACAACCCCCGAGTTCCGGATCACGCATATCGCGTTCAGGGTACCACCAACCCCGTTCTGTAAACACAGTTCCCGGTCGAATTCCTTCGGTGAGACTGGCTTTTTGTTTAATCCGTCCCCGCTTGGTTTCGATCCAGACCCAATCCCCTTCCTGGATTCCATATTGCGCGGCTGTATCCGGATTGATTTGCATATGGGGTTCATGACGCAAAAACCGTAATTCTTTGATCTGGAAATGTTCCGAATGGTGGAAAGGCATAACACCTGCGCCTGTCGTTAAGACCAATGGATATTCCTTGGCCAGCTCCGGATTATCGATTTCGTTTTCAGTAGGAGGAATATATTGCGGCAGAGGCGGATATCCCAATTCTTCCAACACACTGGAATAAAGTTCGACTTTACCCGAAGGAGTAGCAAATCCCCCTCTTGATTTGTATTTAAAGTATTCTCTTTCCGGGAAGTGGTAACGATAGTTCTCTACAAACTCATCGTAACTTTCTACCCCATATCCCAAATCTTTAATGCGATATAAATAAGCATCCTCTAAAGTCTCCCAAGGCCAATGTTCCTTTTGGCCCAATCTTATTCCTAAATCGCGCCAGAATTCAAAGTCCGTACGACGTTCATACATCGGCTGAATAGCTCTTTGTGAACACATTAAGAAATCAGAGCAGCCATAGGTCGAAGTAATCGTTGGGCGCTCAAAAGATCCGGCAATCGGCAGGACATAGTCCGATAGCATCGCCGTAGGCGTCAGCCAATAATCGCAAGTGACAAGGAAATCAACCGCTTTCAGAGCAGCCAGCGTTTTCTTGCTTTCTCCGTAGGAGTTAACCGGATTCGTGGCAGAAACCAGTAAAGCCTTTACTGGATATGGTTTTCCAGTGAGTATTGCATTATAGACTGTGGGCGGATGAGCCTCGCACATCCATTCTGCGGTAGGCGCCTTGCCCCAGTATTTCTTTGTTATTTCAGCGATACGTCCATAACCCGGCCAGGTCACCAATTTAAATTTATCTGAACCGAGTTGTTTTGCCCTTTGTTCTTCTGGAAGGTACTCGTTGAGTTCCATTTCTTCATCGGTCACAAATTCTTTGCTTGGCCCGGTCAAGAGATCTGCGCCAGGACAGTCCAAATTACCGGTGATCGCTCTAAGGATTGCTCTTGCTTGCATAGCCGCTCCAGCAGGTTTTCCGATTTGGTCAATCGAAACTCCCCATTGGATGTTGCCAGGTTTATTCATGGCATACATCTGAGCACTCTCACGAATTAAATCCGCACTCAATCCCGTAAGGGGTTCGGCCCACTCCGGCGTGAAATCTCCCACATGTTCCATGAGTTCATCAAAACCGACGCAATTTTCCTGAATGAAATCATAGTCCGCTAACCCTTCATAGATAATGACATTAATCCAGGCAAGGGCTAAAGCAAGGTCAGATCCCGGGCGTAAGGGCAGCCATAAATCTGCCTTAGCCGCAGTTTCCGTAAAGCGCGGATCAATGACGATGATCTTTAGTCCTTTGGCTTTCAGCGCACTGATTCCGCTCATTTCGGGCAAGGTGGAGGCCCCGGGATTTTGTCCCCACAACACTAAACAACGACTGAGCCCCAAATCAATTTCAAACGGGCTCCATCCATAAATCGCTGTTTCCACCATAAACGTAGGAATCCAGCACAAATGGGAATTGTGGAAACCATTTGGGCTGCCAAAAAGATTCATGAAGCGGCGGCGAGCCCAGTCATCCGTACGTGCTGTACCACCGGCTGTCGCTACTGCTTCAGCGCCGAACTGATTACGGATTGACTCGAGTTTAGCTCCGATTTCGTCAATGGCTTGCTCCCAGGTGATGCGTTCCCATTCTCCTGCTCCCCGTTCTCCTTTGCGCTTTAATGGATAATTCACTCTTGCCTCATGATCCAGATGGATCATATTGACATTACCGCGGCAGCACAATCCGCCGGTATTCGTTGGATAATCCGGATCCCCTTCAAAGCCCACAACCTTGCCATCTTTGACATAGACTAAGCAACCACAGTTCTGATGACAGAAATAACAACATGCTTTTTTGACTTCGATTCCCTCTTGTTCCAAATCAATCTTACTCATGTTCTCCTCCAGTGTTAAATTTGATTTCTGCCTGCTTTCCACGCCCAACTTTTTATGGCGTTAAGAGATAAAAATATAGAATAATTGACAATTTATTTATGTTGCAAGATCTGTGCCAGCCGCCAATCCACGTAAAGGCGCATTATATCAATGTCTCTTTATAATTATTTACTCGGTTTTTTTCCATTTTGAAAAAACAGTTTCTTTTTAGGACACGATTTGAAAAAATGAGGTAAGACAAAAACCAATATTTTCGTGTTCAAGCCTATTCTCAAGTCAACTGGGATAACCAGACCATTATCTGTCTTTTATCGATGTTTCAATTACTCCGAAATTAAGTACTCAAGCATAGTTATAGGTAAAAGTAAAGAGGTTGTGTTCTCACACAAAACCGTATCTTTTAGGTCTTAATATTAGGTTACTCCGGATCTTCAAATAATTTTCCCCAGAGATCCAAGGCATCAGGTCCTGTGAACATATCACCGGCTTTCTGTTTCACTTCACCATAATCTTCGATAAATCCAAGCAAAACGTTCAGAGCATGCAAAATCTTTATTTTTGAGGATATATTTGCAAAATTAAGCACACAAGCATGACAATAAGCTATGATCGTATCGGCCCCAGCCTCTTCCGCCTCTTCTAATGCCTGAAGTTCGTGTTCTTTTGACCATTCCGGCCGAAAATGACCTAATTGGCCGCTGCTTCCACAGCAGATCGATTCCTTTCCATGATGTTTCATCTCAACTCTCTTACATCCTGCTTTATCAAGGGCCTCTCTGACTTGAGAGGCATAAATCCCTTCAAACCGATCCGGGCAGGAATCATGGATGGTATATATCCCGCTCCCTATTGCGGGAATAAAGTACTCTTTCAGCGCTTCATAAACGGTAATAATCTCGAAATCCTTAAAGATTTTCTCTTTTTTAAATTGATAATAACAATTCGGGCAGGCGACAACTAAACGTTTGACTTCCAAGCTGTTTGCTTTAGCTATGATTCCTTCCTTTATCTTGTCTCCCCGTTCAGGAAGCCCGATCTGGTACATCGGTAAACCGCAGCATTCGCTAAATAAAATCGGGTTTTTATACTTTTCCTTTAAAATTTCATAAACCTTTCTGGTGAGTCCTGGTGAATAGGTCATCATTGTGCATCCTGGGAAAAAGGCTGTATCTGAGGGCAAGGATAGGTTTAGGTCATTATAATCGATACCGTAATAATCCCTGAAAATACTCATGACAGTCACATCACGGTCTGGAAAGAGATAACGGTATTCGTTCACATCCATCTCCTTATTCCTGACTGCCTCTATTCTTCTTTGTTCAAACATATGGTATGGACTTAAACCTAAAGGACATACTGCTTCACATTTCCCGCAAAGGGCACAGGAAAAAGCCTCATCTACTGTAATTCCTCGAGAAGCAATTGAAGCTGGATCTTCATTAATCTCTGTCAATACACGGCAGCTTTCCTGGCAGGTCATACAGCCAGTGCACTGTTCCATTATTTTCTTCGTACAATCTTGATTTCTTTTCTCGCTCATCTTTACTAAGGCTCATCTCCTTCTCTGTTTAGACACAACCTTAAAATATAGCAAGAATTATGCCAAACGAAATAAACCTTCTATTTCACCTTAACACCTTGATTCCTCACGATTTTAAAATTTTAGATAAGCTTTTAGCACTTTCCATTTAAGAACAAATTTTTTCATTTTAAGACTTTTTGTTGATATGAAGGATAAAGAAAAACTGTTTCAGACACTTATCCTGAAACAGTTTAAATTCAATTTTTTATTAAATTTTAAAATTAGTCATTAACTATTATTTTTGCATGATCAATCATATATTGGATTGCCTTTTCTGCTTTTAACTCAAATAGCACTTTATTCACTAACGGACCCAAATTTTTTCGGGCATTCCCCTTATCCATCCCAATTTGGGAGGCAAAAACTTCGGATCCTTTATCCAGTTCCTCTTCGCTTATCTCAAAGCCCTTTTCATTGATAATCTTGTCTAAGATAAACTCTGTTTTAACCGCATTCTTGGCCTCTTCCCACATTTGCTTTTTGAAGCTTTCCGGTTTTTTATGGGTCATCTGAAGATATAGATCAATATCTCCTCCCTCAGCTGCCAATTGTTTTGAAAACTGATTCAGCATATCCTTAGCCCGCTGCATGATTAAAAACTCAGGGACGGTAACATCACATTTCTCAAGCATTGCTTTGATAATCGCTTGTCTTAAAATATTTGTGGAACGCAGGGAGGCCATTTCAACAAGTTCTTTCTTTGCCTTGATTCTTAATTCTTCCAGGTTTTTAACTTTCCCTACTTCCTGGGCAAATTGATCATCAAGCTCTCTTAACTGAATGTTTTCAACCTTTTTTACAGTGACTATAAATCGAGCCTTTTTACCCGCCAGTTGTTTTAAAGAGTGGTTTGCAGGAAAGTGATTTTCAATACTTAAGGAATCCCCTTTTTTGGCGTCTAAAAGATTATCCTCAAATCCGAGAATGGGGTTGCTCAAATCAAGCATAAATTTATAATCAATTACATCATCATAAGCTATGTCCTCAACCGTACATTTGTAATCGATGGTTAATGTATCTCCGGGTGAAGCAGGTTCGTCGAATTTATCCATAACTTTTTTATTCCGCGAACGCAGCTCTTCTAAATATCTTTCGATATCTTTATCCGTAACTTCTCGCTTCTTCGGTACCTTAACTTCTAAGCCTTCAATTGTCCCCAAGGTTACCTCGGGAGTAATCGGAACACAAACTTTGATACTCAGGGGTTTCCCTTTTTCTATATAACCAACTTCAATATCGGGATCACCAACAGGCTCTAATTCTAACTCTTGAAGAGTTGCGGCATATTCTTCTGGAACAACAAAATCCAGTGCATCTTGATATAGAACCTCAGGTCCTAATTTCGATTCCAAAACTGCCCTTGTCACTTTCCCCTTGCGAAAACCTGGAATTTCATAATTATTGATATTCTTTTTAAACGATTTCTCAAGGGCCTTTTCGAATTTTTCTGCCTCAATAGAAAAGTTAAAAAAAGCCTCACTGTTTTCGATTTTCTCTAAGGTTGCATCCATAAATTCATACCCCTTTATTCAGATAATTGTCTATTGATGAATGTCCTGATTAACCGATTCTCCTTCTGCATATGGCAAGCTTCCTAGGATCAACAGGCTTAATAAATCTTTGAGGGTTCTGTTCCTCATAAAGAAGGTTTTCTAAATAAGGCCTCATAACCTGCTCGACTTGTTCCTTAACAATCTTGGCAATCAATTCAGTATTTTCCTTATAGACTCTCTCATCAAGCCCTCTAGCAATTAAATAGCGAATTGTTTCGGATACTGTTTCACCCTTTTTTTGCGAAATCACTTCAATCTGTTCCCACATGTTTAATTTTAATTTGATCGTAACTGACCTAAGCTTGGAAGGCATAATATACTTCCTTTCGTTACAATAATTTAAAATATCTCAGGAAAACAGCCTTTAATAAAATTAGGTTCTAAATACATATTAATTTTTTCAAAAGTATCTTTATTAACCAAGGGCCGTCCAGGTTTTATATATTCGGTCCAGGCCATCGCACACCAAGATAAGGCTCGCAAAGTATTAAAAAATTTAAAAATCCGCACACGTTCAGGTAAAGTTTGAACATAGGGGCAAGGAATCAATTCCTCAGTATAACTTTTGAGGAATAAATCCTCCTGCTCTGCACTTAAAAGGACATCGGCTTTCCATAATGTTGTTGTCCGAATAAGGAACATGCTTAGATCTTGAGCCGGCTCCCCATAGATTGGTTTTTCCCAGTCTATAAGATGGCAGCTCTTTTTCTCTTGATTAACGATAAAATTATGAGAGTTCACTTCTGTATTGATTACCGCGTGCCAAGGTTCTTTTAAAAAATAACTTTCCTCTTTTCTTTTCTCTTCGCCAAAAAGATAGCTCCTCTCAAGAAGGTCTTTAACCTCAGGATTAGCTTCAGAACAGTCAAAATAACGTGTTAATAGGTTATTTGCTTCACTTAGAATTGCGGAAAAAGGGGCCTTGGCTTTTACTAGAAAATCGTTTTCCCCTTGATTAAACGAAATACTGTGAATCCTCGCGAAAGTCACAGCCGCTCCCGATAAATCGGAATAATAGTTTAAAGGGGCACCTGGAAGATATTCCATCACAAGCAACCCGTAAGGTATTTCCTTTCGCAGATCGTCGAGATAATACGGTAGTGGCGTAACACCAGAGGGCTTTAATAGCTGCAGCGCTTGATATTCATATTGGATCTGATTAGCGAGGCTCATTTGGCTCCCGGTATTTACTCTTAAAACATAATTCCGGCTATCCGTCTTAAGAAGATAATTCAGATTATATTCTCCTTGAGCCAGGAATTGAACATAAATAGGAGTTTGAATATTCATGGAACGTTTAAAATGTGCACGATTAACATAGGCAGTAATGTCTTGTGCGAGCAGTTCATGCAACAATACCCATCCTCCCTTCCTCGTCATTTTAATAATTAAACAGAAATCATATAATCTTTTTCCTCTATCAGGCTCTGATTAGATTTCATCTTCAGCCACTGTTTAGAAACCCATTCGGAATCTTGAAGCAGAGTCCTCCCGACTCCTACCAGGTCAGCACTGTGATCAGCAATTATTTCATTCGCTTTAATCCCTGTCTTAATTCCCCCTGTAACCATTACAGGAATATCCAGAACAGGTTTAATGGCTTTTCCCATGTAGGCAAAGAATCCTTCAGGCCCGTTTTTAAGATAACCACAGATTCCTCCTGACAGGTCTAAGCAATCTACCCCTGCATTCTGAAGAAGCCGAGCCGCAATTATACTATCTTCAATACTGTTGCCACCCGCTAAACGATCGTCAGCCCCTAATCTATAAAATATCGGCATATTTTCTCCGATTGCACCTCTTACGGCCTTAATAACTTCGATCGGGAAGCGCAGGCGCTTTTCCAATGTTCCCCCATATTCATCACGGCGAAGATTCGTCAAAGGAGAGTAAAATTGATTCAGCAAATAACCATGTGCTCCGTGAATTTCTACGAAATCAAAACCCGCTAATTGAGCTCTTCGTGCAGCTTGGGCAAAATCATTAACAATCCGACGAAGGCTCTCTTTACTCAATTTTTTGGATCCTTTTACGGGTCCTTTCTGCCCAAAACGTGAAAGATATTTAGATAGAGTGCCGGAGGGCCCGCAAGGAGACATCAATGCTCTTCCGCCCGCATGGCTGATCTGAATTCCCACGGGAGTTCCCTCTCTATGGATTTCCCTTGCCAAATGTTCTAAACCTTTGATAAGTTCGTCATCATAAATACCTAATTGGCAGGGATGAGCTTTTCCATTTCGACTGACGTAAGAATGCTCGACAATAATAAGTCCGATCCCCTGGGACCGTATGCGATAATGTTCAATTAACTTTGCTGTAACTTCCCCCTTCTCTGAAGCGATATCTAGTGCCATAGGGGGCAGTACAATTCGATTTTTAAAGGTTAAATTTTTGATTTTCAGGTCAGAAAACAATGGTTTGATAAGTCATCCCCCCTTTATTTACGGCCCTTAAAACTTACAATTGCAAGGTTAACCCATCAAAAGCTATGGAAACCTTAGGATAAAAATGCAGCTCCTCTTCAATTTGTTGTACCGTTGTGGGAGCGCTGTAATGCATCGCAAGATGCGTTAGAATAGTATGACTTGCCCTAACCTTTTCACCTAATTGAATGGCTTCTTCAATTGACATATGATTATTGGGATACCAATTCTCCCCATGAAATGTGGCATCACAGATTAACGTATCTACCCCTTTAATTCTCTGCTCCGTTAATTCCGGTAACCCGGATGTGTCTGTAAAATAGGCAATCCTTTGGTCCGCCTCTAATAAAAGCCCACCTGTCTGAATGCCATGGTTTGCAGGCAATACGGTCAGCTTAACGTTTGAGAAATTATAGCTTCGTTCATAATCCCAGGACTCCAGTTCAAATACATCCATCATAAATGGATAAGCCGCCTGAAAATCATCGACTGCACTGGAGGGTAAAAACAATTTGACGGGGTGTTTTCGCTTAAGTTTTATATAGAATTCTAAATCGCCAATTCCTCCGAAATGATCATAGTGCCAATGGGTAATAAAAAGATAATCGAGAGAATCAATTTGCTCCTTCATTAATTGGCTTCTCAAGTCAGGAGAAGCATCTATTAAAATTCTTTCTTTACCCGTATCAATGAAGGCTCCGCTGCGCGTTCGAGCACGCTGAGGTTTTTTTCGAGCCTCCCGGCATGCAATACAATCACAATAAAATGCCGGTACCCCTGGCCCAGCTCCCGTTCCTAAGAGCTTAAACTCTGGACTCATCTGACTCTTCCTTTCTATCGATAAGACAACTGGATGGCTTTTTGAGGACACTGACCCACGCATGTGTAGCACGCGCTGCAGTCTTCGGGGTGAGCTGCCCTTGCCACTTTCCGCCCAGCGATCTCCTCAATTTCTAAGACTCCCGTGGGGCAAAAAGCACTGCATAGTCCATCCCCCAGACATTGATCCGTATCAATAAAAATTTCAACGCCAGCCCCGGATTCGTTAATTTCCGGCCGACGAGTTCCGATTTTATCCATAACAGGCTGCATATATATCTTTTTTCTTTCTTCAGGAATACTCTTCTGTGACAATTTCAATAACGATTGCGCAATCGGTTCAAGCCTTTGAGCCGGAATGGAAAGATAAAGTTCAAAATCATCAATTTCACTCGAAGCTCTAGCCCCATAACATCCAAAGGAAATATTCATTTCCCCTGTTTTCATCGGTTGAACGATTAAATCAGCGCAGGTTGAATTAAAGCCTGAGGTTTTGAAATTTTGGCGCTGCCCATTTGCATATGTCTGGGAACAGCAAAGCCACATGGCTTGTTCTGGCCAAAGCGTAAAAACGACGACATCGGGTTCAAAGGGGGCCTTATCTAAAGGCGCGAGAAGAGTGGCCTTAAAACTTCCCGCTTCGAATTCAGGACGGGAACTAATCATTTTTTGAGCTGTTTCTATATTGGGCATCTTTTTAAAAAGTAAATATAGATCACCTGATCGAAGTTTAGAAGACATCTCAACTAAGCCCAAAATACCTGAACCATCAGGGCAAGCATGACTTCGCGGAGGCATATAAAGACAATTTCCGCGACGGGCTGTAATTATGGATTGGCAATGTCTCAAAGGGACTGGGGGTTCGACTAATTGCGGCGGCCTTTCCTCATTAGGACGCATCAGCCTTACCGCCACAGGGTCCCAGCGAAGCGACAGTGTCTCTTTAAAAATTCGAGTCATTTCTTGGTAATTCAAGTTAATCTCTTCCCCTTTTTCTGCTTCTTGTTCATCCTTTACGGTTCTGCCATAATCCGCTCCCACATTTTTTCCCCTTCAGGTCCTTCAAACATCATCTTCGACTTCTTCTTTAACCCCTCAAAATCTTGCTCTACATCCAGCAGTAAATTCAAAACATGTTTGGATTGAATCTTATTCGAAGACCGGCCAAAATTTAAAACGCAGGACAAACAATAGGCTGCAAGAATTTGCGCACCTGAATTCTCTGCCTCATCCAAACGAGCTTTTACCCGGCTATCCGCCATTTCCGGATTAAAATGACTCACCTCGCCGCCGCTTCCACAGCAGGTTGATGTTTTTTTGTTGTGCTCCATTTCAATCAACTGATATCCCTTTTTTTGTAAAGCAGATCTTACCTGAGAAGCAAATATTCCTTCAAAACGGTCCGGGCATGAGTCATGAACTGTAACTCTATACTTTTGACCGAGAACATTAGACTGATTAAAAATGGATAGATTCTCAAGCACCTCATAAACTGTTAAAAGTTTTATTCCCATTTCTTTTAAGATGGGTCCGAGTTGGTAGAAACAATTAGGACACACCGCAATTACAGTCTCTATCTTTAAGTCCCGAATTTTTGCCTTAACCGTATCTCCATACTTTTTCCCTCGATCCCGTAACCCTAATTGATACAAAGGCAGACCGCAGCAATCTGTCATGAGAATAAGATCCGGATACTTCCGGCACAAGTTGCTATAAACGGCCCGTGTCAATTGAGGGGAATACGTAAGCATCGTGCATCCGGGGAAAAAGGCAACGGGATTTGCCCTGTTCAGGTTTAAGTCCTGATAGTCAATACCATTGACTTCGCGATATAACTTGGTCACATCGACTTTTCGATCTGGGAACATATACCGATATTCATTAATAGGTATCTCCCCGGTCTCAACCGCTTCCGCCCTCATTTCACCAAACATATTTTTAGGGCTTAGTGAGGATGGGCATACTGCTTCACATAGACCGCAGAGGGAGCATTCGTAAGCCTCCTCGACATAAGGTTTTCGAGCGGCAATGCTCGCCGGCTCTTCACCTATCTCCTGCAGCATTTGACATTCAGAGGAGCATTGCCCACAGCTTATACAATTTTCCTGTATCTCCTGACATACCTTACTTAATTTCTCAGAACTCATAACGATTTACTCCCTCCTCCACCGTAATAAAATAAGTCGACTTACTTATACTGATTCTCTCGCAGCAGGAGGAAGAGCAACCGACTGCAGACCCATCTCATTCAGAAAGTGGATTGTCCTTTCCGGAACGGTTACAGAAGGATCATACTTTGCCGCAAGCTCGATAACACGTAGAACAGGCATCATGCTTGCAAGGTCTACCGGAATATCTATATCTGGTACTTCTTCCACAAAAGCTATGGGAATTTGGTCATCTCCCGCTTTATTAACCATCATATCCAGTGCGGTAATTCCATCTTTGTTATAAAAAACTTCGTTAAACGTAAAATTCGTCGAGCAAGTCACACCGGCTAAAGAGAATCCGCCTTCTTGGCATGCACCTTCCACGAGAGCGGCTCCAATCAATGAACCATCGCTTGCTTTTACTTTACGAACAGCAACCTTCTGCCCAGATACACTTCGACTTAATTTCTCTAACTTATTTAAAGCATCTTGCAAAATATAGGGCTGCAATGAAGGCAGATCGCCACCGCTAATCAATAAACAATCCGCTAAGCGATCTTCTGCTCCTGATTTAAGAATGTGGTCTGTCGCATATTGCATGCAGTCGTCGAAACTTCCTCCCTGGTCGGAGAAAATCCCTGCAATTTTTTGAGCATTTTTAACTTGAACTAAAAGTGAATCTAAGTAGGAACGGTCTCCCTCCTTGTTATAACAGATCCAAACATCTGCCTCTTCAACTGACAGACTTACCTCAATAACATCAAGCAAGCAGGCTTCATATAATGCCGTCGCTTCCTCGTAGGTCAGAATACCACCACGGGCTTCCGTTAAGCGTGTCTTACAATCTCCGACTCTTGGAACCTTAGTAAAAACGAGTATTGCCTTTTTCATGCCTTAATCCCTCCAGTAAAAATCATAGGAGCCGGGTCGCATTCTCCTTTATCCGGGCAAAAATCACATTGTTCTCTATATACTTGGGGCAGCATTTGGGAATCACAGTTTTTGAAACCCAATTTTTTATAAAAACCAACTGCAGATCCTCTTGCCATAGTCGTGATGGTGTATAACTTTTTAATTTTAAATTTAGATAAGGGATATTTGCAGCATTTCCATGGATTCTGAAGAATTTCATTTAAAAGGAGCCGCCCAATTCCTTGAGAATGTCGCTCTTGCTTTACCCCTAGTACTTCTAAAAAAAAGCTATTGTCTTCAACCTCAACAATCTTTGCCCCTCCAAGAGTCTGACCCTCTTTTTTTAAGATGAGCATCTCTTCGGCCTGGCCTGGAATCCCCATATCATAGTCCCAGAGAATTTCATTAAGTTCTATCTCATCTTGTTCTTTGGCAAACATAATTTCAGCAGACATAAACTACGTTAAAACCTCCTTTCAGCAAAAATAATTCATCAATAGCTACAAAACACGAGAAATAGTATGGAGTACTTTGTTGAATGAGCCAGCCTTTACTTTACTAATTAAGCAAGAATCGTGCCAACCTAATTAGCTGCGCTCACGTCCTACAAAATCAATGATTTCTATTTTTAGGTGTCTTACATTGGTAAGACAATTTTTCATTTTGAAAATATATTTTTTCATTTTGATACGAATCGGATAAATAATGAAAAAATGCCCCCTAAAAATATCGGTTAAAAACCATTATTCTTAGGGGACAATTTCACTAAAGAATTCTGTGTCCGTTTTTATGCCGTTGCTCCGCCACAACTGGAACCAGCCCCTGCTGTACAAGCATAGCAATGATTCCCGAACACAATCTTTCTCGCTCTAAGTGCAATATCCTTCAGATCCTGAATGCAATTTACACCATTAACCTCCAAGTTCAAGGCTTGATTGAAATCACAATCATATAGAGTTCCATCCCAACTTACTGATAACTGGCTGCGGCACATAATTTTCTCGACCGTCGTCGGGTTAAAGGAAGATATCAAGCGATTCATATAAGTCGTCAAATTTCCGCTTCGTTCAAGAAAATCTCCAAACCTTCCAATGGGATTATTGGTAATTGTAAATAAGTAATTAAAAGAAACCCCATATAAGTGATCCAATTTCCTTTTGAATTCCCCTGTCAAGCTTTCCTGACTCGGCGGTAAAAATGCACCCCCAGGATTATAGACTAGATTCAGTACCAACTCGGGATCTTTAGCGTAGCCTAATTGATTCAGCTTTTGTAGCATCGATATCATTTTCGAGAAATTCCCTTTACCTCGCTGCCTATCAGTATCTTTTTCCGTATAATAAGGCAATGAAGCAACAATCTCAACTTTATTTTGAGCATAAAGTTCCGGAAGATGAGTATAGCCTTCCTCACTCAGGATAACTAGGTTTGTACGAACAATGGTGTGGATTTTCCGTTTGCCTGTTTCTTCAATGAGCCACTGAAAATTCGGATTCATCTCCGGTGCTCCACCCGTGATATCCAAAGTCTTGAAGTCATCCTTCTCAAAGACATCGAGACAGGCTTCCATCACTTCCTTGCTCATCATCTCTTTGCGCACCGCTCCAGCATCAACATGACAATGTTTGCACGCTAGATTACACATCTTTCCGATATTAATCTGCATAACATCGAGATTCTCATTGGTCATACAGAACTTCTGGCACTCTTCTTTGTCGATAAAGGAAGGAAATGCCTGTAACTGCTTTAAGTATTTATTCTCCTCCATAGCTCCTCCTACAGTTCAAGTTTTCTAATAGCATTCTTCGTTTGCATACCATGAGCCAAAGTTGCACCGCCCCTGATTGCTGCAGCGACATGGACTGCTTCGATCATCTGTTCCTGATTAACACCCATTTCTAAAAGGGTTTGAGTATAGGAATCAATGCAATAGGGACATTGGACGGCATGAGCAACTGCCAAAGCAATCAAAGCCTTCTCCCTTGCCGTCAATGCACCCTCTTCAAATACCTTGCTGTAATATGACATGAACTTTTCCCATAGCTCGGGTGCATCCTCACCCATATTCCCAAATTGAACCAAATCATCTGGATTATAGTACGTTTTCATGTTCTATCTCCTATACACCTAACCACGCAGCATAAACATCTTCAGTAAATTTCTTTAAATTATTTATTACTGGAATATTTACCCTGACTGTGTTGTTATCATTCTGTTTGCCATTTTCCAGAAAACCGCTTTCAAGTTATTCAGATCGAGAAGAATACTATCATAATGATCTTTAAACAATGCAGGATTCATTAAATAAGCGGCAGCAACGACATCCCAGTTGTGAAAGCCATTTAGATTGAACCTTTTCATCATGTTTTCGAACCAGTAAGAACATGTCTGAGCGATATATTTTCCTATGGGTTGATCGCAAAAGGAAAGTCTTTCTTTAAACTCCTGCTTGGTAAAAAAAGCGTCCAGACAGTGATTTCCCGTGACGATAGATAAATTCCTTGCATTTTTCAGGGCACAGGCTGTCGCCGCAGGGTCACAGGAGAAGTTTAATTCATTCAAAAGAATCCCATTGATGATTAACTCTTGCTGAATTCCGCCCATCAGGACAACCTCAGAGACCTGTTCAAAAATCGTATTGTCCAAAAGATAGGCTGCATACAGATTGGTCAGGGAACCTGTGGCTAATATCGAGATATTTCCTTTATTCTCTCTAACTGTATCCAGGATATATTCAGCTGCTTCGCTTTCGATTTGTTTTCTCGATGCGCAGCCTTTAAGCACGGGGATATCCTGTCGGTCAAGATCGCTCAACATCCTGGACGTATTGGCATAAACAGTCTCAACATCGCTATTTCCATAGGTTGTTGTAATACCCAGCAGTTCTGCAGAACTTTTACCGAGAAGATAGATCAGAGCCAGACCGTCATCGACATCACAGCCCGTAACTCCCATCGTATTGTCACAATCAAAGATAATCTTTTTCATATCCAACACCTTATAAATTTAGTACGTTAAAGCTAGGTTTTGAATGATTCCAAACAGAGCAAGCCTGACTCTTCCATACAAACTAGCCATTTTTAAATAAAACGGCTCTGGTTGTGTCGAACTCAACAGAAACCTTTCTGCCCATCTGTAAATCCTCACTCGTCGACACAGACAGCAATAGTCTGATTCCCAGGTATTGAAGGGTAATATGACAATGTTCTCCAAGAAATTCAATCCTGGTGATCTCGTATTCGCCCTGTTCCGAACCTAGTCGGAGTGCAGTCGGCCGGAACATCGCCTTGTAATTTCCGTCCGGATGAGTCGCCGGAAAGCTTATTACACGGCTCTCAAAGAACCCGTTCACAACTCTGCCTTCAATATAGCTTGCTTCACCAAAGTAATCGGCGACAGACTGATTGACCGGTGCCTGATAAAGGGACCGAGCTAAATCATCCTGAACAATCTTCCCATCAAACATAACGGAAATGCGGTCCGAAATCATCAGCGCTTCCTGGGGATTATGGGTGACTAACACCGTGGCAATGCCCAACTCTTTGTGCAATTGTACAACGAGATTGCGCATGTTCTGCCGCAGGCTTTCATCAAGACTGGAAAAAGGCTCGTCGAGCAGCAATACTTTTGGTTTTGCAGCCAATGCTCTGGCCAGCGCGACGCGTTGTAATTGCCCTCCTGACATTTGGGAGATTTTTCGTTTTCCTAAATCGCCTAATTGTACTTTTTCCAGTAATTTTCGAGCTTCTTTCAGCCGGGTTTCAGTGTTAACGCCCTGTATTTTCAGGGGGAAAGCAATGTTTTCCTCGACGTTCATGTTCGGGAACAAACGCAAATCCTGAAAAACAATGACCGTTCTTCGCTGATACGGCGGCAGCTGATGGATGCTTTTTCCGTCCATTAAGATATCCCCTTTATCAGGCGGAAGCAAACCGGCAATTGTTTTCAGCAGCGTACTTTTTCCGCACCCGGAAGGTCCCAATAAAGAGACCAGTTCTCCGTCATGCACTGAAAAATCGGCAGAGTGCAGCATTTCTGTATGATTATAGGATACACAAAGCTTTTGACATTCTAATTTCAAAGGATAACCCTCCAAATTACACTATGCAAAAAAATACTCGCTCTCGTTCTGGCAGAACTTCTTGGCTGTTTTCTCAAAGATGATAAATATCAGCAATGCCGATCCTACAAATACCAGGCTGTAGGCAGAGGCAATCGTTCTGTCACCGCTTTGCAGATAAGGCACCATCATCATTGAAAATGTTTTTACTTTTCCTCCGCCAATGATTAGAGTTATAAAATACTGGCTAAAAGACAGGATGTAGGCTAGACTAGCCGAAGAGATTATTCCCGGAAGCAGGGAGGGAAGAGTGATATGGGTCATGACTATACCGGGTGAGGCCCCAAGAACTAGCGCCTGTTCCTCCAGTTTTCGCCCGAATGCAGCTGTATTATCGGTCATGATTTTGATGGAATAGGGAAGAGCACAGATTAAATGAACCAGGATGACCCCGAATACATTGTCTGCCAATCCCAATCGGATTAGAATAACATGAATCCCCATCGCAAAAACCGTACCCGGAATAATAATGGGCAATATGGTGCCAAAGCGGATCAGCTCTTTTCCGCGAAAATCATAGAAAACCAATGCTCTTGCCGTCATCGTTCCGATAATCACAGCTAAAAAGGCAACTGCCATTGAGATGAGTATACTTGAACCCAACACCTGCAAAGCTCCGGAATATCCTCCAAACAATTCCTGGACCCCCCGCAGGGAAAAGCTCTCAGGAAAAAGCCGAGGCCACGCCCAGCGTCCCGTAAAACTCCACACCGCAATAACTGTAAAGGGAATAATGATAGAAAATGTAAAAAAAGCAATGAGCAATCTCCAGAAAACCGTGACTTTTTTACTCATGGGTATCACCCCTTCGCTTCCCTTCCCGCTGGAATAGCCGGTAATATAACAGCGTTAGCCCCAGGGAAATAAAGAACAGAATCGAGTTTAGGGCCATCGCATAGGGTCTGTGCCGCAAATCCGGATGTGTATATTCTATAAAGGCCTGAACCGGCAAGGCTTTGGGGGTTGTTGACCCTAATAAATAAGGAAGCTCATATGCTCCTAAGGAATAGGCAAAAACGATTAAAAATGAATTTTTAATCGCCGGCATACTCAAAGGCAGGGTCACATGAATAAACGTTTTCCACGGGGAAGCCCCCAGGTTTCCCGCCGCTTCTCCCAGAGTCGAGCTGATATTTGCCATAATGGTCAGCACAAAGATCGCAATAAAGGGAACTTCTTTCCAGACATATGCTAAGATAACGCCCAGCCCGTTGTTCATATACAATAGGGAGGGAAAAGCATCCTGAGTGTGAATCCATCCCAAGGCATAGGCCCCTCTGGCTAATAATCCATTTTGCGAAAATAGAGCAATGACAAACAAGGCCACAACTGTATGCGGAATCAGGATTGGTACTTTAAGCAGGGACAGCATTTTTCCCTTCGCCATCCCTGAAGCAACAAGTACTGCGCTCAAAAATACTCCCAGCACTGCCGCCAATACTGATGAAACAACAGCGATAAATAGACTGATCCCCATCGAGGCCAGCAAATCCTGACGGTTGAAGATTTCGATATAATATTGAAATGTCGGCGTATTTAGACCCAAGGATGGAATGATGCCGAAGCTCTGCACAAGCCCATTGACAATTCCTGCGATAAACAGCAGGCTGAGCAAAGCTACCGGCATAACCAGCCAATAGGGTGCCGATTGAAATTTCTTCACAGCGCTGCCCCTCATTTTATTTTCCGACAACCTCTTCCTGCCAAATCTGCTCTATGATGGGAACAAGCTTAGCCGGCATTTCAGGGATTCTCTTGGCCAGGAGATCTTTTTGAGCGATGGTTCCCTTTCCGGTATCCACACTGTCAAAAAGCTTCTTCTCCGAGTCGGATAATTTCGTATTGTCGACAACCGGCAAAGCCTTTAATTCACTGAACTGAGAGGCCTGCATTTCTGCGGAAAGGATTTCATTGACGGCCACCATCGCGCCGGATTTATTGGGTGAATTCTGAGCGATCGCTATATAATTGGTGTTTCCAATGGTCCCTTTGTCAAACAGGAATGTTTTTGCTGTTGCAGGGTATTTCCCATTCGCAATTTGTGTAGTTATCGAATAAGGTTCATAACTCATATCTAAGACCAGCTCACCATCGGCAAACATGTTATCGACCTGACCGGAAGTCGCCGGGAATGTTTTTCCTTCCTTCCAGAGATAGGGGTTTAATTCTTTAAGGTATGTAATCGCCGGCATAATCGCTTGCTTTACGGTTTCCTTATCCGCCGGCATCGCGGCAAACTGCTCATAACCGACGATATCGCAGATGATATTCCGGACAAATGCGCTGCCTGTAAAATCAGGAAGTGCCGGATAGGTCACTTTGCCTTTATATTTTTTCGCAAACTCAAGCAATTCAGCTGTGTTTTTCGGGGTCTCCGGAGCAACCGCACTGTCATTGATCATCACCATCTGAGCTTTTCCGTAGGGGGCTTCATAGCCTTCAATAGGATAGCCGAAATCGTAATTGTTTTCCTTGGCATTGGCATCAATATACTTTTGGAAGTTGGGAAGTTTTTGCGTAAACGGTCCGTATAGAAAACCGTTTTCTTTGGCCGAGTAGAAATTCTCACCGTTAATCCAGATCATGTCTATAGAACCTTTTGCTGTACCCGCCTGTTTTTCACCGGACAGTTTGCTCAGGATCTGGTCAATGTCCATCGGTACTCTGTTCAGCGTAATATCATATTTCTTTTTCAGATCAGGTGCGACAACCGTATCTAACCATTTGTTGCGGAGCTCATCTCCTCCCCAGCCGTAAAAGTTAACCGTTGTTCCTTTTGCTTCCTTAATGATTGCATCAAAATCACTGTTCCCTGATGCCGCAGTTGAGGTATTCGTTGCGGTAGTTTGCCCGCAGCCTGTCAGCAGCAGTGCGGCGGTCATCATGACGATAAGTATCCGAATTATCTTTTTTTTCATTTGAATAGTGTTCCTCCTCTGTATTTGAATGTTTTAGTATTTACATCTAAAATTCGCTTTTCTAAGCCGCGTTTGATCAAATACCTGATAGTATCAGAAAAGGTTTCACCTCTGCTTTCTGCAAGCATCCTGATCTTTTCATACGTTGACGGAGAAAGTCTTATTGTCACTGTTCTTAAATGCGATGACATAAAACTCGAACCCCCTTAAATTTTGTCTTACCGCTCAACTCCTTTATTTCTCATATTTTTTTAACTTTTTGGGACAATTATCTTACCGCTAAATATCCATTGCAAAATACATGCCAGTTAGACAGGATTAAAAAAACCCTTGTCAAACAAGGGTTTCTCAAAAATATCAGTATGACTAGTTCTTCTTTTCGTTATCATAAAGGAAAAGGCAGTTTCATAATGAGACAATGTCAATACCGTTAGTCACAGTATCTTCGGAAACTGAAATCAAAATCGAACTCGAAGCCAAGAATTTACTGAAATCGCGTGATTCGTAATACTAAGAGTGCTAAAATATTGGTTAGAAGAGCGTTGACGGAGGAAGAATTGTATGCCGTTGTGTTATAGTTGTAGTGATTGTGGAAGATGTAAAAATCTTTATAACCAAATTATTAAATGTCCGAAATGTGGTTCTTCAAATTTAAGAGATAAAAAAATTTGTAAAAAATGCGGAGCCGTACTTGAACTGAACAAGGTTGTAAATAATCAGAATATGACAGCAGTACAGCCTATTCATTCTAATCGGTAAAATTCAAAAGGGGAGACAGGAAGAAATAACTATATTAGAATAGTCTGGTAAACGATACTTGATCCTCATCTTGGAGAATCATATTCGATCATATTACAAAAAACCATAGGATAATAACAATGCCCCACATTCAAGGTCATGTTATTTAACCTATGGTTTTTTGCATTACACATAGTCCTTACAACTGATTCAGATGTTCTATAAATCAGGATTGAGAATGCTATTAAGTATTGTATTAAATTCAAATAAAAAAAGATTTACTCTTCGTCGTCTTCATCATCTTCGGTTGCTTCGACCTTAACTTCCTCAGCCTTAACTCCAGTTAAATCAGTTTTACACTTTGTACATCTTTTAGCCATTGGCGGGCAGGGAGCACCGCAATTTGGACATTTTAACATTTTACTTGCACTAGGTGGACGAAAACACATATATAACTGCCTCCTCATAATTAAAATACGTTGTTTTTCTCAATCTCCCTTATTTATTGCAAATACTATGCCACCTTAAAAATTTTGTTTATTTTTTTAACTGATTAGAAGAATCAAGCTTTCAGCCAATGTATTCATTTGTAAGTAAATAATTTATCCCATAAAGGGACAGCTTTGACCCAATTACCTTTCCCAAAATAAAACTGCTGTGACTAATTAAATATTTGAATTCATTTAGTCACAGCAGTCTCAAATTATCTGGCGCTGAAGGAATGACTCCAGTTGGTCTCTGAACTTTCCAAAGACATTCTATAACATTCTTCCCTTAAGCGTAATGCCTTGCGATCCAATTTATGTACGTATGTTCGAGGCAGCGTATCCATAAATTCCACAAGAGTAGGAACCTTATAAGCGGCAAGATATTGCCGACAATAGGTTTTAACTTCATCTTCGGATAATTCTTTACCGGGTTTGACAACAACAAAAGCTTTTACGGTTTCTCCCCGTTTGCTATCCGGTATTCCGACTACCCCAGCTTCAAGGATATTCGGATGACTATTTAGAATATCATCCACTTCGTTGCAGAAAACATTAAAACCGCTGCAAATAATCATATCCTTTTTTCGATCGAGAACAAAAATATAACCCTCTTCATCCATATAGCCAATATCTCCCGAGTACCACCATCCATCTCTCAAGGCCAAAGCCGTTTCATCCGGATGCTGCCAATATTCTTTGATCACTTGAGGACCTTTAAAGCATAATTCTCCTATTTCACCGACAGGCAATCCGATTTCACCTGCTTTAAGATCCACCACCTTAAAATCAATATTAGGGTAGGGAATCCCAACACTGCCCATTTTCCTTTTCCGTATAGGGTTGCTCGCAACGGCCATCGAAGTTTCAGAAGCACCGTAGCCCTCAATTATAGGTACGGATGTCATAGCTTCAAATTTTCTAATAAGACTAACGGGCAATGGCGCAGAGCCACATCCCAGATGTTGAATCTTCTTAACTTTAGATATTGGAAGATCCGGGCGTTTCGTTAAAGCACAAATTTGAGCCGGTACTGCCGGCCACACATTGGGCTCATATTTGTGAATGGCTTTTATTATGTTATCAATGGTTATCTCGGGCAATATTATGATACTCCCTCCCAAAAGAATATTGGCATTGATTGTGGTTTGAAAACCATGAACATGGTACATAGGGGTTGAAGACAATACTTTATAATGCTCAACATCAGTAAAGAATTGACACATTTGCTTCCAACCGGAGGCAACTGCAATCAGATTTTTATGGGTAACACAGCATCCTTTACTTACACCCGTAGTCCCACCTGTATATACCAAGACTGCGATGTCTTCTAGGTCAATGTCTATCTCAGGCTCATATTCCGGGCTATTTCGAACAAATTCTTTATAACCTACTATACCTTCTGGCAAATTAGAATCCACCTCAACGTTAGGTATAACAATTACCCTTTTTAAGAATCCAGCTTTTTCCTTTAACAATTCTATATTTATGTTTTCATTCTCATTTAAGCAAATAACGGTTTCTGCCCCACTGTCACTATATTGATAGGTAAGTTCCCTCTTTTTATAACGAGGGTTGGTAAGTACAATAATTGCTCCTATTTTTAAACATGCTTGTACAGAAATAACAAATTCCGAGATGTTGGGGAGTGTAATTGCTACACGGTCACCTTTTCGTACTCCGGCATTAATTAGAGCATTAGCCAATTTGCATGCTGCAATATTCGCCTCTCGATAGGTTATGACCTGATCCGAGCAGTATATGTAGGGACGATCTGGATCTTTTTTGACCTGGGCAATAAATTGTTCTTTTAGCGGTATCGTTAAATATGTCGGTGATAAAATTACTCCCGGATCATAAAATTTTTGCCAAAGCTTTTCTTTCATATTAATTCTCCTTAACTTGAACTCTATCTTGTTGCAATTCAGAATAAATTCAAATCAAATAAAAATATAAACGCTTAGCTCCAAGGAAATTAATTTCATCGTTCAAATCTTTTTTAGTTTATTGCATTTTCTATGCCAGAGTAAAAATTGACCAATATCAAGCCATTTTTTAATTGGTGGGACAAAAATCATTGTTTATGAGAATTAAATTCCCATATTGAAAACTATGTTAAGAAATAAAAATGTCCTCTAAATATACTAAAATCAGTTTACTTAGAGGAGCTTAAAAATGAATTATATTATTTATTTAAATTTCGTGTATAAGATTATATTCTTTAATTTTACGGTATAAGGTGGATTTACTTAACCCTAACATCTTGGCAGCACTACGAATATTACTGTTTTCATCAAGTGCCTTCTTAATCACCATTTTTTCAATATCTTTCATCGATGGGCTATTATTTTCTGATGTATTATTTGCTATTAATTCTGTCTGCATTTGTTCTTCGTAAGATCTTGTCGATTTACATATTTCTTCAGGCAGACAATCCGGACGAATAGTGCCATCACTGCACATACATACTGCATAGAGCATAGCATTTTGCAGCTGACGCACATTTCCAGGCCAATTATAATCCAATAAGACGTATTTAGTCGCACTGCTTAAAGTAAGTTTTTGCAAACCATTCTCTTGTGAAAAAATATTAACAAAATGCTCTGCCAATTGAATAATTTCTGAGCCTCTTTCCCGCAAAGGCGGAATCACGATACTAAATACCGATATACGATAGTATAGATCTTCTCTGAATTGTTTTTTCTTTACAAGTTCCTGCAAATTTCGGTTAGTTGCAGTTATCAATCTGAAATTCACAGAAATATAGCGACTCCCCCCCACATGCGTAACAATTTTATCTTCTAATGCCCTTAGAAGAACCGCTTGTAATTCGATCGGCATATCCCCAATCTCATCTAAAAATAGAGTTCCGCCGTTCGCCTGCTCTATTTTACCAGATCTGCCCTGCCGCTCAGCACCAGTAAAGGCTCCGCCCTCATAACCAAATAATTCGCTTTCTATTAAATCTTTGGGAATTGCCGCACAATTTAATGCAATAAAAGGTCCATCAGGCCTGCTTGCGTTATGAATCGCTTGGGCATATACTTCTTTTCCTGTACCGCTCTCGCCTTGAATCATTATATTGTAATCAGAAAGTGCAAATTTTTTGGCATAGCTTATCGATTTTAAGGTTTGCTGAGAACTGCCGACAATCCGATCAAAGGTGAAGCGTGTAATAGAACCATTGGATGGTTTCCCATTCTTTATCGCTTGTTCAACCTTTTTAAAGGTTAATATACAGCCATTGCTTTTATTATTAACTGGCAATGCAGAAAAAAGGTGCAGAGTTTGTTTCTTCTTTTTTACTTGTATATCGATATTCAGGATTGGTTTTCGCATTTCAATTACGGTTTCGAAAAAAGGTTGAGGTCCTATAATTTCTTCGATGTTGGAACCTACCAAAACTTGATCTGGAGTTTCCAACATTGCATTTGCAACTTCATTTACTGCCACTATCGTCCCCTTGTCATCCAGGACAATCATTGCATCCGTTGTACCCATAAAGGTCGCATTAAACATATCATTTTCATCATTTAGTTGGAAGTCTTTTTGAATAGCCATAGACATTGTAATTACAAATGCAAGAGAAAGCGCATTCTGGCTCTGTATACACGGGCTTACTATACTGAGTGTTCCCTCTAAATTCCCGTTTACGCCATATACGGGAGCCGAGGAGCAGGAGATGCTTGAAAATATTCGGCTAAAATGTTCCGCTCCACAAAGCTGTATGGGACTTTTTAAAATAATGCACATACCGTGCGCGCAAGTCCCTGTTGTTTCTTCATTCCATACGGAACCTGGTACAAGGTTATATTTATTATTACCTAATTCATCTACCATACAAAGGATTACACCCTGTTCATCACTGAGAATAATATAAGTTTCCTCACTGGATAAGAGATATTCCAATTGCTGAACATAGGGCTTTGCGGCTTGGATAAAAGGTGCTTTTTCTATAAGTCGTTTTTCCAAGGATTCTTTATCAAGAACCGGTGGATAATGATAACGGGAAGGATCAAGTCCATGATTAAACGATCTAATCCAAGAGGTAACTATTTCGGGTCGAACTGAATCGACTTCAGAAGGAGGAATTTTTTTATTAAGTACATCCATCTTCTGCTTTTTTATTTTATCCGTAAGGAGAGCGATATTCGCTTCATTTTCAATTGTAAACGGACTTAATAGCTTTTTTAGTGGCTCCATAGATGTTATCACCTCAGATTATCATTTATCGAAATTTCTTATAGAGCTATAATTAGTTCTTGTACTAATAATAACATTTCTATCTCAGTTTAAAAACTATACTTATTCATTTTTTCATAATGGGACACAGTATTTCATTATCATTATTTTATGTCCCAGCTCCTATGAAACACTAGATACAAGAGCATTTTTACTCTGGCATAATAATTGCAACAATGTTAAATATCGGATCTTCATCAAGAACTCATTATAAAATATAGGAGGTTTATAATTATATGAACAGATGGGAAAGTATCGAACGTAAGCCTGCGCCCCTTTTTGCTCCTACTTTTGGACCCCTTGCCGGTATTCGGGTACTATTAAACGGAACTGTAGTCGCCGCGCCTTTCACTGCTACAATGATGAGCGACTTTGGAGCCGAAGTTATCGCTTTGGAAAGGCCCAAAGTCAAAGGAGACCCTGCCCGGCACCAAAAACCCCAAATTGCTGAAGGAGATAAACACATCAGTGGATCATGGATACAAAACGCAAGGAATAAACTGAGTTTTTCTCTTGAGACTAACCTGAATATTCCCGAATCCAAAGAAATCTTTTTATCTTTGATTAAAAACTCGGACGTTTGGATTGAAAATATGGTTTGGATTGACAAATTGGGAATCACGGATCAGATGCTGCTTGAGGTCAATCCTAAATTAGTCATCTGCCATATCAGCGGTTATGGTACAGCTGGATTTGGCGGCGATCAGAGACAAATAAACCGCCCTGGCTATGATCCGCTGGGACAGTCTGAATCCGGCTGGGGTTTACTGCAGGGTTACCCCGATCGCGAACCTTACTATGCTCAACAGTATGTGGGTGATTATATGACAGGTCTGATGTCAGTCAACGGGATTTTAATGTCTTATATGGTTGCTCAAAAAACGGGGAAAGGACAGATCATCGACGTCAGTCTAACTGAAAGTTGGATGAGAGTAATGGATGATAATTTTGTACTCTGGACCCAGAGCCAATATCTAAAACATAGACAAGGTGTAATGCAAAGTGCTTATCAACCCGGCGGCGTATTTAAATGCGGCGATGGGGGATATGTAAATCTAGGATCCTATGGCAAGACAGCCTATAATAATGTGTTGAAGGGATTTGGAATCGACAGTAATAAGTATTCCTATGAAGAATGCAGCAGTTCGCCTGAAGCCGTTGCAAGTCCGCTTGGTCGTGAACTTGACGGTATATTCAAGAAATTCTTTGCCGAACATACTGCACAAGAGGCCACGGATATCTGCATTGACAGCAAGATCTCAGCAGCTCATATTAAAACTGCCGAGGAAGTTTTCAATGAACCCCACTGGCATAAGAGAGGCGACTGGGTTAAATATACAGACCAGACGCTGAACAAAGAAGTAGAAGTTTTTGGCATTATACCTAAATTGTCAGAAACACCGGGTCAAGTATGGTGTGGAGCACCTGCTCTAGGTCAGGATACCCAAAGAGTTCTCACCGATCTTCTCGACTATAGTCAGAGTGAAATCGATGCTTTAAAAGGCAAAGGGGTCATCGACTAGAAATATGCCTGTAAATGCTGCTTTCCTGAGCAGCATTTACAGGCTCATTTACTATTTATATATAATTATCCTCATTTCTTTTAGAAGTAAGGGAATGAACTTGAACAGAATCATAACCGGTAAAATCCAATATATTGAATCACCAGATCAATGGTATACCCCCCCTTATTCTAACAGTCTTTTTATTGATGATGATATTAAAGCACTGTTAGATACAAACTGCGGTCCATCTAATATCGATTCTTTCTTACATCAGCCTATTGATGTAATTATCAATTCCCATTTCCATCAAGATCACGTATGGAACAATTATAAGTTTACCCAAGCAGAAATCTGGGCCCATCCTAAGGATGCTTCTGCCATAAGGTCTCTTGAAGTATTTCATGATTATTATGGTATATCTCAGTATAACGAAGAAGAAACGGAAATATGGGAAAAGTATAGAGAGGATATCGATATTCAACCTTCTGGGGTACACCGGGAATTTACGGATCGAGAAATACTTGATTTTGGTTCAACTCAGATCCAGGTTATACACACACCGGGTCATTCTCCTGGACACTGCTGTTTTCTCATTGGAGATTCCATTCTATTCAGTACGGATTTTGGCCTGAATGCCTTTGGTCCATGGTACGGACACCCTTGCAGCGATATTACTGATTTAATTAATTCCCTTAAGTTATGTATAGAACTCAATCCCTCAATGGTTATCCCTTCTCATCGGCCAATTATTACAAAAGATATACCCCAAAAATTACAAAAATATTTAAATGTTATTTACTTTCGGGAAGAAAGGTTACTCGAGATCTTAAAAAGGCCTTCAACTCTTGATGAACTCAGAGATTTATTTATTTGTTTTGGATCTTCATGGCATAACTATCCGCCCCGTAAAGCCTTTGAAAAGTTTTTTATTTTAGCCCATCTTAAGCGTTTGTTATCTCTTGGTGAAATCAAGCAAACGGATAATCAATATTATATAAGCTAAAAAAGAAGCTGTTCCTATATCTGATTAAATATAGGCAACAGCTTCTCCTGTTCATAGCTGCTTACTTCATTCCAGAGATTCAACTACTTTTGGTTTTTCACTTAAGAACAAACTTAAAACACCAGCTATTAAAGCCATGCCGGCGAACATGATAAATACATTATTATAAGAAACTGCCCCGGAAGCAGACGTTTTTACTAGAAAACCAGCGGCAAATGGAGCTAAGAATGATCCTAGTTGTCCAAAACCATTGGATATCCCAATGGCTGTACCAACCATCTGTTTTGGGAAACGCATCTGAGGATAGGTATATAAAGCACCGCCTTGAATATTCGAGAAAAATCCCATTAATAATAATGCTACGGTTAGTAAGAATATGTGACCTTTTGGAACTGAACTAAGCAGAAAGAAAATGGGGACACAAGGCAAGAAACCTATCGCTAAAATCCATTTTGCTTTACCGTGAAAGACCTTATCCATTAACCACCCGCCCAAAACAAGGGCAACAATTGCTATTAACGAGGGTACGGATGCCATAAATCCCATGGCCTTTAAGCTAAACCCATGTTGTTCGTACAAAAAAGAGGAAATCCAGACAAGTTCTCCCCAAATCACGGCCAGGTTAAAGAAAAGAATCAGGCAATAGGCAATAAAGCTGATATCCGTAAAAAGTACCTTGAGGGCTTTCGTTGTTGCCATTTTTTTTGTCTCAGACTTGGTGGTATTCAAATTAGACAAAATGTAATCGTACTCTTCTTTAGAAATACGTCCCTTATTCCTCAGCTCTTCTTCAGGAGTATTGGTGACGTAATACCATAACATAAAGATGCCGATTAACCCGGGAATTCCCAAAACGAAGAAAACAGGACGCCAAGAACCGAAAAAGGTTGCTAATGAAGTTGCTAAAATCGGGATGACGGCCGGACCAACCTGAAAAGTTGTAGTAAAAAGACTGGTCGCTCGCCCTTTTTCGTTATTGGGGAACCAATCGGCAATAGTCCTGCTGGCAGGTGCAAAGTGACAGCCTTCTCCTATGCCTAAGCCTAAACGCAGAAGAACAAAAGTGCTAAAACTTCTCACCAAGCCGGTTGCAAAGGTAACAAAGGTAAAAATAATGATGGCTATGCTCATGACTCTTTTGGCTCCAATTCGGTCGGCGAGCATACCGGCTAGAACCTGTGCTATAGCGTATCCTACGAAGAAAATTGAGGCTATGAGTCCCGCTTGCTCGTGGGTAATATGCAAATCAGTACGAATAACAGGGAGTAAGGTGAGGACACTCGTCCGATCAAGGTAGTTAATTAAATAGAGTAACCATAAGACAAAGAGAATTACCCAACGATAACCTGTTTTTGGTTTCAGTCCAATCGACATTGTTTCTTTTTCTAACAATATTTCATCCCTCTTCCTAAAGTTTTCTCACGAGCTTTTCGTTATGTTCATTAAATGAATAGCGAACTCCAAATAGTGGATTGTTGTATGTGTAGAAAAAGTAGATTACCTCGAAACAGGCTAGCAAAGTTTATAATATCCATATCTTAAAATGATGTTAAAATTCTACTTCAATTATAGGAGTCCTAAAATTGAGGGCTATCTTCCATCGACGGCATAATTCCTTGGACCGCAATAATGTCCTTCTTTTAAGGGCGTCCATCCGCAGAACAGGTTTCTGTTGATCTTGCCTCTAGAAGAAAACCACCTGATGGTTGTTTCAAAGCTACATATTTAACTTTTTGAGGGATATCCGGAAATCTCTTGCTATTCCGCGTTAATGCTTTAGCATAGAGCGTAGCTAATGTCTCATCAGCAACTTCTTCCCTATTGTCGTAGGCTTTTTTAGCATTCATAATGTCCTCTTCTGTAATGACCATTTTTTATTCCTCCTTTTGAGTTGCCAGAATGATAGCCCCCTTTTTTGACAGACCAAAAAAGTCGCATTGAATCAAATATAATTCGGTTTTATCTAGACAAGTGACAAAGGGAAAAACCCCCTCGCCACAAGTCAATTTGGTCATTTAAACTTATTTTGGTGTGAACAATACCATTTTGGGCTTTCTCGCCATTTTTTCTGCAAGTTCCTTAACTGGACCATAGCTCATAACCAATGCTTGGCAGTGTTGTACACAGCTTGGCATTTTGCCCTTCGCTACGCGATCTTCACATAGATTGCATAATGAGGTTGGAAAAGGAATATTATTTAAATCCCATTTGCCGTCAGGCATTTGGCGGGCTCCGTCGGTCAGCAGCTTGATGCCATACTGATTCAGGGGAAGATTTAATTCCTTGATGCAGGCAACTTCACAAGCATGGCAGCCCGTGCAATATTCGTAATCAATTAACAGGCCATATCCTGATGTCTCCTCTGATTTAAGACGCTTTTCCAGACCAACTCTGGCTTCGGGATGTACGGCAGCTTCTAGGTTCTTAGAAAGTTGCTCTGACATATTCCCATCCTCCTTTTCTGGTGACTTGTTCTCCAGGCATTACTTTGCTATTTTCTTCGGTACATTTATAGATTCTGCAGAGCAAGCCCTTATTCGGTGCTCCATAGCCGGCAGGTCCATTCTGACATTGTGATGTTAGATTGTTAATATTGGAATCAAATACTCCGAACAAGCTTGGTTCTGCAGCTTCTTTTTCAGGGAACCACCAACCATGTTCAGCGCTTACAACTCGAGGATCAATAGTTCTCACAAGTTTCGCAATTTGTTTGCATCTACCGCGGAAGCTTTCAATCCAGACCCAATCTCCATCCTTAATGCCAAGCTTTTCAGCTGTATCAGGATGAACTTCTACGAGAGGCTGCGGGTGGAACATTCTCATGGTCGGTTGTTGACGGTGTTCAGAGTGGAAGAATTCAAAAGAACGTGCACCTGAAGTGAGGACTAAAGGATATTCTTTATACAGATCAGGGGTTGAATATGGGCTTTCCGGCGGTTCAATATGAACTGGCAGCGGATCAATATCAAATGCGTCAAACAGGTCAATATACAATTGAATCTTGCCGTCAGCGGTGTTGAACCCAGGTTGTCTATCACGGCGCAGAAGACCTTTTTCATATTTCTTATATTGCCATTCAGGATAAACGTAAACTTTATGTTTAAGTTCATCATAGGTAAGGCCTTGAGTTTTACCTCTTTCTTTGTAGGTTTTGCCAGACCATTCAATTTGGAAGGCATCAGGATATTTATCTTTGTCGTTACCCATTTTCCAGTTGATCCAATCGGCAACTGTTTCCCATGGGAAAGCTTCAGGATGTAAGCGTTTGCCGAGTTCCAGGCAAATTTGCTCATCCGATTTAGCTTCTTCATAATCGCAAATCTTGGTAATAGCCCGCAACGGAGCAAACCAAGCTCTGAAGCTGTCGCGTTCTGCGCTCATACCGGCAGGCAGGACAATATCGGCACAAGCAACTGCAGTCGGAGTCATGAAGAGATCGACGACTACATTAAAGTACACGCTTTTCATAGCCTGATAAACACGAGGGGCTTCAGAAGACATGTTAGCAAAGGTATTTGTTGTTTGTAACCACAACATTTTAACTGGATATGGATCGCCCCCGTTTTCAATAGCTCTGAGGATAGAATCGCCATGAGCGGTCGACGCCAAGCCGTATTTTTTAAGCGGGAAGTTTTCATTTCCGAAACGTTTTTCCTGCAGTTCTTTGGGAACCCAGTTAAGACCACAGCTATATCCATCATCTACATTGAATCCGCTCTTTGCAATAATGTTTCCGCCTGGTACATCTGTATTTCCGGTAATTGCCCATAGACTGTTAATAGCCTGAGCAGTTGCAATCCCGGTGACTTGCTGGTCAACAGCAAGACCCCATTGGATAGCCGCTGGTTTAGCCGTAGCATAGCGACGGGATGCAGCGATGAGGGTCTCTTTCGGAACCCAGGTAATCTCTTCGACTTTTTCGGGCGGATATTCAGCAGCCCGTTCTGTCAACTCATCAAATCCAGAACACCAGTTTTCAACAAAATCATGATCATACAAATCTTCGCTGATAATGACGTTAATCATACCCAGTGCCAGAGCGCAGTCAGTGCCAGGTCTTATCTGCAGCCAGTATTCTGCTCTTGCTGCCAGCCATGTCAGACGAGGATCAACAACGATAAGCTTGGATCCCATTCTCATTTCATCAACAATCCAGTGACCAAAGAATCCATCACCATTCGTGATAATCGGATTATTACCCCAAATGATAATGACTTCAGGATTTACGAATTCAGGGTTATCATAACGTTCTTCAAAGAATTGCGCACAGTCGGTTACGAAGAAATCACTGTTCATAACAGCCTGTTGAGCTGCTCTAGGCAGATAACAAGCATCGCCTGCCAGGAATCCCAAAACATAGTTAGGGCTGCCAAAGGCCGCATATGTTAGATACGGTGTTTGCCAAATGATGTTTCGGCCAGTACCCTCCAAACCGATAATGGTTTCTGGGCCCCATTCCTTTTGGATATATCTTACTTTTTCAACAATAATATCGTAAGCTTCATCCCAGCTGATGCGTTCCCATTTATTTTCACCGCGTTCACCAACACGTTTTAAAGGCCATTTTACACGTTGAGGATTATTATATGCTTCAGTTTGATTTAAGCAGCGCATACAAAGCCTGCCCATGTTGTATGGGTTGTCAAGGTCACCCTCGACCTTGATGAGCTTACCATCTTTCGTATAATACAGAAGGCCGCAACCATCGTGACAGCCTGGACCTGACCAATGCGTAGAGCGAGTTACAGTGTACTCGCCTTCTTGCCACTGCCATTGTTTCTCAGACATATTATTTCTTTCCTCCCTTAAAACTCTTTTTCAACTTCATATTTTTACTGACCCTAATATCCGTTTCACCTCCTACGGGTAGATAAAAATATCAAATTGGTTTCAAAGTATGTATTTGCAATTATCATGCCATGTGCTGAAACTCCCATTTTTCTAGGGTTTTATCTACCTTGGGACATAAAACGGTAGTTATGAAATAAACTGTCCCAGATTGAATTTCCGTTTTCCAGTTAAATCCATTTAGTGTCAAATTAGATTCCTTCTGATCATTCATGGTCTCAAATTAACTTAAAATTATCTTTTCTTAATGACTGGACTTTGCCTCCAAATAAGAAAAGAGCTGCCTCTGGCAGCTCCTTCTTTAATTTTAATTAAGTTATAAAAAAGCAAAGAGACTATCTTTATCAGACGGTCTCCCTGCTTTTGCTTACCTGGCAACGACTTACTCTCCCAGGAAGGCCGCGCTAGTATGTATTCTCTGGAGTTGTAGCGCTGGCCGCAAAATAATCCACTGGATTGTTTTGTCTTCGATCCAAGTAGGGCGCGCCTCTTAGAATGTTTAACCAGCCATGGCGCTAGCCCCGAAAAGACATCCTATGTCTTTTCGTCTCAGCCCTGGAGGTCTTAACTTCCGTGTTCGGTATACGAAAAGGTATGGTATACCTTTTCGGCCAAGCCGCATACTTCAAAGAATCACTTACCGGCGCCAGATCGAACGGGTGGAACCGACCCCAAAGAATCATGCACAATTAAGTTTTTTACGTAGTAAAAAAGCAAAGAGACCATCTTTATCAGACGGTCTCTCTGCTTTTGCTTACCTGGCGACGACTTACTCTCCCAGGACCCTGCGGTCCAAGTACCCTCAGCCCTGGAGGTCTTAACTTCCGTGTTCGGTATGGGAACGGGTGGAACCCCTCCGGCATGATCACCAGATCTTTTGAGTTTTCAGTGTTCCTTTCGGAATGCTGTTCCCTCAAAACTGCACAGATTTTCGTTTCTTTTAAGTCAATAGATTCAACCTTCAGTTGCGGTTTTAGGTCAAGCCCTCGACCGATTAGTACCCGTCAGCTCCACACGTCACCGCGCTTCCACATCGGGCCTATCTACCTGATCATCATTCAGGGGTCTTACCAGCTTGTGCTGTGGGAAATCTCATCTTGAGGTCGGTTTCGCGCTTAGATGCTTTCAGCGCTTATCCGATCCGGATATAGCTACCCAGCTATGCCTCTGGCGAGACAACTGGTACACCAGTGATCCGTCCATCCCGGTCCTCTCGTACTAGGGACAGCTCCTCTCAAATTTCCTGCGCCTGCGACGGATAGGGACCGAACTGTCTCACGACGTTCTGAACCCAGCTCACGTACCGCTTTAATGGGCGAACAGCCCAACCCTTGGGACCTACTACAGCCCCAGGATGCGATGAGCCGACATCGAGGTGCCAAACCTCCCCGTCGATATGGACTCTTGGGGGAGATAAGCCTGTTATCCCCAGGGTAGCTTTTATCCGTTGAGCGATGGCCCTTCCACTCGGTACCACCGGATCACTAAGCCCGACTTTCGTCCCTGCTCGACTTGTTGGTCTCGCAGTCAAGCTCCCTTCTGCCTTTACACTCTTCGCGCGATTTCCATCCGCGCTGAGGGAACCTTTGGGCGCCTCCGTTACTCTTTAGGAGGCGACCGCCCCAGTCAAACTGCCCACCTGACACGGTCCTCAACCCCGATTCAGGGGTCTAAGTTAGAATTTCAGTACAAAAAGAGTGGTATCCCACCGGCGACTCCACCAAGGCTGGCGCCCTAGCTTCTTAGTCTCCCACCTATCCTGTACATTTTATACCAAAATCCAATGTCAAGCTACAGTAAAGCTCCATGGGGTCTTTCTGTCCTGTCGCAGGTAACCCGCATCTTCACGGGTATTACAATTTCGCCGAGTCCCTCGTTGAGACAGTGTCCAGATCGTTACGCCTTTCGTGCGGGTCAGAACTTACCTGACAAGGAATTTCGCTACCTTAGGACCGTTATAGTTACGGCCGCCGTTTACTGGGGCTTCAATTCAAAGCTTCGCCTTGCGGCTAACCTCTCCTCTTAACCTTCCAGCACCGGGCAGGCGTCAGCTCCTATACTTCTCTTTTCAGATTAGCAGGAACCTGTGTTTTTGTTAAACAGTCGCCTGGACCTCTTCTCTGCGGCTCTATCTCTAGAGCACCCCTTCTCCCGAAGTTACGGGGTCATTTTGCCGAGTTCCTTAACGAGGGTTTTCTCGCGCGCCTTAGGATTCTCTCCTTACCTACCTGTGTCGGTTTGCGGTACGGGCACTCTCTTGCTCACTAGAGGCTTTTCTTGACAGCTGGGAGTCGGTTACTTCGCTACTTATTTTCGCTCCCCGTCACCTTTCAGGCTTATTCGCGAGACGGATTTACCTGTCTCACACCCTACGGGCTTGGGCGTGCTCAACCAACGGCACGCTTAACCTATCCTTCTGTGTCACCCCATTGCTACAAACGCTTAAGAGTGGTACTGGAATATCTGCCAGTTGTCCATCACCTACGCCTTTTGGCCTCGGCTTAGGTCCCGACTGACCCTGGGCGGACGAGCCTTCCCCAGGAAACCTTAGATTTTCGGCGGATGAGATTCTCACTCATCTTTTCGCATACTCATACCGGCATTCTCACTTCTAAACGCTCCACCCAACCTTCCAGTTGAACTTCTCTGCATTTAGAACGCTCCCCTACCCCTGTAGTAAAACTACAAGCCATAGCTTCGGTGATACGCTTGAGCCCCGTTACATTTTCGGCGCAGAACCACTCGACCAGTGAGCTATTACGCACTCTTTAAATGGTGGCTGCTTCTGAGCCAACATCCTGGTTGTCTGTGCAATTCCACATCCTTTTCCACTTAGCGTATACTTAGGGACCTTAGCTGATGGTCTGGGCTGTTTCCCTTTTGACTATGAAGCTTATCCCCCACAGTCTGACTCCCTACTTAAATTCTTGGCATTCAGAGTTTGATAAGGTTCGGTAACCTGGTAAGGCCCCTAGCCTATTCAGTGCTTTACCGCCAAGAATCATCAATAGAGGCTAGCCCTAAAGCTATTTCGGGGAGAACCAGCTATCTCCGTGTTCGATTGGCATTTCACCCCTACCCACAGCTCATCCCTTGCCTTTTCAACGACAGTGAGTTCGGGCCTCCAGTAGGTTTTACCCCACCTTCACCCTGGCCATGGGTAGATCACACGGTTTCGGGTCTACAGCATGTAACTTGTCGCCCTTTTCAGACTCGCTTTCGCTTCGGCTCCAGCTTCTCGCTTTAACCTTGCTACATACCGTAACTCGCCGGTTCATTCTACAAAAGGCACGCCATCACACCATAATAGTGCTTTGACTGCTTGTAAGCGTACGGTTTCAGGTTCTTTTTCACTCCCCTCCCGGGGTGCTTTTCACCTTTCCCTCACGGTACTGGTTCGCTATCGGTCGCTAAGGAGTATTTAGCCTTGGGAGGTGGTCCTCCCAGATTCCCACGGGGTTTCTCGTGTCCCGCGGTACTCAGGATACCCTCACAGCATTGCTTCTTTTCGCCTACAGGAGTGTTACCTTCTTTGCTGAACCTTTCCAGATTGCTTCAGCTAAGAATAAATGCTTAATAGAGGGTCCTACAACCCCAAACTCCGAAGAGTTTGGTTTGGGCTCTTCCCGTTTCGCTCGCCGCTACTCAGGGAATCGATTATTCTTTCTCTTCCTCCGGGTACTTAGATGTTTCAGTTCCCCGGGTTGTCCTCTTTAACCTATGAATTCAGTTAAAGATCGTTGGATATGACTCCAACGGGGTTGCCCCATTCGGGTATCCACGGATCAAAGCCTGCTTACGACTCCCCGTGGCATTTCGCTGTTAACCGCGCCCTTCTTCGACTCTTAGCGCCTAGGCATCCACCGTACGCCCTTAGTAGCTTGACCTAATTTTCTTTCCGCCACTTCGGTTTTCAATGAATCCTTTGACTTAAAATTGACTTTCTCTGTGCAGTTTTCAAAGAACGATGAGCACGGATGCTCGAGTGTCGCTGTAGCCAAACCAGTGCGATACTCTCCACTGGAGACTATCGGGATGGCGAGAAGCGACCAATTTTTTATCTTCTTGGGATTAACCCAATAGACAAAAAAATTGAGTTTCCATTGCTGGTCCCTCAAAACTAAACAACAAGTAGTTTGCACTCAAACAGCACTTTTGTCACAGATTGCTCTGTGTTTTGCCTCTTCGGCTTGTGAGTCTTTCGACTCTTACCTAATCTCGAATTCGACTTTGCAGCTTCCTTCGATTTAGGATCGACCATAGGATAGTTAACTCTACCGAGCTAACGTGTCTCCTTAGAAAGGAGGTGATCCAGCCGCACCTTCCGATACGGCTACCTTGTTACGACTTCACCCCAATCATCGGCCCCACCTTCGACGGCTACCTCTCTTGCGAGTTAGCTCACCGGCTTCGGGTGTTGCAGACTTTCGTGGTGTGACGGGCGGTGTGTACAAGGCCCGGGAACGTATTCACCGCAGTATGCTGACCTGCGATTACTAGCGATTCCGACTTCATGTTCTCGAGTTGCAGAGAACAATCCGAACTGAGACCGGCTTTCTCGGATTCGCTCCACTTCACAGCTTCGCTTCCGTCTGTACCGGCCATTGTAGCACGTGTGTAGCCCAAGACATAAGGGGCATGATGATTTGACGTCATCCCCACCTTCCTCCGGTTTGTCACCGGCAGTCTATCTAGAGTGCTCGACCTTACTCGTTAGCAACTAAATATAGGGGTTGCGCTCGTTGCGGGACTTAACCCAACATCTCACGACACGAGCTGACGACAACCATGCACCACCTGTCTCTCAGTTCCCCGAAAGGCACCTCTCTATTTCTAGAAAGTTCTGAGGATGTCAAGCCTTGGTAAGGTTCTTCGCGTTGCGTCGAATTAAACCACATGCTCCACCGCTTGTGCGGGCCCCCGTCAATTCCTTTGAGTTTCAACCTTGCGGCCGTACTCCCCAGGCGGAGTGCTTATTGTGTTAACTGCGGCACAGAGGGGGTCGATACCCTCTACACCTAGCACTCATCGTTTACGGCGTGGACTACCAGGGTATCTAATCCTGTTTGCTCCCCACGCTTTCGCGCCTCAGCGTCAGTTACAGTCCAGAAAGTCGCCTTCGCCACTGGTGTTCCTCCACATCTCTACGCATTTCACCGCTACACGTGGAATTCCACTTTCCTCTCCTGTCCTCAAGATTCCCAGTTTCCGATGCAGGCTTGGGGTTGAGCCCCAAGTTTTCACACCAGACTTAAAAATCCGCCTACGCGCCCTTTACGCCCAATGATTCCGGACAACGCTCGCCCCCTACGTATTACCGCGGCTGCTGGCACGTAGTTAGCCGGGGCTTCCTCCTTAGGTACCGTCATACAAGTACACTATTCGCATACCTGCCGTTCGTCCCTAAAGACAGTACTTTACAACCCGAAGGCCTTCGTCATACACGCGGCGTTGCTCCGTCAGACTTTCGTCCATTGCGGAAGATTCCCCACTGCTGCCTCCCGTAGGAGTCTGGGCCGTGTCTCAGTCCCAGTGTGGCCGTTCACCCTCTCAGGCCGGCTACTGATCGTCGCCTTGGTAGGCCTTTACCCCACCAACTAGCTAATCAGACGCGGGTCCATCCATTATCGGTAGCATCTTCAGAGGCCACCTTTCCTTAAAAGCTGATGCCAGCTCTTAAGCGTATCCGGTATTAGCCCTCGTTTCCAAGGGTTGTCCCGGTTTAATGGGTAGGTTACCCACGCGTTACTCACCCGTCCGCCACTAAGAACTCTCTAAGCAAGCTTATTGAGTTCTCCGTTCGACTTGCATGTGTTAGGCACGCCGCCAGCGTTCGTCCTGAGCCAGGATCAAACTCTCCATAAAATTTATGAAGATATTTGATTGCTCAAATAATCTTTAACTCATTGACGAGTCATTGGCTGTTCCTTGTTGTTTAGTTTTCAAAGACCGCGCCGCGATCACTCGCGACAGTTTTTAATTTTAGCAGATTCATTTTTTAATGTCAACTGCTTTTTTTTCGCTGCCAGACTTTGTTCTGAGGTCTCAACAGCAGCGAAATTTAGATTAACATTTTCGACTTTTACAGTCAACTGTTAACTATTTCCGCCTTCGCGCCAGCCAGCATTTTGCTGACTTCAGGACTGCTGTCCTTGAGCGCTTGATTAGAATAGCATAGTGAATTATGAGTGTCAACAATAATTTCGCTTTTCGTATAACTTAATCCCTTTATTTCGAAATCGACACCCATATTCTGTTAGACTCTCCATTAAATGAGACATTTATGAGTTTATTTTATATTTTTTTCAACATCTTCTTTATAGAAAGATATAAAAGCTGATACAATAGTAAGGAGTATTTAATCGAGGTCTAAACCAAATTCATAAGTAACCATTTTTATTAAGTTAAGACTAAACAAAAAACTAAAATGGGCCTAATTCAATCGCTTATGATCTGCTGGTTTAAGGAGTGTTTTGTTTTGCGTGTTTTGTCAGGAATTCAACCTTCAGGTAATCTTCATCTCGGCAATTATTTTGCAATGATGAAACGGATGATTGACTACCAAGAGTCAAACGATCTTTTTTGTTTTATTGTCAATTACCATGCCTTAACGACTGTAAGTGATCCTAATGTTCTTCGTCAAAAAACGCTTGATGCTGCAATGGACTTTCTTGCACTTGGTCTTGATCCGAATAAATCCCATTTTTGGGTCCAATCAGACCTTCCTGAAGTTCACGAATTAACTTGGCTCTTATCAATCGTCACAAGCATGGGACTGTTAGAGCGCAGCCATGCATATAAGGATAAAACGGCAAAAGGCATTACCGCAACACATGGTTTATTTGCCTACCCTGTTCTGATGGCGGCTGATATCCTTATTTGCGGTGCCAATAAGGTTCCAGTAGGAAAAGATCAAAAGCAGCATGTTGAAATTGCTCGTGATATTGCAATGCGTTTTAACAGTTCCTTTGGCGAGACCTTCGTTATGCCTGAAGCTGATATTGAAGATGACATTGCTACAATTCCTGGAATTGACGGCCAAAAGATGTCTAAGTCCTATGGAAATGCAATTGAAATCTTTGCTGATGAAAAATCCTTGCGTCAGCGTGTTATGTCAATCAAAACAGATTCGACGCCCGTTGAGGAACCCAAACCCATTAAGGATAATCCGCTCTTCGAAATCTATTCCTTATTCCTTGATGATAAAGGAAAACAGCAACTGAAGGAACGCTTTGAAACTCCAGGCTTACGTTATGGGGATGTAAAAAAGGAACTTTTTGGAGTCATCTGGGAATACTTCACCCCTTATCGCGAAAAACGCGAGCAATACTCCAAAGATAAAGCTTATGTTTATGACGTGCTTAAAATGGGAGCAGAAAAAACACGAAAAGTAGCTCAAGAATATGTAACTAAAGCCCGCAATAACGTAGGTCTAAACTATTAGATAGTTCTGCAGCCTTCTATTATCGATATCAGAGACATAAATTTGATCATAGTATCTAGACATCAAAAAGGGACTTCCGTCACGGATAGTCCCTTTTTGATGTCTATTTTAAGCAATCTAAAACCCTATATTATTACTTTTCAAGCTTTGCTAAAAAATAATTTTTCTTCCCGCGGCGAATGATTAAATATTGATCATCTAACTTATTCAGCTCGGAAACAACGGAAGCTGTATCTGTATGCCGAACCCCGTTAAGGTAAATCGCTCCGCTTTCGATGGATTCCCGGGCTTGCCGTTTGGAAGTAACTGCTCCAACTTGAATGAGGAGATCGACCAATGGAATAGTTTGATCATTGATCGTAGTTGACGGAACATCGCTGAACCCTTCTTCTACTTCCTTGGCACTAAGGTTCTCTAAGCCGCCGGTAAAGAGAGCCTGAGAAATTTTCTCTGCTCGTTCCCTCGCCTCACGCCCATGGACCAATTCCGTCATTTCACGCGCTAAGACACGCTGCGCATTTCTTTTTTCCGGTTGAGTTTCAACTTCTTCTCCTAATGCCAGGATTTCCTCAATCGGCAGGAAAGTAAAGTATTTAAGATATTTTACGACATCGCGATCATCGCAGTTAAGCCAGAACTGATAAAACTTGTAAGGGGAGGTTTTTTCTGCGTCAAGCCAAACAGCTCCACCTTCGGTTTTACCAAACTTTGTTCCATCGCTTTTCGTAACTAACGGTACGGTTAGCCCGTGGACCTCTTTAACTTCATTTACCGATACCCGGCGGATTAAATCCGTTCCTGATGTGATATTTCCCCATTGATCCTGACCGCCAACCTGCAATTCGCAGTCATAAAGCTGATTTAATTTCATAAAATCATAAGACTGAAGAATCATGTAACTGAATTCTGTAAAGGAAATACCCCGGCTCATTCTGGATTCAACCGAGTCTTTAGCAAGCATCGTTCCGATTGAAAAATTCTTGCCGATATCCCGAAGAAATTCAATGACATTCAGAGAACCCAGCCAATCATAGTTATTGGCAAGGATTGCAGGGTTTTCTTTGCTATCAAAAACTAAGAAGCGAGATAATTGTGATTTAATTTTGGAAGACCACTCTTCAACCGTTTCCTTAGGATTGAGCGTCCGCTCATTCACTTTACCGCTGGGGTCGCCAATTAAACCGGTTCCACCCCCGACCAAAGCAATCGGACGATGTCCGGCCAGTTGAAAGCGCCGTAGAACCAAAATAGGAAGTAAATGCCCTATATGCAGACTATCTGCTGTTGGGTCAAATCCACAATAAAGAGTTGTCGGTTTATCTAAACGCTTACGTAAAGCTTCCTCATCTGTATTTTGGTATATAAGTCCTCTGTTTTTTAAATCATCAAAAATATGCAAGTTAATGCTCCTCCCTGCCGTAAATGTTGTATTAAATTATACTTTCTTATCTCGTTTATATCAACCTTAATGCGTCTATAGCCTTGGAAACGGGTTAGTTTTATTGGTTATCTAAAGTATGATATAATTTCGATGTGTTACTAAATACACTTATTATGTTTTATATCCATTAAAAACAACCGCATTCAATGATTCTTAGGCTTTCCAACACCAGTAACGAAGGACAATTTCTAAATGGATTGACTATTAGGAGGTAACAAAATGGCGTCTCCCCCGAGGAAACCGACCCGACCGTCGCAGAAACGACGTTTATCAAAATGGCGTGTCTTTCTTCTGACCGGTGGTTCAATTATGGCAGTGGCCCTGATTGCAGTATTGATTTTTGTAATTTACGCAGTTGCCAAGACTCCAAAATGGGATCCCGCTGCTTTAACAAACACAAAGGAAACTTCTATTGTCTATGATAAAGACGGACAACAAATTGCTTCCCTTCATGCAAACGAAAATCGCCAAATGGTAAAATCCTCAGAAATCCCGGATCTTATTAAAAGGACTTTTGTAGCCGTTGAGGACAAACGTTTTTACAGCCATTATGGTGTCGATCCCATTCGGATTATTGGTTCTGCCATCAATGACATTAAATCACGATCCACTAAAGAAGGCGCAAGTACGATTACCATTCAGCTTGCCCGCAATGCCTTCATTGAGGATCCAACATCCAAAAGCCTAACCCGTAAGGTTCAAGAAGTTGCGCTTGCACTAAAGATTGAACACGAATATACCAAAGATGAAATACTAACTTTTTATTTAAACCGTATTTACTTTGGCGAATCCTCTTTTGGAATCCAGGCTGCAGCGAAAACCTACTTCGGAAAAGAGATTAAAGATCTTACTCCTGAAGAAGTTGCGCTTCTTGCAGGACTTCCCCAAGCACCGAGCGGCTATGACCCCTATGTTCATCCTGAGGCAGCGAAAACGCGCAGAACTACTGTTCTTGGAGTAATGAAGGATGCCGGGATCATCACCTCAGATGAGTATAGCAAATATAAAGACACAACTTTTGCGTATGTCGATAATATGAAAAAAACGCGAACAACATCTCAACAAGCAACGGTTGCCGGTTCAAACTTTAAGTTTCCGTATTTTGTCGACTATGTTATTCAAGAGCTTGAAGGGGATGACTATAAACTCACCCCTGACCAAATCTTTAACGGCGGCTTAAGAATCTATACCACCGTTGATGCCAAAATTCAAAGTGCAGCCGAGGCTGCTTTTGCAGATCCCGCTAATTTCCCGCAAAGCGTCGACAGCACCAAAGTCCAAGGAGCGATGAGTGTCATCGACCCTACAACAGGAGCAGTACGGGCAGTCGTCGGAGGCCGTGAATATACAACAGCCCTTGGCTTAAACCGGGCAACTCAATCTTACCGTCAACCGGGATCAACGATCAAACCTTTAGTGGTCTATGCTCCTGCCTTGGAAAAAGGGGGTTTCTACCCCGGAACCGTCCTCGATGATGAGCCAGTCAGTTATAATGGCGGCAATGGTAAAACCTGGTCACCCGTCGATTTTGATACGGAATCCGCGGGCTGGAAGGGCCGGATTACTATGCGCTTTGCACTGGAGGATTCGGTTAATGTCTACGCCGTTAAACTGATGAATTTAATCGGCGTGGATTATGGCTGGAAATTTGGTAAAGACCAAATGGGCTTACCCTTAGAAAATAGTGATCGGGTACTGAGTTTAGCGTTAGGAACAGCACAGGTCACGACTTTGGATATGGCCTCCGCCTATGGTACCTTTGCCAATAATGGCGTACGTGTTACCCCTCATGCAATTGAGAAAATTCAAGATGCCAATGGCAAAGAAATAATTACACCGAAGATAACAACCGAACGGGTCATGAAAGAAACTACTGCATACCTTATGAACAATCTGCTTCGCAGCGTTGTCACAAACGGTACCGCCTATAGTGCGCAAATTGGAAATTGGGCTGTAGCCGGGAAAACAGGCACAACTTCGCTAGACCCTGCTAAATATGGCAATAAATCCGGAAACCCCGATGCTTGGTTCGCTGGATATACCCCGAATTATGTCGGAGTTGTATGGATGGGCTACGATAAAGATCCTGACGGCAACCACTATTTAAGGAAAGTCTACGGGGGAAGTTATCCGGCTCAGATTTGGAAAAAGGTCATGACCGCTGCACTTCAAGACCAACCTGTTCAGACCGAATTCAAACAACCTGCAGGCATTACCAGCGGGGCAATCGATGCGAAATCGGGGCTTTTACCCAGTAGTTTAACCCCCAGCCAGTTTATTCAAACTGAAATTGCTGCTGAAGGTAATTTCCCCACCCAAACCAGCGATGCATGGGTGACAAAGGAAATTGATGCCGATCATCCAGGTTTCCTTGCCGGCGATAAAACGAGTAACAGGGTTTCTAAGGTCTTCCTTAACATTACCGACCGGGGCTCATATGCTCCTTGGCCAAGTGACGAGGCACCCTATCAGCCTCCGACAGAGTATTATAAAGGAGGGTCTGACAAACCGACCACCTCAACAGCAGGTGATCCACGAATGCCTATTCCGACACTTGGACCTGTCGCTTTTGATGCCGCTAAGGGAGTCGCCAGTATTCCGGTTTCCTACCCTGCTGGAAGTGAAGGTCTAACCTTAGTCCTATATGTACAATATCCTGGTCAAGAGGGCTTCCAATCTTTCACACCTGAAGCTCAGCCCGGAAAATCAAATATCATATCTATTCCCTTAGGAATAGAGGGAAAGGCACCCCCTTCGGGACAATATACTTTTAAAGCTATTCTTAAAGATCCAAAAACGCAGGCTATTTCAGAAACCTCGCCTGTCGTTAAACTAAATATTTAACCTGAAAGGTTAAACTTCTTAAACTAAAACCTAAAAAGAGCCTCATCCACTATGAACAACGATGTATCGTTCTAAGGATGAAGGCTCTTATTTTTTTGGCCTGTATTTTCCCAAGGCTCTATTAAAAAACTACTTTAACTCAACAACGGTAACCCCTAAATCCCCTTCTCCGTGCTGACCTAAGCGAAAAGACTTCACATGAGGATGGCCTCGCAAAAAATCCTGAACCCCAGCGCGCAGAGCACCTGTCCCTTTACCGTGAATGATATATACGACGCCGGCTCCGGTTAATACTGCATCATCCAAATATTTATCCAACTCTTCCGTAGCCTCTTGAACAAGCATTCCCCGAAGATCAATTTCGTTTCGTACAGCTTGGGCTTTCGCCAAGCCAATACGTCCCTGTCCAAACGTCTCCGCCTGGCGCGGTTTGTTTGCCTTTTCTTCTTTGACAAGGCGCAGTTCAGCTAAGGGGACATTTAACTTGATCACACCCGCTTGAACTTGAACCTCTCCGCTTTCATTCGGAAGCTTAAGAACATAGCCTTTCTGGCGCAGCTTGGTAAGATACACGGTTTGCCCAAGGCCGATCTCATTGGGAGATACTCCATCTGTTGCTTTAGGCGACCGCTCTTTAACTCCAACCTTATTCGAAAGATTCTTAATCCCTTGGCGCGCGCGTTCAATTGCCCGCTGGTCCTTGTGTTCTTCTTTCAGGGCCTGTTTCAATTCATCAATCAATTGCTCCGCTTCACGCCGCGTTTTTCGCAGAAGCTCTGTCGCTTCATCTTGAGCTAAAGCGATAAGTTCTTGATAATCCTCTTCAAGTTCTAATGATTTCTCCTTGATTTGACGGCTTTCTTTTTCAATCTTTTGGCGCTCTTCTTGAACACGGCTTTTTTCACGTTCAATCTCGCGCTGGGTATCTTCTAAGTTATCAATCAAATCAGCAACCTGCATCTCCCGTTCTGTGACGAAGGATTTTGCCCGTTCTAAAACAGCGGAATCCAGGCCCAATCGTCCCGCAATATAGAACGCATTGCTTTTGCCTGGGATTCCTATCAATAATCGATACGTTGGACGCAGCGTTTCCGCATCAAATTCGACAGATGCATTTTCCACACGCGGTGTATTATAAGCGAAGCTTTTCAGCGCTCCATAGTGAGTCGTAGCAATGACTCGGCAGCCTCGTTCATGAAGCTCCGAAATGATAGCCATCGCTAAGGCTGCTCCCTCAGTTGGATCCGTTCCCGCCCCGATTTCATCGAGAAGGACCAAGGATCGGCTGTCTGACCCTTGGACAATTTCTACAATATTTTTCATATGGCCGCTGAAGGTACTTAAGGACTGCTCAACGCTCTGTTCATCCCCAATATCAACAAAAATCCGCGTAAATATCCCGAGGCGTGAATCGGATTCGGCTGGAATATGCAGCCCGGATTGCGCCATAGCGGCCAGGAGACCAACCGTTTTCAAAGCGACCGTTTTTCCTCCGGTATTTGGTCCTGTAATCACAACCGTGTCAAACGTCTTGCCGAGTTCAATGCTTAAGGGAACAACTGAACCGCTGAGCAAAGGATGGCGGGCCTCAACCAGCTTGATCTCCTGTTTTTCGGTAAGTTCAGGAGCGCCCGCATTCATTCGTTCACTTAATTGCGATTTCGCCAGTATGAAATCCACATAAGCTAATCCCTCATGGGCATCGGCTATTCGCTCCGCTTCTCCCTCCACATGAGAAGAAAGCATCATTAAAATTCGCTGAACTTCCCGCTGTTCTTTAAGAATAACTTCCCTTAATTCATTACCCAGGTTAACAACGGCCATCGGCTCAATGTAGAGCGTTGCTCCGCTCGCCGATTGATCATGAACAATTCCCGGAAATGCTTGGCGATATTCCTGCTTTACAGGTACGACATAGCGATCGGAGCGTTGAGTAATAATCGGATCTTGTAAGATCTTTTGCTTGGAAGGATTGCGGATGATCCCATCCAGGGTATCTCTGATCCGTTGCTGCAAACGTATAATAGAGCGTCTAAATTCCGCAAGCTCCGGTGAAGCCTGATCAGCGACAGTCCCATCCTCAGTAATACAACGGGATATTTCATCCTCTATCGCCCGCGGCGGATCAATCCCAATAACAACTTCCCGAAAATGGGGTGTTTCGAGCTTTCCGTCAAGAATGCTTTGCTTCACGAGCCGCGCAGCCTTAAGAGTGTCCCGAATATTTAAAAGTTCCTCCGGAGCTAACGTCCCGCCTCGAATGCTTCGTTCCAATAGCGGACGCACTTCTTTTGCCCCTCGTACAGAGAAGAGAGGATTTGTTCTTAGAATGGCTCTACCTTCGCCTGTTTCTTCAAGTGCCGCCTGCGCCTGACCCCGATTGTTATAAGGGCGAAGTGCCTCTGCCATTTCCCGGGCACGGGGCAAAAGGCAGAAGCCCGCTAAACGATCAAGGATTTTATCAAAATCCAATTTACGGATAACCCGCTCATTGATGACCATACTTCTCTCCTTTGATCTCTAAAGATCTTATCTTAATGTTTAAAGTAAATGTTTAAAGTATTCCTCTAAAGTAATGTCCTTTGGTAAACCCTTCAGGGAAGCGCGCTTCCAAATAGGAACTAGCTTCTTCAGCATCTTGTTCTGTTATTTTAGTCCCGCTTAAAGCCTTGTCCCAACCCTCCAAAAAAACACGAACGGTATCCCGGATTTGCTCCGGTGTTGCGCGGTTCAGCTGCAACCGGATATTTTCAATTCCCTTTTGAGCAATGTCACCCAGTTCTTTATAGAGGTTTAAACGTTTAGCATTAAATAAATGCATACGGCAATCCAAATCCGTCTCAATCGGGAAATCATACTTAAGACGGTCTCTTAGGTAATGGGGTTCCCGCACACAGGGTGCACCGCACTGTTTTCCTTTTTTTCCGCCTAAGGTCGCTCCGACTGGGCAGTATTCACTGACCATCATCTCGAGGTCTCCAAAGGCCAAAATTTCCGTTCCCGGCCATTGTCCTAATAAATCCAATTGCTGATGCTCTAATTCCGGAGAAAGGGTAACACCCTTCGCTCCCTGTCTTAGCCAATAAGCCAAAGAGGCTTGGTTAAAAACATTTAAGGAAAAGTCCGTCTCAAATTCCCACTCCGGATCGACTTCCTTTAAAAGCTCCAGTTCTCCAAAATTGCTCAACAAAATTCGCGGACGGTGCTTGGATTCCCTGAGTTTTAGGAGCGCTTTCTGCAACTTAACACTTTGCTCCTCATTGAGGATTCGGGGGAGGCGCCATAAGGCCTGAGCCTCATATTTTTGACAAAGTTCTGCTCCTGACTCGATTTCCTCTATTGTCATTCCCCGTCGTGAACGCCAACGTTCTCCTCCCATCGCAACACGCTTCGCTCCCGCCTGCAGCGCTGCCCGAACGGATTCCAGATCACTTACGGCTGCCGTTAACCGGTAAGCTGCCAAACTCTGAATTTCACGTTTTTGGCGATGATGAGAAACCTTTTGCCCTTTAACCTTTGAGAAATTCATCGGCTTATAGTCTTCACATTCCTCAATTAGCTTTCTCTTCCAATCCCGAACTCTTTGGTGATAAACATCAGACAAAATAGGTTGCCGTACCGGAGCTTCATCTTTCAAAAGTTCCTCTACAGCAGCCCGGCGCATTTCATTCAATTCACTGACGGGAAGCATGACTTCTCCTTGTAAATCCAAAACCAGCTCCTCTAAATAAAAAGGAGTCGTCCCCAAGCGGTTTAACTGCTGAAAGGCATAATCATGGGTCAGCGGGCGTTTCAACGCCTGCTGTGCGGGGTTTGCAGATTGAACCTTGCTCTGACGCTCGCCATCCCGCATTCCCAAGGTAAGGTTTTCTCCCACTGCACCGCTCAAACGAGCTTTAAGCGGGCGCTTGCGCTGTTCTTTACCCTCTTGAAAGCTGAGGCGGGCTTTTTCCATCAGTTGTTCATCAAACGTCTTAAAGATTCGATCGCCCAGTCTGGCTTTACTGCCCGTAAAAGCTATTTGGACATGCTCACCTGGTTTCCCTTCAGAGATTTCCTTTTTACCCTGCCAAATCGTGCCTACGGAAATTCCCTCACGGCCGCGGTTTGTCCAAATCTCGATCCCATCGCCTGGGCGAAGCACTGTTTCTAATTTCAATTCTACTCGATTATCGTAGGTTTTTATAACTCTTCCCAAGCGAGCTCCCCGGTTATTCGGGCGCATATAACTCATGAGTTCCGCACCCGGATGTTCTTTGAGATAGGCTTGCGTGAAATCACGGTTAAAGATTTGCAAAAGCTCCTGTTTTTCCTCTTCACCAATAGGTTCTAAGCCGCTCTGCTGTGCTTCCTCAGATAGAGTATAATCCAAGGCCTGGCGGTATACTCGAATGACTGTCGCTACATACTCAGGCCGTTTCATCCGACCTTCAACCTTTAAGGAATAAACGCCGCTCTCTTTAAGCAGATTGATTTCTTCCACTAAATTCATATCGCGCGGACTTAAAAGATGTTCCCCTGGATTTGACTCCTTTAAAACATCTGTCCGTTCCTCATTTACTAACTGATAGGTCATCCGGCAAGGCTGAGCGCATCGTCCCCGATTTCCGCTTCTTCCTCCGATAAAACTGGACATCAGGCATTGTCCGGAATAGCAAACACAAAGCGCACCATGGACGAAAACTTCGATATCCATGGGTGTCGACTGAGCAATGGATGTCATTTCCTCCGCTGAAGTTTCCCTTGCTAAAACAACGCGCTGGAAACCTAAACCTTCCAAATGTTGGGCGCCCCAAGAGGTATTGACCGTCATTTGAGTGCTGGCATGGCGTTCGATTTCAGGCAAAATGCTTTGAATTAACTCGGCAACTCCAACATCTTGGAGAATGAGCGCATCCACTCCTATCTCATAAAGGGAAAAAAGATACTCAAAAAGCTCTGGGAACTCCTGATCGGCGATCAGGATATTTACGGTTGTATAGACCTTTACGTTCCGTTCATGGGCATATTGAACTGCATGCCGAAGCTCCTCGGTATCAAAGTTTGCCGCGCTGGCACGTGCGCTGAAGCTTTTTCCCCCAAGATAAATCGCATCCGCCCCATTCTCAACCGCTGCCTTAAAGGCTTCGAAGGTACCGGCCGGAGCCAGCAACTCCATCGCAGGTCTGTTAGAGTTTATTCGATCCGCCATTTTTATACTAATCCTCTTTTCTGCGAAAATAATTGTCTCCAGTTGCTTCATTAATATCTTTAAACAAATATCTTAAATAAAAATAAGGCTATCCTTATTATTTCTGCAAAATAACTTCGAGCATTCAGGGATGCTCTTAAACCCATAATAAGTCCAACCTTTTTAAATTATAAACGTTATTGAAATGGACGTAACTTACGGTTAATCACTTAATTACCCCAGCTACGTCCTCTTTTTCTTTTTTATGTTTTCATTATACAGGTATTCAGCCAAAAACCAAAGAATGAAATACTCTTTTCTCTTGCTGTCATTTTAATAGTATATAGAAAAAGTATAGTTTTATCAAGGCAGCATAATATGCCCTATCTCTAAATACCAATGAACAATTTTCCAACCCCATAATATACTGATCAAGGTTCCAAGAACAATGAAAGGACCAAACGGAATAACACTTTTTCGGGTAGCCCTCCCGATTAGAATTAACACAAGACTAAAGAGTCCTCCCAGAACAACAGAAATAAAAAGTGCGAGTAAGGTCATGCGCCAGCCCAAAAACAAACCAATCGGCGCCATCAGCTTCACATCACCCAGGCCCATAACCTCATCACTTTTGTAAAGAGCTGTTCCGATCAATAAAACAGCCAGCAAAAAACCTGAGCCAATAACGAGACCGAGCAATGGATTCCACCAATTCCGGTCAGCATAAATCTGAAACGGTCTGAACAAATTGTAGATTAAAAGGACTCCTCCCGCGCAAAGACCGGCGATAACAAGTTCATCCGGAATAATCATATGTTCCGCATCAATAAACAAAACGACAATTAATACATAGCTCAAAAATAGGAAAGCAGCCAGATCAATCGTCCATCCCCATTGAAAATACAAAACCACAGAAAGTATACCCGCTAATAACTCCACGAGAAAATAACGAGGGGATATCTTCTGCCTGCAATACCGGCATTTTCCACGCGCCAACAGGTAGCTTAAGAGCGGTATAAGATCCACAGGCTTTAGTCGCGTATTACAGATTGGGCAGCGGGACGGCTGAAATACAGTGGAGTCTTCCTTAGGAATTCGAAAAATACAAACATTAAGATAAGATCCTATCGCTAAACCTACGATAAAGACCAGCACACCGTAGGTAACTTCCATATCATTCATCCTTTTTAAAATTTCTAACCCTACCCCATTAATGAAGTTTTGGGGACGAAACAACATAAATTTTCAGCGATGGCTCAGAAGTGATATTATATTCAGATTGATTAACCGCATCCTGCGCTGACGTTTGATGAGTTAATGTAACCGTAAAACTCTGCCCTTCCTGCATATCACCGTCTCCCAAGGTTATTGCGGCATATATTGTGTACGTACCATCCGGAAAAGCGGAGTCCTTGGGATATATTTTTTCATGGTCGCCGTTATCCACATTAAATTCGATTTCCTTACCGTCGCATAACACCTTGGAAATTTCAACGTCCATCGTACTTCCACTTAAACTATTGGCCAAATCCAATTTGAAAGAGGCTGCCGGCCGGATTAGTGTAAAGCCAATATTGGTTTGCAGTGCCTCATTCTTAATGACAGACATTTGCGAATACCCGCTCCGCGACGTTATACTCGGGTTCTGAATGATATTTTCATCCACATTATTGAGGAGAACTTCCTGACTCACCTGCGCATTCGAATCGTCAAAAGCAACGACTTTAACTTTGTAGGCTTTAATATTCGGATCGGCTGTTTTCGCAATGCTGACCGGCTGTATTGCACCATTTTGCAACCTTGAATTAACATCGTCTGCCGCTCTAAAGGATTTAACCTTCTGATAGTCACTGAAATTCGATCCATCCTGACTCGTTGCCAGTTCAATATCAGCATTTAGATATTGATCCCTGAGATCAATGTCTGTGGCCTTAAAAGAAAAATCAATACTCGTTGATACAGTGGCAATATTCATCCCATCGCTAATTCCATGGATCTCCAGCGTTGGCGCATGATTGGCCCCACGCGAAGCCTTAATGATCGTGTTGACAAACATTTTATCTTCTTCGACGGAATCCGGTCGACTATGACCTGTTCCCGAAAAAGTAATCGTCCCTTTAGTATACGTAAAATAGTCATTTCGTCCGTCGCCCGGATGAGCGTAAATGGTGCTCCGTGATGAATTTTTCAGAGTATAGACCGGAACAATATTTTCATCCTCTAAATCCAATTGAAAATATTGAAAATGAGTAGGTGCGACTTGAATATCCCCGAGAATAAAAGGAAATTGAGTCACCAAATTATCATTGATTTTATGGGCTTGAGTCGTCGTCTGAAACGTTACCAAACCGTTTTTTAATCCAAAGTTAGCGCGATCCAGCGTCAAATTGCTAAAACCATAGGAATCCTTGCAGGCATTCGGCATGGGATCATAATATCGCGTGGAGTCCGGTGCCGTGCGGTAATAACGTTGTTGGCCTAAAAGACTGCGGAAATTTTGAGTCATATTATAGGCCCATGTACCTGGACTTTTGACATCGTATGTCTGCGTATCGTGAGTAAACATAACACTTTGGTTCGTTTTGATAAAATTTTGCAAAGCCTGAAGTGCATTATTATTCGTTAAATCATTACCTCCATATATATCCGCAAAGCCCATAATGACCATGTCATAGTTACCATTTAAATCTGTCGGTGCCGTTTTATTCTCACCGTTAACCTTGGCGGGCTTGCTGGGCGGAGTGCCGAACTGCAAATCAGCATACGCCGCATTAAAATCGCTTACACTCATTTCTGTAACCGAAATATTATAAACTCCCTCTTTATACAGTAAATTTTGTCCATTTGCATTCTTTAGATCATCGTAAACGGAAAATGTATTTCCGCTCGGTTTCAGTTGTAAAACCCGAATTTTCAATTCATTGCCGCTGTCTGCTTTAAATGCAGTCGCTCCTGTAACATAGGATTTTGCTCCTGTTCCATTATCGGTTATTTCCAGCTTCCAGGGCTGCAGTCCAAGTCCAATCGAGGTATCCGGCAAACGATAATTAACCGTACAGCCCGTACCGCTGTTGCGATGATCCAATTCATAAACCTGTTCAGATTGACCCGCATAATCATCTTTTGCTTTGAAAATACCGTCTCCGTTAATATCTTGGTATAGTTTTACCGTTAAATCGTTGGTACTGCTATTACTCCGGATGTCAAAATTAAAGCCCATCGACTTATCCTTCTGATAACTCTTGTCTGTGCCATCATATTCACTTGGTTTACTGTTTAAAGTAAGTTCAGGTCTTTTCGCGACTTGGCTGTTGTTCATATAAACCGAAAAAGCAGTTCTTACATTTGACGCTTTACAAAAACAAAATGAAGTATCGACTAAAACAACATTAGGATAGTTGGCATTATTGACATCGCTATGAAAATTTTGATAGAGCTTTGTATCTTTCAGGCAAGACCAAGCGTTGAATATGCTTTGATCGAAAATAGTCAGCTGCTTTGAGCTGATAAAGTCCTTCAAAACCGCAGCTCTTTTATTCGTGATATCATTATCGCTGTAATACTCCTTTGAACAAATACCATTTATTCCACCCTCAGGAAGAATAGTAATGCCGAAGTCACTTCCCAAGGCGGAATAAGATGCTGGGTTTAGCAAAGAGCCCGTATTGTTGCCGATATAGACAATATCATATTTACCGTTGATTTCGTCGATTTTACTAATAAATTCAGGCATAGACATCTGTGTCAGATGCACCGTACGATCAGGGATGAAAGACCAATCAAAGTTCGTTAAATCGTATGACGTTCCCGGCTGCACTTCCAATACTTCCAGCGCCCGAACACTCTGAGCCTGAGCCGGTGCCACCCCATAGGGTATAGGAAGGAAAGTCAAACTTATGAGTAAAGCTAATATAATCGGCCCTAACTTTTTGACTTTCTTCATCATACGCGTCACTTGCAGCTTATCTGCAAGCTCACCTCCCTTTTCCATTTTTATTTGAAAAATCAGTTCTGTTCTTCCTTCCATTCAAGAACTGAATAACGTACCGCCCCTTTGTCGCGCATCCCTCCATCAGAGGCCGTTGTTTCATAGCTCATACTATAGTCCGTGCCCATTTCTCCCGGAGCAAAAAATGCTCTGGCAACGCCGTTAGTTCTTAAAATGTACCGAATTACACCCTCATCATAGCTAATTGTTGGGTTCCCTGATACCGTTACATTGCCTTCACAAATGATTGCCCCTTTGAATGACCCATTGCCATAAAGATTCAAATTTCCTTCGCAGTAAATGATCCCACTGCGATCACCCGAAAGTTCCAAGCTGGTAGTGCTATCGGTATTCTGCTTAATATAAACAAAGGAATAAGGCAGCTTTGAAAAGGTCGCGGCAACTCCGGAACGCAGCTTGCCGGAATCATTAGGATCAAGCACCACTGCCTTATCCACAAAATCTGTATTGAAACGAATCGCTTGTTTATTTGCGGTGCCTAGATTCTGGGTCTTGGCAACAAAGATATTGCTCAAATAACTTTTGAAGGTATCATATGCTAACTGGTTATCCACGTAGTTGGAAATTGAATTTGAACTAAAAACACTGGCTTTAGGACTGGGCCCTTGATGTACGATTGCTGCGCCAAGAGAATATCCCTTAACGGTTGATCCGGAAAAAATGCGAGTCACAAACTCCTTATTTGCCAGAGAATCCATAAGTTGACGTATTTTAGCATCGAGAATATCTGAACCCGGTTCACTCCTATTCTCTCCCCGCAGCAAATAGAAGGATTTGATTTTACTCTCATCCGCTGTCTGCGGATCCGTTGTGTATTGATCATAAACATAATTGTACGTCCCTGCGAGAGACTCGGACACATTGTCCAAATAGGAACTAAAGAGGGCACCATTTCTGGCTGTTATACTTTCACCCGTTTGATAAAACAAATTATTACTATCCCACGCAAAGCTGCTTGTTCCATTTTTCTTTACTCCGTTGTACTGAACAAAAGCCGTTCCTGGTACGATAAAATTGCCCTTGAAGTTTATCGTGCTGGATTCGGGCGAATTATTAATGACTGAGCTGCTGGCATTCGGATTCCCATTGGCTGCAGTTGAATTAACTCCGATGTAGTTTCCATCCACTGTGATTTCGGAATTTGTGCCATCCATTTGAATATCATCATAGGTGCTGACATTTCCTTTGACTTCAATTTGGCCTTGATCAACTTTCCGTCCCTCATAGCTTTCGTCAATAGACAGGCTGTTGCAGTAAACATTTCCCCCGTTTGCGTCCTTATATACAAAAGGAATGTACTTTTTTCCGTCCGGTATGGAGTCCTGAGTATAATCCTGAAGATTTACGCTTGAATCACAGTCGGCTGCTTGAGTATCAAAAAACAAATTATTTGGCAAATTATCTTTGGAAAAGATTTTACTTTTCATATCAATGCTTAAATTATTGGGGTATTTAGCGACTGTTATTCCGGCACTCTGATTGCTGTCACTCGCGATGATATGCAAATTGCCTTTGGAATAGACATTGCCATTGATTGTCACATCAGCACCGGCACTATAAATTCCTGCCTTTTGCACAACATTATCGTTTAAAATCGTGTCTTCGTCCTTGTCCGCTGCAAAAAGATCCCCGTTAATGGTAGTTCCTGTTCCTTGCTCAAAGCCAATACTGCCGGCGGCAGTAATTGCATTGGCCCAGACAGGATTTCCTTTGATGGTGAACTTCTTCGTCTGCGGCAACGCATTAAAAGCATACTGCACCTTCAACTTAACCGATACGGATTTACCGCTAACGGTATCCGGATTGATGTTGTTTTTCGTCTCCAATTTTACGGCCAGGCTGCCCTCATCCAAAGCCTTTTGCCCATCTGTCCCGCCATCAAACAGCGCATTCTGGTAATCGTTCAACGTTGCATTAGAGTCCTTTAGGTAGGTAACCTTCGTATATCCGTTACTGGAAAGCAATTCGGCTGCATAATTGAAATAAAGTCTTTTTAAAGCATCCTGCACAAATTCCTTGTTATTTTCTTGATAAGGACTATCGCTCATGTCCGTCAAATAAGGTTCGACTTTGCTTTTCCACTGGCCATTAATATAGGTCTGAGCATCTAAGGAAACTCTTAATTCGTCAGATGAGATATCCACAGGATTATCCGTTAAGTAGTATTGAGCTGCCATATAATTTTGAGCACGTATTTCCGCCTCTTGCAGCAACGTGTTTAATTGGTTCACCTGATCTTCCGCATTGCTATCCAATTCATAATATTCCTTAGACCAGTTCATATATTTAGCACCCATCTGGACACCGGCCAGTGCGGTCATCATGGAAACTGCCCCGAAGGTCATCAGCACCGTAATGGTTGCAAGCGTCAAAAGCATGGTATTCCCTTTTTCATGATCAGAAACAGTGCATACCCGTTGTGTCATATTCATATCTCCAGTCTTAATTCCTTAATGAAGATACTTATTAGCGGAATAACTGAGCAACTTTTCGTTCGAACTATCGTTTAAACGATAAACCTCGAGATCTAATTGATATCCCAAGTCAGTGGAACTAGTAACAGGAACATAGGATATGTCCACGGTTCCTCGGACAGTATTAAGGATCACGATTTGATCAGAAGTAATTTTCGGATTCTCGACTTGAGCATTAAAGACATAAAATTCTGCTTCGGCATTTGAGGTATTATTGGTTACATATATATTTCGAGGGTACGTTCCCCCAGCTGGAAAATTAACTTGAATCGGGATTAGGTTATTTTTTATTTTTGAAGAATCCACTCTGTCTAATTCCGTATATGAGGTTTCATCATGTGCTTTGGCCTTAATGATATATTTTATCTGTTGACTGCTACTTCCATCGTTTGCCTGTTCTTCGATTTCGGAGATCTGCACATCACAATCTGTAACCGCTCCGCTATCGTCTGTATAGGCTGCTAAATCCAAGGAGGTGGCGGAATCCGGTAAATACACATTCCCCGAACCGCCGCTTGGTATAGATGTTAGATTACTGTCAACCCTGAAAGCAGCTCCCGTGGAATCCGCCAACTTCACACCTGCCCTGTTGTAATATGTACTTGTATTGTATTTCATTGGATCGATATCAGGGTCATTTTTAAAGGCTTCGGCCTGATTAACTGCAATCACATTGGCAATATCCATCTCTTTTGCTTTTTGATTGAAAGTCCCTGACAACACAAACATTTGGAAGATTACAGACGAAACAATGGCCACAATAGCCAGCGCAGCAATGGTTTCAACCAGTGTAAACCCCCGATTGTCAAGTTTCATTAAAATCACCCGTTTACGGTTACATTACCGCTTTTATTCACCAAATTAAAACGCGGTGTATCTTTGTCATCATTGATAATATTAACAACCAATGGATAGTCGGTATTATTTTCGACCATCATATCCAAGCTGACCTTGTCTCCTGCACTCTTGCGGTGCTGGGAAATGACATCAAATCTCAATTTCCCTCCGTCCAAAATCAGATTTCCCTCCTTGCTCTGGGTCGTTGTACCGAGAGCATAAACATAGGAAAAATGGCCCAAACTGCCGCTGACAGTCAACTTGCCACTAACCTTGTCATTGGTATTACTGTAAAGTTCTGTTCCGTCCTTGGTATAATCCCCCATAATCACTTTTGGAGCATTATCATCATAGGTATTCAGGATAAGATAAAAATTAGGATTAGGGTTTGATGCTTTAACAGGGGCTGCACTCGCTGTAGGTGCAGGTGCAGCTGCGTTATTTATACCTCCGAAAGCAGCAAATATATCGAATTTACCATTGATCGCAGGGGTTTCCATCTGATAATTGCTATTATCGTCCTGACCCTTGTACCCCAAATATTCCACAGCCAGCTCACCTGTCAAAGCATTGTTATCACCCTTAGTAATGGTGATCCCTCTAACCAAAATCCGACGCTCGTTCTTTTCTAAGTCGCTTATAAAGTTATACAAGGCTTCATAGCTTCCGGAGAAGTAAATATTGATATCGTCGACTAAAACCATACCGGAGGCGTTTTGAGGTGCTGTATTGCTATTATTAGCCGGAGGAGTTGGGGCCGCAGCACTGTTGTTTCCGTTATTCTGTGATTGAGCAGACGGTGTTTTTCCTGCAGCAAAGTCTTGTTTGCTGAGCATTGATACATTAGTGAAGGTTATGCCCTTAATCATCAGTTGTCTTTCACCGGCATATTTATTGACGTTGAGGATAATATCTTCCTGTGTTAAATTAGACGGCAGCTCCGCTCGAAGAGTATTCAGCTTATAATCCAGAAGTTTAAGCTGTTCGTCAAATTGATTCTTATTCGCCATATCCTTGTTCAGATTCATCAATAGCGTTTGTTGAGCGCGGTAATGGGTTCGTTCACTGCTCAACTGCTGCCACTTTGGGATAATCAGATAATGAGCTAGGACATAACCCTCTAAGATAAAGATCAAGAGACCTAATAAAATAAACTCCCTTTTAGAAAGCAATAAATGCTTTCCCTTTAAGTTTATTTTTTTCTTTTTAAAAGGGTTTAGCTTTTTACCTCTGAGTAGATTTAATTTCTTGTTGGACGATAAATCAAGCTTCAACATGTTGACATCACCTTTTAAGCTTTAACACTGCTGTGAAATCATAGATATCTGCTCCGGAATTAGAATTGCTCCCTTTTGTATTGTTGATATTCGTAAGAGACACATCAGTGAAAAGCCCCGTTCCCTTAAGTTTGTAAACGAAATAAGCAATATCGTTAATATCTTTCGATTTTCCGACCAGATTCAAATTCCCGGATTTGTCCACTGAATAGTTAAGCATAAACACATCCTCCGACATAACTCCGGCAACTCTATCCAAAATATGCGTATTGATCGTGGTATTCGCAACCACTGTCTTGATAAAGCTTGACATCTGAGCAATTTCCTCCTGTTTCACCTGAATATCTTTCTTTTCTGTTTCAATAGCTGCATAGGCTCTAATCTTCTGGTCGATCGCTTTTCCATCTCTGCTGATCTTCCACTCGATTAAGGCCAATATGCCGCAGCTCAACAGGGACGCCAACAAAACTCCTATTAGGATAATCATGGAAGGCTTAACGAACACTTGATACCCGCGTTGACTTTTCTGCTCATTTTGCAGCAGATTAATATCATTCATGTTTTCTAGTCCTCCCGCAAAGCCGCACCAATAGCTGGCAGCAAAATGTAAAACTGTTCCGAGGCTTCAGGGGAAACATGCTTAGCTTGGGCTAAATGGACGGGAAGATTAAAGATTGCGCTGAAATAACTCTCCAATCCTGGAAATACGCTGCCGCTTCCGCAGAGACTGATACTGTTAATGCCTTCTTTCACTTTGTTATAGCTGCAAAACTCAAGGGTTTGCCTGATCAGATCCTCAAGGAAAGCATACCCGATTCGGATGCAGGCATCGATTTCCTCCCGACCCAGGGACAAATTTTGATAACCATTCAGGCGAGCCGCCGCAATCTCTTCTGGGGCCATATTAAAGTATTTTTCAACCAGACTATCGACAGAAGCCAACCCGCCTGTAACATTTCGGCTTAAGATAATCTTCCCTTCCTGCAATACATTAACCTGTGACATGTTCGTTCTAATATCCACAAGCAAGGCTGAGTTCCCTGTCTGCGGAAAATCCACAAAACTCTTGTAGGCCTTGGCTAGACTATTGGCATTAACATCCAAATATTTAAGAGAAATATCCGCTTTTTCAGCAAGTTCCTGATAATCCTCAATGATCTTGCGCGGACATAAGGTCGTAATTCCCTCCAGAGACTCGCTTGTTCGGTTATAAATCTTAAACGCTAGAGAATGGGTCTGGATTATGTCCGGAAAACTTTGGGATAAGCCAAACCGAACTGCCGGTTTAATTTCTTTATCCTCAAGGGCCGGTAGCCGAAGCTCCCGAACCACGATGCTTGATGCGTTCAGATTGACAGCCGCCTTTTGGGCCGTCAGTTTATGCTCTTTAATAACCTTTTTGATTTCCTCTGCCAGGGCCTGATTATTTAGAATCATACCATCCTGTACGCAATTTATCGGAGTCGGTACCATCGCCCAAGCCATCAGCTCTGGCTGACTGCCCTGCTTGATCAGTGCGAGCTTAATGTTCTGCGAGCCGATATCGATACCCAAGACCTTTTTATCCCTAAACATGTCGTTCCTCCCGGTCAGAAATCCTTATCTGTCGAATCCATCAGATCTTCTTCCTGCTAGACCAATACCGTAGGCTCCATTATTAAGGCGAGCGCAAAGTAACCTGCTGGTTTAAATCCACCGAATTATCGGCAGAAGTAACTTTCAGATCGATCTTTGCACCTGTTTTTTTCATTTCTAGATCTTTGATTGTTGAAATTTCCGTTCCTGAACTGAGATCAGTATTATTAAAGGCTGCAGCATGCTGCTCTCTTAATTTGCCTGTAGCAAAATAAATCCAATAGGTTAAACCTGTATTTTGGGTATCCTTAATTGATAAGACTGGAAACGAATTGGAAGCCAAATCAACATCAATCCCGTCGTGCGCATCATTTTGCCTGATTTTCACAGTTAAATAGGACATGGCGACTCTGGCATCATTTTGAGCATCCACACTGTCATAAGCATTTCTGAAGATTGTTCCCCCGGTCCGCATCATGGATACGAGCATACCCACTATGATACCCATGATCGCCAAAACAGCGATCAGTTCGCTAAGCATAAAACCCCTGCTGTTTTTCCTGGAAACTGATCGCTCTTTCACCGGCTCATTTTCTTTCCGCCTTGATTGAACTAATTTCATAGGCTCCGTCTCCGTTAGTATCATTATAGGTATAGGAATAATGGGCAATGTCCAGATTAACTCCGGTTTGTTCTTGGAAAGCATCCTCCAAACGATTTATTTCTTCCGAAGTTAGATTCGGCATTGAGGAATCGTGTCTCGGATTAGGATAGGCGCCGGTCAGTGCATAATACTCCCGCAGAGCCTTATTTACAGAATATTCCTGGCGGGCACGCTCCGTCTCTCTTGTATCATTACAGATACACACCAAGCTGGGGAAGGCAATACTCAGCGTAATACTGATGATTCCCAGCACAATAACTATTTCAATTAAAGTAAATCCATTATGCTTTGCCAATATCCATTACCTCTTTTAGAAGTAACGTTATTGCCACCGGGCCATAACGTTACTTCTAAATAACGATTTAGTGCGTTATAGTACCGGCTGCATCTACTATTGCAGTCACACTATTCTTTGTATATTTAAAAGAACCATCAGAAGTTAATGAAACATTATTATCTAAAGCCACTCCAGAAACAAAGTCTTTTATCACGCCGTCAAATGCAGTTGCGTTATCCCCAACTTTGTAGGTACTACCACTTTTCGTTACTGTTGGCCAGCTCCCGTTTTTAGCATAATATGTGTCGGCAATAGTCCTGATATTTTTTGCCTCTGATATAGTCGCTTTTTCTCTAGCATCATCCGTATACCCAATGAACCTTGGTACTAGAATAGTTGCTAAAATACCAATAATAGCGATAACTACAACTAATTCTACCAAGGTAAAGCCTTTTTTGTTCTTTTTCAGATTAATAAGTGCATTTGTCATGATTTTTCCCTCCTGAATCTTTAGTTTTAGTAAACCGACTTCATGATGTTCACCATAGGCAGCATAATTGCCAACACGATAGAACCGATAACCACGGCCATAACAATAATCATGGCGGGTTCTATTGCGGCCGTCAGTTTCTCTATCGCTTCCTCCACCTCCTCATCAAAGAAGCCGGCTGTTCGCGTGAGCATTTCATCCAGTTCACCCGTCGTCTCACCGACGGTGATCATATGGATCAAAAGAGGCGGAAAAAGTCCGACTTTTTTAATCGGTCCGGCAATCCCCTTTCCTTCTCTCACCGCTACACAGCAATCAATAAATTTATGTTCAGCAACCCGGTTCCCTAATAAATTACTCATAATTTCAATTGCCGAAATAACCGGAATACCACTCTTGAGCAAGATTCCCATACTCCGGGCAAACCGGGATGTGATCACCTTGACCGTCGTCTTCCGCAGCAGCGGAAGTTTTAACTTCATAGAATCGAGCCAATATTTGACTTCACTCTTTTGGGCTAAATATGACAAAACACCCATTAATACAATTCCGCTTAGCGTCAGCATGATCAGATGTTTAACAAAAAATTCACTAACTCCTAATAAAATCTTCGTCAGAAGCGGCAAGTCACCGCCAATGGACTGCAGAATCCCGGCAAAGGTTGGCAAAACCTTGATAAGCAGCATGGTCACGACACCTACGGTGAGAAAAAACAGAATAAGCGGATAAGTCATCGCCGTCCGGATTTTGCGGCGAATCTTATTTTCTTTCTCATAGAAATCAGCAAGTTGATTCATGATAACATCCAGCGTTCCGCTCGCTTCTCCCACTCGAATCATGTTAATCATAAATTCAGGAAAGATCGTTGTATGATCGGATAAGGCGGCAGAAAGCACTCTTCCGCGCTGCAGTTCTTCATGAACCTCCTCTAACGCGGTCTTCAATTTTCTCTTTTCCATCTGATCGCGTAAAATCCCTATTCCATCAACGATCGTGATCCCTGCACTGATAATAACTGAGAACTGACGACAAAAAAGAGCAATGTCCTTCATGGTTATCCGTTGAAAAAGGTCGTCCAGGCTAAGCACCCTGCCCTCGGCTTGCACATCAATCAGAAAATATCCCTGCTCCCGCAGCATGGCCGTGAGCGCTTCAACATCTGCGGCCTCATGCGTCCCCGACATTTGTTCCCCAATTAAGTTTTTTGCTCTATATGTAAATGTTGGCATGCTCGTGTTTACCACCTTTAGCTAAGAACTGTTGAAAATACTGTTTATCTTGAGCTCTGGAAAATCCCTCCTCTCGTGTGATCAAATCTTTAAGACATAATTCTGCTAGATTTGCCTCAAGGGAATGCATACCTTCTTGAGCTCCCGTCTGAATAATGCTGTTCAGCATGTGCGGTTTTCCTTCGCGGATAAGGTTTCTGACGGCTGGATTTACGACCATAACTTCTGTAACGGGGATCAATCTGCTTCGATCCGAACTTGGCACCAGTTGTTGGGAGACAACGCCTTCTAATACCGTTGCCAATTGATTTCTAATCTGATTTTGCTGATTCGGGGGGAAATTATCGATAATCCGATCCACGGTTTTTGCCGCCCCAACCGTATGCAAGGTTGAAAAAACAAGGTGTCCCGTTTCGGCTGCGGTTAAAGCAATGCTAATGCTCTCCATATCCCGCATTTCCCCAATCAGAATGACGTCAGGATCTTCCCGTAAAATCGAGCGCAAAGCGATTTGAAATGTGGGAGCGTCAAGACCAATCTCCCGCTGATTGACAATACTCCGTTTATGCTTGTGCAAATATTCGATGGGATCTTCTACTGTTATCACATGGCACTGTCGTTCTTCATTGATTACGTCAATTAAACTGGCTAATGTTGTCGATTTTCCGCTTCCCGTAACCCCCGTAATCAGTACCAGTCCCTTTTTAAGGCGGGCGAAATTCTTGATGACCAGCGGTAATCCCAAAGAATCAAACTTGGGAATAATAAACGGCTGAATTCTGATGGCCACGGCGTAGGTTCCACGCTGTTTAAAAATGTTAATCCTGAAGCGGCCTAAGCCATTTCTCGAAAACGATGAATCAACAACGCCGTTTTTCTTGAGAAGGTCTATCCTTTCACAATCAAGGCAAGAATCCGCAATTTCACGTGTGATTTCTGGTGATACAGTCTTCAAGCTTTCAATCGGCTGCAAAAATGACTGCAACCTCAGCATAGGCTTACTGCCTACCGTAAGATGGATATCTGTTGCCTCCATCTTTACAGCATACTCCAGCATAGCATCCAAATCGATCGTTTTAATCTCTTGCATAGACTGTCTTAACCATCTCGTTGATGGTGGTCACCCCCTTTAATACGAGTTGTTTACAATTCTCATAAAGTGGAACCATTCCATTCTCAAGCGCCATACCCCGCAACTCTTCCGCATTCGTTCCTTTTTCGATCAAAGTTCGTAATTTACTGTTAAGTATCAAGACTTCATGGATCGCGTGACGTCCCTTATAGCCGGTATAGTGGCAAGATGGGCATCCCACTGCCCGGTATAGTTTCGGGAGATCTTTCTGTTTTAATATTTTCTTCTCACCTTCTCCGGGTTCATATTCTTGCTTACATAACGGACAAAGCCTTCTCAGAAGTCTCTGCCCAATAATGCCTACTATGGATTCCGCAACTAAATAGGATTCAACCCCCATATCCACTAACCGCGCCAAAGTACTCGGTGCATCATTGGTATGGAGCGTTGATAACACAAGATGCCCGGTTATGGCTGCTCTTACCGCAATATGCGCTGTCTCTTCATCCCTGATTTCCCCAATCATGATGACATCGGGATCCTGCCTTAGAATGCTTCGTAAACTTGAGGCAAAGGTCAACCCGGCTTTTTTATTGACTTGCACCTGGTTAATTCCATGCAACGTGTATTCAACAGGATCCTCTACAGTGACAATGTTCTTATCCGATGTATTTAATTCTTGAAGCATGGTATAAAGTGTCGTCGATTTACCGCTTCCCGTCGGACCTGTGAGGAGAATAATTCCATACGGAGAATTCAAAATACTGTCAACCAATGTATTTTCATATTCGGTAAAACCAAGCCCGCTTCGATTAAAGAGGAAACTGTCGCCGTTAAGAATGCGAATAACGATCTTTTCTCCAAAAACGGTGGGCAAAGAGGAGACACGAAAATCGTAACTGTTCCCATTAACCGTCATTTCAATTCGGCCATCTAAAGGAATCCTTTTTTCAGCGATGTTCATTCCAGCGATAATTTTGATACGCGTTGAAACAGCGGAATAAAGACTCTTAGGAATTTCCATGCTTTCGACGAGTGTACCGTCAACTCGATAACGAACTTTAACATTGTTTTTAAACGGCTCTATATGAATATCACTCGCATTGTTTGAGATACCCTGGTTTATAATCGAATTTGTCAACCTTACTGCCGGTGCGCTTTGAACCTCAATGATAACATCCTGATCAATCTTGTCATCAAGATCAACCTTATATTCATTTTTTAGATCTTCCAGTGCTTTATCCGTTGTCTGCTTACTGAAATAATGCTCAATGGCCTTTTCGATGGCATTACTACTGGCTAAACAGGGCTGAATTACTTTCCGAGTGATAAAGGTCACGTCATCTACCGCAAAAATGTTTAAGGGATCGCTCATGGCAACAATGAGTTTATTATTACTTTCACGAATCGGAATAAGCTTATATTTCTTTGCTACTTCCCGGGGAATGCAGCGAGCAACCTCTGGGTTAATAAATTCTCTTTCAAGATCGATCTTATCCAGTGATAATTGTTCGGCAAGGGCATCTAAAATTTCATTCTCCGTCAATAAATGAAGCTCAACCAATACCTCCCCTAAAAGTTTCCTCGTCCTTGCTTGTTCCATCAATGCCTTTTCCAATTCAACTGAGGTTAATTTGCCTGCTTCAATTAAAATCTCGCCCAGTTTCTTCTTCGTAAACCGTCCATCCGTCAACCTTATCAGGACTCCTCTATTTTTTACATTAGGATGAGATGGGTTGCATGTTGTTAGGTATTAGTCCTTTATTTCAATAAGATTAAATTTGTTATGATTATATTAAAATTGTCACGCTTAATTAGTATTTAGTATACTTCTAACTTATTATGTATGTCAATTTGGAATTATGAGAAAATTGTAGGGTATATGCTATTTTTATTAACCTTTAAGAACATAAAAAGTCCTCAACTGAAAACAGTTAAGGACTAAAGATACAAAAACCTATGTTATTCCGACAGACTATCAAGCCGTCGTTTTATTTTATGCTCCAGCTGCAACTGGCGGGTATGAGCATCTAGATTAAATACTTAGAATTTCTAAAATCCCTGGAGTAACATCCTCCAGTTTTGTCCACTGAGGCCATTCGATTTTAGAATTTGACCAAGCTAATGCCGGGACACGATTTCGGGTATGCCCCTTAATCTTAAAATCTTCAATATTTCCATGATCACTCGTTAATAGCCATGCAACATCTTCATCCTTCACTGTATCCATGAGACCTCCGAGGAAGCTGTCGATTTGTTCAATCAACCGGATGGATTCCGCCCACTTTTGCTTATGTCCAAAGACATCCGTTAGGAAGCTCTCATAAAGCGTAAAATCATAATTTAAGGCCAACTTGCCTAAGTTTCGTCCCGCTTGTTCAGGTGAGATTAAGGGAACATCCTCCCCGAGCTCCCGCGGAAAAGCATTCGTCATATCGTAATATACCGCTCGGCCTTCCCTGAGATCCGGAATCCGCCGCAATTTTACTCCGCCTGCCAGTGCCGATAAGGTCGAAGCAGAATGCCGCTTCTTTCCGTTTGCAATCTGCTGCTCATAAAAAGGGGTAAACGTATTGGCAAACATTCCTTGCTGACCACGATCTGCAAGCTGCTTAAAAATACTCTTTTCAGCAATGATGTGAGCTAATTGTTGATTAGGATATGCATTCAGATGATAACCCAAAACTTTCGAAGCATTCACGCCTGTCCACAGCGTCGTCTGCCCGGTTGCGCTTTGAGGAACACCAGGCACTCCTAAAGTGGCGTCTAAGGAAGTTAACCTGCTCTTACCTGCAGCAATGAAGCGATCACCCCAAAGAAGATGTCCGCCGAGTAATTGATCCATATTGGGAGTCCGAGCTGATACAATAGGGTTATTTTCCTCAGAGCCCAGCCCAAAACCATCTAAAAAAATCATAACAAAATGCATTTTTATCTCCTAAATCGCTTCACACTATTCCTTCTCTAGTTTATCCAAATTAGGAGTAAAAAGCAAAAATAACGAGTTCCGCACCCTATTGATGCAGAACTCGTTTTTGAGTTTTCCATTCGTTCTTTTACTTTCCGTTACTCCGTTTTTTCTCCTAACAGCTCCATCAATGTTTCCTGCTCTTTCCGGAGTTTTTCTAAATCATCTTCCAAATTAAGCGCGACGAGAATAGCGATCTGATGCGCAGCTAGACGAGGAAAACGCTGTGCTGTCAAACGCATTTTCTTATCGACCTCATGCGCTATCTTTTGTATATACTCCGGGTCTTCAGCGCCTTTAATAACATGTGTTTCCCCAAAAATCTCCACAGTTACTTTGCCATCCTCTTTCGACATAAGCCACCTGCGTTTCTTCCATTTCTCTGATACTTCTACAGCTTATTTTCGTGACTCCGCGCCAAATTCCTTCTCGATTCCCTCAAGAATCTTTGTATTTAAAGCGGTAACCTCTTCATCTGTCAGCGTCCGCTCCAAGGATTGGTAACGCAGAGCAAATGCCAAGCTCTTGCGGTCTTCAGGAATCGGCTTGCCAGTATATACGTCAAAAATATCAACGTTCTCTAAAAGCTTTCCTCCCAGCTCACGGATACGTGCCATAACAGCCTGAGCAGGTATATCCTTGGCCACAACTACCGCTAAGTCCCTTTGAACGGCAGGGAAACGCGGAATAGACGCTGCACGAATCGTCCTATCGCTGGCATCAAACAGCGGCTTGAGTTCCAGCTCAAAAACGAGGGCATGTTCCAGTCCTGACTCCTTGCCCATGGCTGGGTAAAGTTCACCCATGAAACCAACTTTTTCACCTTGCAGATATATTTCTGCTGAACGTCCCGGATGAAGAAGTTCGGTATTTTTCGGAACTCGATACTCAAGTTTGATGCCAAGTTCCTGACCGACCTCTTCCATCAATCCTTTTACCGTGTAAAAGCTATATTCATTGGACGATTTAAGCCAGTGGCGTGAAGGCTTGCCATAAAGAAGTCCCGCAAGCCGCAGCCGTTCTTCCGGCAACTCGGTTAATGGCTCTCCTGTCCCCAGGTATACATTTCCGATTTCAAAAATCCGAACATCTAAATTTCGGCGTGTCACATTGCGAGCGGCTACCTCTAACAAGCTTGGAAGCAGCGAAGTCCGCATCACGCTTAACTCTTCACGCAAAGGATTCATCAGCGGAATTCCGCGCTCTGCCTGTCCCCATGCCTTATCGGCATCCGGACGATTAAACGAATAGGTCAGTACTTCATTCATCCCCAAGTTCACCATTAAATGCCGCAGCTTACGCCGAAACTCCTGTTCCTGAGTCCGGCGGCCTTGAGTCTGGCTTCCTCGAGGCAGTGTCGTTGGAATGCGGTCATATCCGGTTAGACGCGCCACTTCTTCAATAAGGTCTTGTTCGATTTGGATATCTGAACGATAGGAGGGAACTTTTACGAGGAAACCTCCATCTTTAGGCTCATACGAAAACTGAAGCCGATCTAATACCGACGATATTTCTTCTAGGCTAAAGCTCATTCCTAAAAGAGCACTTGTATTTTCAGCAGTAATTTTTACGGTACGGGCTTCCGGCAAAATTTTGCATTCTTCGACAAAGCCTACCGGACGGCCTGCTCCTAATTGAAGGATAAGTTCGCTCACCCGCCCTAACGTTGCGGCAATTCCGGCAACATTGATTCCTTTTTCAAAACGGTTGGAAGCTTCGGAACGCAGTCCTAAGCGGCGGCTCGTACGGCGAATACTGACATTGGAAAAATGAGCGGATTCAACCAAGATTCGGGTTGTTGAGTCCGTAATTTCGCTATCTAATCCCCCCATGACTCCGGCTAAGCCAAGTGCTTCTTTATCATCCGCAATCAGAAGCATCTCAGGATCAAGCGTCCGTTCCGCATGGTCTAAAGTCATGAGTTTTTCCCCAGCGCGGGCGCGGCGGACATGGACAGCCCCGGAAACTTTGTCCCGGTCAAAGGCATGGAGCGGCTGCCCCATTTCAAGCATCACATAATTCGTAATATCTACGATATTGCTGATCGGTCGAACTCCTGCTGCGCTTAAGCGTTTTTGCATCCAGTCCGGAGAAGGTTCGATCTTCACATCTTCAACCAAAAGGGCCGCATAACGATGGCAAAGTTCCGGTTCTTCAATAATGATCTGAGTTTGCGTATCCGCAGGATAATCCGGTCCCTGCTCAGTTTCCGCCCAGCAATTGACATGGATTTTTTCTCCTGTTAATGAAGAAATCTCACGCGCCACATTGACCATCGCTAAACAATCCGGGCGGTTCGGATAGAGTTCAAGATCAAGAACACTATCCCCTTGAATGACCTCACTTAGGCTAATCCCTACCGGCGTTTCCGGAGGAAGAATCATAATTCCGCCTTCACTCCGAGGATCACCAAAACTCGCATTCAAAAGAAGTTCGTCCGTAGAACAGAGCATTCCATTCGACTCCACTCCGCGAAGTTTTGATTTGCGGATTTTTTGACCCGTTGGAAGTGTTGTTCCGTGAGCAGCTACGGGGATTTTATCATTAACCAGGAGATTCTGGGCACCTGTGACAATTTGAACGCTTTGATCCCCGAGATTCACATCACAGATCCAAAGTTTATCTGCATCGGGGTGATGCTCTAATCGGACTATTTCTCCGACAAGGATTGGCTCTAATCCTTGATTTAAATGCTCTACGCCCTCGACTTCAATCCCGCCGCGGGTGAGAGTCTCGGCTAATTCCTCCGCAGGAACTTTTACATCAATAAGTTCGCGTAACCATTCCAAACTAACCTTCATGCCTCTGCCTCCTTAAAACTGCTGCAAAAAGCGCAAATCATTATCGAATAAGAGTCGCATATCTTCGATTCCGTACTTGAGCATAGCAATGCGCTCTACGCCCATACCGAAGGCAAAACCCGTGACTTCTTCAGGGTTATATCCCCCATTCTCCAACACCTTAGGATGGACCATTCCCGATCCAAGGATCTCAATCCACCCCGTTCCTTTGCAAATACGGCAGCCGGAACCTCCGCATAGCATGCAGGAAACATCGACTTCCGCGCTAGGCTCTGTAAAGGGGAAAAAGCTGGGTCTCAAACGAATTTCACGTGACTCGCCGAACATCTGCCTGGAAAAGTTCAGAAGGATTCCCTTTAAGTCTGACATCCGAATTCCCCGGTCAACAACAAGTCCTTCGACTTGATGAAACATGGGCGAGTGAGTTGCGTCATCGTCTTTACGATAAACCTTCCCTGGAGCGATAATTTTTACCGGCAGCTGCGGATGCATCCGCTCCATGGTCCGAATTTGTACCGGAGAGGTTTGTGTTCTCAGCAGAATTTCCTCTGTGATGTAGAAAGAGTCCTGCATTTCGCGAGCCGGATGCTCTTTCGGCAGATTTAAGGCTTCAAAATTATAATAATCGCTTTCAATTTCCGGACCCTCCGCTACCTGAAAGCCCATACCCAAAAAGATATCTTCCATTTCTTCAATGACACGTGTCAGCGGATGCTGATGGCCTCGGGATAACCGAACTCCGGGCAGAGAAATATCTAAACGCTCGGTTTCAATCTGTTTCTGTAAAGCGGTTTCCTCTAATTCCTTAGTCCGCTCAGTCCAAGCTTTTTCTAAAAGATCGCGTGTTTCATTGACCACCTGTCCAAAAATAGGCCGTTCTTCAGCGCTTAATTTTCCCATCTGCCGAAGCATGGCTGTTAAAGATCCCTTTTTGCCCAGAACCTTAACCTTTAAATCTTGAAGTGTTTCCAATGAGGTCAAACTTTTCAGTTCGGCCAGTGCCTCTTCTTGAATACGACGAACTTCTTCTTTCACATTAACCCTCCTAAATATTGAAAACTTTTGCCGGTAAGCGTTAAAATAGGCATTTTCATGATTCCCTATCCCTTATAAGGATTAACCTGTAAAAAAGATGCCTTATAACTAAAAAAATCCCCATCCCCAATAGGGACGAGAATTACTCGCGGTACCACCCTGATTCAGCCCAATGAGCTGCAGCTTGATTTTCCCTTTAACGGAGGAACCCGGGCTCACCTCATCAGCAAGCCGCTCTCAGGCGAAATTCAACATTCACTTTGAATGTGGAGTCTAACTTAGTTGGCTTTCAGTCTACGGCCAATCCTCCCTAGAAAGCAAGTCTCCTTTTATCCTGATCATCGCATTTTCAAAAATCTGTATACTGTTTAATAATATTCTAAGAAATTATATCATTTCCTTTTTCGCTTGACAAGGAATTAAGCCGCTTAACCCCTAATGTTACACCTTTCTGCGAGCTATTTCATAGAGGATAATTCCTGTCGCGACAGCCACATTAAGAGATTCTACCTCATTGCTCATGGGTAAGGTTACGCGGGTTAGTTCAGGTGAACGAAAAACTTCTGAAGGTCCATTTCCTTCATTACCTACAACTAAAGCCAGTGGAAACAAACACTTCGTTTCGTATAAAGAATCCCCCTCAATATCCCCAGTCATAATTTTTATGCTTTTGGACCGAACAAAAGCGACCACATCCTGAGGGGAGCAATCCGTCAAAACTTTTAAACCAAACACCGTCCCCATTGTACTGCGTAAAACCTTCGGATTATAAAGGTCTACAGTTCCTGCTGTTAAACATACTTGATGGACTCCAGCCGCTAACGCAGTGCGAAGAATCGTCCCAAGGTTCCCAGGATCCTGAATTCCATCGACAATTAATAGTACGGTTTGCGAATCAATCTCCAAATCGCTCCAGGTTAGATTCTTAACTCCAACGACAGCAATTATGCCTTGGGGTTCTTCCGTATCACTCATCTTCCGCAGAACTTTTTCATCAACCTCGATGATTGCAACTCGGCGCTCATGAAGAATATCTTGAAGCGAGGACCAGTTTTCCTTTTCTTTTTCAGGACAGACGTAAATCTGACGAATTTCCGCCTTTCGCCGGACGGCTTCCTCAACAAAACGCCAGCCTTCAATCAGAAACTCTCCATGATCCTTGCGCGTTTTGCGTTTTTGCAGAGCCACAATATGTTTAACCTGCTCATTTTGCAGTGAGGTCAGCATTATTTTTCACCCCGTCAGTCATGGTTGATACATATATACGAAAAGGGTGCGTATGCACCCTTTGATTTATTTTGCGTTGATTTGCGCTTTAGCTACATTGACTAATTCAGTGAAAGCAGCAGTATTGTTAATCGCAAGCTCAGCTAAGATTTTGCGGTTAACCGATACGCCAGCCTTTTTTAAACCGTTCATCATACGGCTGTAAGAAAGACCGTTCATGCGGGCAGCTGCATTGATTCGAGCAATCCACAATTTACGGAAATCACCTTTCTTATCTTTACGGTGAGCATATGCATAGGCTAAGGATTTCAGAACTTGTTCATTTGCAGGGCGGAAGAGTTTACTCTTAGCACCACGAAAACCTTTAGCCAGTTTTAAAACTTTTTTATGACGCTGATGCTTCGTTACCCCTCTTTTAACACGGGCCATAGCGAAGACCTCCTTATTCGTTTTAATAGGGTTGTCCTATCGGACTAAGGCAGAGTAACCTTTAAGCGGTAACTCTCTAAACCCCTATCCCGACAACCGGCTTTGAGATTATAGATATGCAACCAAACGGGCAATGCGTTTTGCATCAGTTTTATGCATAACCGTTGATTTGCGAAGATTACGTTTGCGTTTCGGAGATTTCTTCTCCAGGATGTGGCTTGTATAGCCATGGAAACGCATAATTTTACCCGTTCCTGTTTTCTTAAAACGTTTCGCGGCTCCGCGATGAGTTTTCATTTTTGGCATTTGGGTGATCCCCCTCTCATGTTAGTCATGTTTGACAGGCGTCAAGATCATTATCATGTTACGCCCTTCCAGCTTAGGTTCACGCTCTATACTAGCCTCTGCTTTACAGAACTCCGCAAGGCGTAAACATAACGTTTTTCCTAAGTCGGGATGTGTAATCTCCCGTCCGCGGAACATAATTGTTACTTTAACCTTATCGCCATCTGTTAAAAAGCGTTGGGCATTGCGTGCTTTTGTTTCGAAGTCATGATTCTCAATATTAGGACGCAATTTGACTTCTTTGATTTCTGTCGTCCGCTGTTTCTTGCGGGCTTCTTTGTCTTTTTTAGCCTGCTCATATTTGTATTTCCCATAATCCATGAGCTTACAAACTGGCGGCTTAGCTGTCGGAGCGATCTCGACCAAATCTACAGACTTATCCATAGCAATTTGGAGAGCCTCTCTAAGCTGTACTATCCCGAGTTGTTCCCCCTCTTCACCTACAAGGCGAACTTCCCGAGCCCGGATTTCATCATTAATCCGTAAATCCTTACTAATAGCAAACCACCCCCACATTTAATTTCCTTTTAAATAAATAAAAGACGGGCGAACTACCACCCGTCTTCATAAGCAAATCATGAGCATATAAACTCAAGACTCGAAGATACCTCATCGACTTGAGCCATGAGGTGAGAAGCGGATGGCTTCTTCTTGAACATTCAATATTATATTTGTTTAAGATGCTTTTGTCAAATTAATTCATATTGTAAAAAAATCTTAGGCTAAGTTAGTAACAGTCAAGTTAGTGAATGTCGCGTAGCTTCTCACACATCCGCTCACTTAGTCGCTCCGGGGCTTGCGCACCCGCTTTCGTAGCAGCTATCTTCAGCGGATAAGCATTCTTTGGAGATAGCCGCTTCGAGCGAAAATGTCCACCGGACACTTTCGTGCCAAACCTCAGGGTAATACCTGAAGCGAACCAGTGGCTACGCTATGCTACGAAAGCGTCGTGCGCTTAAGCGCCCCTCCGCAAAAATCGTTCACGTCTGTGTGAGAAGGCTACTGCTTATAGGTCTTTTTCAACTATATTAGCTATAAAGCTTTATAGCTTCATTAGCCTTTATAGTTTATTAGCTTTCGACTTAGAGTCTTTTCAAAGCTCCGTACAGTTCTGTGTTTTATCCCATTAATGTGTTTTAATCCTACTCATTAGAGATTGTTTGATTTGTACTTACTGCGATTAAACCAAAGTCTTCTTGCTTGCGATTTCTTCTTTAATCATAGCGATAAATTCATCTAAGGACATTTTTTCGCCGGAGTTTCCTTGACCATAACGACGTACGGCAACAGATCCTGATTCGGCTTCTTGGTCACCGACGACAAGGGCGAACGGAATTTTCTCGGTTTGAGCTTCACGGATCTTGTAACCGATCTTTTCACGGCGTTCGTCGACTTCGGCACGGATTTCGAGATCAATTAACTTGCTGGCGACTTCTTTTGCATACGCTTGATGCTTTTCGCTGATAGGCAGAAGCCGAACTTGAACCGGAGCCAGCCAGGTTGGAAAGGCACCTGCATATTGCTCGGTAAGGAGGGCGATAAAACGTTCGATACTTCCATAAACAACACGGTGAATCATAACTGGACGATGCTTTTGACCGTCTTCGCCAATATACGTTAAATCGAATTTCTCCGGCATTTGGAAGTCGAGCTGAATTGTCCCGCATTGCCAGGTCCGTCCCAGGCAGTCTTGAAGATGGAAGTCAATTTTAGGACCGTAGAAGGCGCCGTCTCCAGGATTGATGGTATAAGGAAGTCCTTTTGTTTCAAGCGCATCCTTTAAGGCATTGGTTGCCATCTCCCAAGCTTCGTCAGAACCCATGGAGTCCTCCGGGCGGGTTGAAAGCTCAACATTATATTTAAAGCCAAAAACTTTATAGAAGTAATCAACAAGATCAATAACTCCAATAATTTCTTCCTTGATTTGAGAAGGAAGCATGAAAATATGAGCATCGTCCTGGGTAAAGTTCCGTACCCGGAGTAAACCGTGAAGCGCACCCGATAATTCATGACGATGGACTAACCCTAGCTCTCCTACCCTTAAGGGCAGATCACGATAACTTCTGAGCTTGGTTTTATACATAATCATACCGCCGGGGCAATTCATCGGTTTAACGGCATAATCCATATCATCGATCTTCGTAAAATACATATTGTCTTTATAGTGATCCCAGTGGCCGGATTGTTCCCAAAGACTGCGATTTAGGATAATTGGAGTTCTAATTTCGGAATATCCTCTTTTCCGATGCTCTTTGCGCCAGAAGTCTTCGAGTTCGTTCCGCAAAATCATACCCTTCGGATGGAAAAATGGGAATCCAGGTCCTTCATCATGCAAACTAAAGAGATCGAGCTCCAGACCGATTTTGCGATGATCCCGGCGTTTTGCTTCTTCCATCTTGAAAAGGTAATCATCCAAATCAGCTTGTTTTGCCCAAGATGTTGCATAGATACGCTGCAGCATCTTGTTTTTTTCGTTACCCCGCCAATAAGCCCCTGCTAAGTTAAGAAGCTTAAATGCCTTAATCTTGCCTGTGGATGGAATATGAGGTCCAGCACAAAGATCCGTAAAATTACCTTGGGTATACATCGAAATCGTGGCCTCTTCCGGCAGATCCTCGATGAGTTCAACTTTATATTTCTCTTCACGCTCGGTAAAGAAGTCCAAAGCCTCAGGGCGTGACACTTCACGGCGCTCATAATGATAATCCTCTTTAGCCAGACGGTGCATTTCGGTTTCAATTTTTTCTAAATCTTCAGGTGTAAATACGTGTTCTGAATCAAAATCATAATAAAATCCGTTGGCGATGGCCGGTCCAATTCCCAGTTTTGTTCCTGGGAATAAATTTTGCACAGCTTGAGCTAAGAGATGGGAAGAAGAATGACGAAGAACTTTCAATCCTTCATCACTGTCCAGAGTTAAGATCTCGACTTCTGCATCTTCATTTAAGGGATATGATAAATCTTTGTCCTCGCCATTGATCTTACCTGCTACCGCTGCTTTTCCTAAGCCGCGTGAAATTGAGGCAGCCAATCCTGCAAGCGTAGTTCCTTGTTCAACTTCACGTACTGATCCGTCCTTTAATGTTACTTTAACCATTAGTTTCACTCCCCTAAAATAATAAAAACTCCCGTCCCGCAATGGGACGAGAGTTGATTCCCGTGGTTCCACCCAAATTTATAATGCTAAAAAAGAGTTTTAACATTACAGACTTTGACCCTTAACGCGGGAAACGTTTAAACCTACTTTACTACTGTTTCAGTTTAACACTCCAGGCTGGTCTTCTCCTGCTTACCTATGAAAAATGCTTGCAGCCGATGGCATTTTCTCTCTGGCATAAGTTTAAACAAGATACTCTTCCTCTCATCGCTTTATCAGAATTATATTCTCCCTTAGATACTTTGTCAAATCTTCTCGCAGATCAAACATCCATCTGAGCAATAACTTACACGACCATCAAACACATTAACAATGGTCTGTAATGTATCTTTATAACCACTATAGCGGATATGGAGAACTATTTTGCGCGGAGCTACTGCAATTAAAGCGCTTACCAGCATATCTTCGTAAGAAAATTCATTTTCGGCAGTTCCAAAGGACAGATCGTCCATATATTGTTTTGTTACTTTTTTTCCTTCTTCGTTATAAAGATTAAATTTACCCTCAGAGGATATTCCAACATGAAGAGTATCCATACGTGGCTCTTGGCTATCCACAAAATGCTTTAACAGCTCAATAAAATCAATATATTCCTTTTCCAGAATATGCTCGTCAACAACATGAGCTACAGCTTTCTTGATCTCTTCTTTATAGTCCTGAGCCCGAAAACGTAAAAAACCTTCAATATCGAAAAAAGACTCTGTTTCTAAACACGCTACGATTTGATTAATAAGGGTGGTTTTTCGGTTAATACGATAATTCGTCCATTCCGAAGGGCTTTGATTGAGATAATTTAAAACTTTGTCTAAGACCTGTTCACTCTCTTCCTTTTTCATGGGGTATTTCTTTTTCAACAGCCAGCGAACATGATCTTTTTCCCAATGGCGCAAAATAGTTTCCGCTAATGCATTTGCAAGATAGTAACTGTGAATTCGTTTTAATGTATTTTGCTCTTTACCATATTCCTCTGATGAAATCTGAAATTCGCAATCAATAAGCCAACGTTTTCCCTGTTGATATTCATGGATAATGACCGGAAGTTCTTCCTGATCACGCAGTTCCCTCAAACGCTGACAAATGCTTTCCCGATAGTATTGAGTTCCAAGTTGTACGGAATGTTCCAACCCGCCATCCCTCCATAGTAGAGTATATGACCTGGTTGCGGTCATAATTTCGGTTAATGCACTTTTTTCTCATTTTTTTGCTTAAAATCAAGACAAGTGGTTTTTTGATCTTTGCAAAAAAATAGCCAAGAAACATCATCCGACTTTCCTACTATTTCCAGCTTGAAATCAACTTATACTTTTCGATCAAGTTTCTTCGTAAAAGCAACTTGCAGGTATTGGCTTTTTAAGTCCATAACTAAATAAAACCCACCGATCTAAATCAGTGGGTCTCAAGTAAATCCATTATGTTATTAACTCGTTTTACGAATAAAACAAATTACTCCGTTGCTCCTGCTAGAAGCTCTTTAACATAGTTCGGGAGTGCGAAACTTCCTTTATGAATTTCGGTGTTGTAATACTTGGTTTTTAGTCCAAGACGATTCCAAGCTTGCTCGTCAATATCGGTTAATGGATCATATTTTTTGGAAGCAAATCCAAAGAGCCAGTGGCCTGAAGGATAGGTAGGAATGTGTGCCTGATAAACTCTGCAAACAGGGAAAAATTCCCGAATACGCTTATGCGCTCTTTGCATTGATTTAGCATATGAATCATAGTATGGGCTTTCATGCTGATTGACGAGAATCCCATCTTCTTTTAATGCCTTAAAGCAGTTGCCATAAAACTCTTTAGTAAACAGACCTTCTCCGGGACCAAAGGGATCGGTAGAATCAACGATAATAAGGTCATAAATATCTTCCTTGGAACGTACAAATTTTAACCCATCCTCAAAATAGAGATGGACTCTCGGATCATCCAGCTTACAAGCCGTTTGAGGCAGATATTCCCGACAGACATCCACAACCATTTTGTCAATTTCAACCATATCAATACTTTCGATGGTTACATAACGGGTAAGTTCCCTTACTGTTCCGCCATCTCCGGCACCGATAACCAGGACATTTTTAATCTTAGGGTTTGTCGCCATCGGAACATGCACAATCATATCATGATAGATGAATTCATCTTTTTCGGTAACCATCATTAATCCGTCAAGCGTAAAGAAAGTCCCAAATTCCTTCGAGTTGAATACGTCAATTCTCTGGAACTCGCTTTGTCCGGTAAAAAGAGGTTTGTCTACCCTAATCGAAAAACGGACATTATCAGTGTGCTGTTCGGTATACCATAATTCCATCGTTTATTCCTCCACTACTTTGATCTTTTCAATAGCCATATCTTCTGTTCCCGTTAAGAAACAACCCTTAGCCTTCGCATAAGCAATGTAGTCAATGATTTCTTGAGTTATCCGTTCTCCCGGCGCCAAAATGGGAATGCCCGGCGGATAAGCCATAACAAATTCGCCGCAAATATACCCTTTACTATTCTGAATCGCCACAGAATGCTGATTTGAGTAGAAGGCCTGCTGAGGCGGCATCACAACTTCAGGATTAATATACTCATGATCAAACATTCCTGCCTTATCCCGTGTATGCAGTCTTTTGATTTCTGAGAGGGAGGATACCAGGCGTTCTAAAGCCAAAGCTCTGTCCCCCACGGAAATAATCGCGAGAATGTTGCCGATATCTCCAAATTCGATTTGTATTCCATAATCATCACGCAGAATATCATAGACTTCAATTCCGGCTAAGCCAATTTCACGGGTATAAACTGACAGCTTTGTGCAATCGAAATCAAATACAGAATCGCCATTAATCAGTTCTTTTGAAAAAGCATAATAGCCGCCGATTTTATTGATTTCATCCCGTGCATAGTTAGCCAGCGAAGAAACTTTATTAAAAATAGCTTTTCCATCAAGCGCTAAGTTGCGTCGAGAAATATCCAAAGAGGAAAGCAAAAGATAAGACCCGCTGGTGGTTTGCGTCAAATTAATGGTTTGCCGCACATGACCCACACTCAGTTGATTATTGATCAATAAAAATGAGCTTTGGGTTAATGATCCGCCCGTTTTATGCATACTCACTGCCGACATATCAGACCCTGCCGCCATTGCGCTAAGGGGCATATTCTCTCCGAAATAAAAATGAGTTCCATGAGCCTCATCAACCAGCACATACATATGGTGGCGATGGGCAAGCTCAGTAATAGATTTTAAATCCGAACAAATTCCATAATACGTTGGGTTATTAACAAAAATCGCTTTAGCATCCGGGTTTTCGGCAATCGCTTTCCTTACATCGTCAATAGCCATCCCTAAGGGGATGCCCAACTTTTTATTCACGCCTGGATTAACATAAACAGGAATTGCTCCGCTTATGATAAGCGCATTTATCGCACTTCTATGTACATTCCGCGGCATAATAATCTTTTCGCCTTGTTTGCAGACGCTCATAATCATCGCCTGAACAGCCGAGGTCGTTCCATTAACCATAAAAAAAGCGTGCTTCGCTCCAAAAGCATCCGCCGCTAATTCTTCGGCCTCTTTAATAACAGAAACAGGGTGAACAAGATTATCCAGCGGCTTCATTGAGTTAACATCAACTGAAAGGCATTTCTCACCTAAAAAATCGGTCAGCTCGGGGTTTCCTTTGCCTTGTTTATGTCCAGGCACGTCAAAGGGAACCACCCGCATTGACCGGTATTTTTTTAATGCTTCGTAAATTGGCGCCTTGGCTTGCCCAACTGACACGAAAACCACCACCTTTATTTAACCCTAACATTATACCCTTGCATTATGTATTTTACAATTAAGAAATAATCGTAAAAAATCTATTGATAGTGATATTTAAATAAAAATAAAAAACCCTTAAAATCTAAAGATTTTAAGGGTTTTCTTAGTTTCATATGGTGGGTTTGAGAGGACTCGAACCTCCGACCCCCACGATGTCAACGTGGTACTCTAACCAGCTGAGCTACAAACCCATATATATGGTGCCGATGACCGGAATCGAACCGGTACGGGCTTTAGGGCCCGCGGGATTTTAAGTCCCGTGCGTCTGCCAGTTCCGCCACATCGGCAAAATTGATGAAATTTGGAGGCGGCACCCAGATTCGGACTGGGGATAAAGGTTTTGCAGACCTCTGCCTTACCACTTGGCTATGCCGCCAAAATAATGGAGCGGGTGACGAGATTCGAACTCGCGACTTTCACCTTGGCAAGGTGACACTCTACCACTGAGTTACACCCGCATGGTGCCTCAGGACGGAATCGAACCGCCGACACGAGGATTTTCAGTCCTCTGCTCTACCGACTGAGCTACCGAGGCAAATATGGCGACCCCGATCGGATTTGAACCGACGATCTCCTGCGTGACAGGCAGGCATGTTAAACCACTACACCACGGGGCCAAGATCGAGGTTCATTTGGTGGGCGATGACAGGATCGAACTGCCGACATCCTGCTTGTAAGGCAGGCGCTCTCCCAGCTGAGCTAATCGCCCGGCTCAACTGACGAATTTTAGTATACACAAAAATCGTTGTTGTGTCAAAGATTTTTTGCAGATTTACGCCAAAATAATTATGGTATTTTAAGCGTATTTTACCTATTCCTTATTTAGAAGCGAATTATCGTGATTTTTAAGCTTTTTTGACAAAACTTAAAATAGCCTCACGGACAAGCTTAGCCGCTAAAAGAGCAGTTCGTTCACTGGAATCTGTAACAGGAGAAACTTCGACAAGGTCAAACCCTACTATATCCAAACCTTGCATAGCATGAATGGCTTTAATGATTTCCCTTGAGCTGCAGCCGCCTGCTTCCTGTGTTCCTGTACCCGGTGCATAGGCTGGATCAACTACATCAATATCTAAAGTAATATAGACTGGCTTTCCTTGCAGTTCAGGCAAAACAGCTTTTAAGGGGTCGAGCACTTCTTCAACGACAAGATGAGTATTTTCCTTGGCATAAAGAAACTCCTCACGTATTCCGGAGCGAATTCCAAATTGGTAGACTTGCTTTGGTCCTAACAATTCAGCAACTTTGCGCATAACCGTGGCATGCGAGTTATTCTCCCCAAAATAGTCTGTCCTCAGGTCTGCATGAGCATCAAAGTGAACAACTCGCAAATCAGGATATTTCTCAATAAATGGTTTAATCAGAGAATAGGTTACCAGATGCTCTCCTCCAAGAAAGATCGGAAATTTTCCATCCTCTAAAACTTGTCGGGAAGCTTGCTCGATCAAATGAAGCGATTTATCGACGTTACCAAAGGGCAAAGCCAAATCTCCAAGGTCACAATAAGCATAATCACCCAGTTCCCGATCAAGATAAACACTATATTCTTCAATACCAACAGATACATTGCGGATACTTAAGGGACCCATTCGGGTTCCAGGGCGAAAGCTTACGGTATAATCCATTGGAATTCCCAGAATAACTGCATCTGCTTCCTCGTAAGACGTTTCTCCACCGATATATATCCCGGGTTTATCAATTAGTTCTTTTAAATCCACCTTGTCCAAATTCTATCCCTGCTTTCAAAATTTATGTTTTAAACTTAGTCTCAAAAACATTTTAAAATTAAATGGCTTAATATATGCAAGCAATATTATAACAGAAAGCCAAAACAAAAAAAGAAGGAATTTCTCCTTCTTTTCTATATCTGAATATTAGTTTGTAGATACTTTTTTCTGCTTAACCACATCTTCATACGTAATCGCCCGTGTATGCTTTGTATGTGACCATTCCTTTTCCTTTCGATTCATAAATCCAAGGAAAACAATAGGAATCCAGCTGTAAATAAAGATTGGATAGAGAATCAGCCCAACATAAGCACGCCAAGGCAAGCGATCCAGTGCCAATACAGCAATTGGATACACATATTGAATCGCGGATAAAATTTGCCATCCCGTCCAAGGCATCACGAAAGAAAAAATATGCGTGTAATGCGGTTGCAAAATAGCAATCATATTTGTAAGCATAAAGAACGTAGCGATTAAGGTTAATGCAGGTTGGAATAAATGAACAGCAGCATCAAAATACATGAATTTCTTTTCTCTCACTGACTTAATCACAAGTGGAATTAAGTAGCGTCCGGCACAGTCAATTTGTCCCTGTGCCCAGCGCTTGCGTTGACGCCAGGATTGCATAAAAGTCAGTGGTTTTTCGTCATAAACGATAGCGTCATGCGCCCATGTCGTCTTAATTCCATACGTGAGTGCTTTCATTGTAAACTCAAGATCTTCGGTGAGTGAGGTTGCTCCCCAACCAATTTTCTTAAGTACATTCATATCGATACACATACCTGTTCCGCCGAGAATATTGGATAATATTCCAGTATTACAGCGTGCAAGCTGAAGCATCCGATTGGAAAGCCAAAACGTAATAGAAAAAGCATTAGTAACCCACGTATCAAATGGATTCTTAGAATCTAAATAGCACTGAATAATCTTTTCGCCCTGGCACAATTTGCTGTTCATCTCAATCAGAAAGCTCTGGTTAACGAGATTATCTGCATCGAAAATAATAACAGCATCATATTGCCTTTCTATCTTGAAAATACGATGGAACAGCCATTCAAGAGCGTAGCCTTTACCGCGTTTTTCATTATTAAAACGTTGGTATACAATTGCTCCAGCATTTCTTGCAATGAGTGCTGTTTTATCTGTACAATTATCAGCTACAACAAAAACATCATAGAGCTCTTTAGGGTAATCCAATTTAAGTAAGTTATCAACAAGCTGACCAATTACGGCCTCTTCATTATATGCTGAGACTACCAAGGCAAACGATTTCTCAGGTATTAATATCTTTTTCTCCCGTTTTCTATAGAGTCCAAACATCGCAAGGACAAAATAATAAAACGTAAAGAAGATAATAATAACTTGAACCGGAATCATTATTATATTAAATAAGTGAGAACCGGTAAACCCCGACAAGAAATCCACGTTCCCAACCTCCTTTTAACCCTACCAATTCTATCATAGGGTTTTTCCTGATGCAAGAACAATACTGTAAAGAAAATGATAAGTTTGTCCACTTCATAGATATGAAAAGAATCGAAGATTATGCATTATCGCTTATAAAATAATTTCATTAAAAAAAATAGGATTATTGAAACGGAAAAAGCCAAAAATGCTAAGCTCGCTTTTAAAGCATAGCCAATAGATGACCAGTAAGTTTCCGCTATTCTTGATCCCGCCACCCAAGGTATTGTTCCCCGGATAATTTCTGCTATTCCCTGAATCAAGATAACAAATAATACAAAACCTGTGACTATTGCTATTATGCCCATGAGTCCAACAGGAGTATCCATTTTCCAGCGTCGAGCAAAATCCTTTTTTAACCAATATAATTCTATATTTATTTCACGGATCAATCTTCGCAGCATAATAACACCTCTTCCTTACATGGTATGATAAACCAATGCAAGAAAGTATTTTGTACAACAAGAAAGATGTCAGAGGATATAGACTGGCGAAAACTAATCTATTTCCCGTGACATCTTTAGATTCTTAATGTAAGTTGTAGATAATTTAAGAATAGTAAACCCTTAAGATTATTGTTTTATATCTGTATTCGAGTCTTGCGCATCTTCTTTAACAATCAAGACTGGACAGGTTGCTCCATAAAGAACGCGTTGACTAACGCTTCCCAAAACTGTAGCTACAAAAGGGCTATATCCATGATTCCCCATGACAATGAGGTCAACCCCTTCATCCTCAGCCATATCAATAATAACCTGTGCCGGATATCCTGATTCCTTTCTCATCCGTACGACAAGTCCACGCTGATCTACTCCTTCAACCGTCGAGTTAAGCACTTCCTGAGCAGTTTCTTCAAGATCGCTCTCCTCAATTACGATTGGAAAGGGCTCGCTCGCTCTCCAATAGGTGCTCGAAAGGCTGATCACATGAAGAAGAATAATTTCCGCCTTACTTAATTCTCCTATTTCCAGTGCAGTTCTATATGCTTTTTGGGAAAACTTGGATCCGTCTGTGGGAACTAGAATTTTCTTAAACATATTCTTTAATCCCCCTTTTATATTTCCTCTTTTGCACGCATTTCTTCTTTTTCTAGAAAAACCTTAAACTAATATATAGTATTCGGCATAAATAGAATCAATCCTGCTTTTTAAGCTTTAGCTTTGTATGATATTCCCATACCCACCCGAAGAATTCGGCAAAGACGGCTGGTTGCCCCCTGAATCAGCTTCTCCGCAGAATTTATGCATTCCTCTAAATTCATCGGCTGCGGGACTATACTCATAAGGCCTTCTATTCCTTTTGCATAAACATCTTCAGCTCCCGACCCAAGCCCGCCAGAAATACATAATGTCGGAACATTATTTTTTTGGGCAGCCTTTGCAACGCCTACTGGGGCTTTTCCATGTGCTGTTTGAAAATCTGTTCGTCCTTCACCAGTAATGACAAAATCAGCCTGTTTTACTTTTTCCTCAAATCCAGTAACTTCGAGGACAAGTTGAACTCCAGGCCTTAACTGAGCGGGTGTAAAAAGCATAAGTCCTGCACCCAGACCGCCTGCGGCACCCGCCCCCGGCCTTTCCAGCACATCTTTAGCAACTGTTTTCTTGGCAATAAGCGCATAGTTTTTGAGAGCTTGATCTAATTCTTCCACCATCATCGGTGTAGCCCCTTTTTGCGGTCCATATACTGCAGAGGCACCTTTAGGTCCGCAAAGCGGATTATCAACATCACTAGCTACAAGTATGGTTGTTTCACCCAAGCGTTTATCAAGCTGAGAGATATCTATTCTTGCTAATTTTCTTAAAGCAGCTCCACCATGAGGCAATTCTTGTTCCTCTAAATCCAGGAATTTTACGCCAAGTGCTCTAGCCATTCCTGAACCGCCGTCATTTGTCGCACTCCCGCCAATACCGATGATAAGTTTCCTTATCCCTTGATCAAGAGCAGCCTCTATAAGCTGGCCTGTTCCATAGGTTGTTGTTATTTGAGGATTTCGCTCATCTTTAGATATTAATGTGAGTCCAGAAGCTGCAGCCATCTCTAATACGGCCGTTTTTCCATCACCGAGAATTCCCCAAACCGCTTCTACTGTATTTCCTAAGGGACCCATCACTTTTGTTTTCATGAAACGCCCGCCTGTAGCACTAACTAAAGTTTCTGTCGTTCCTTCTCCACCATCAGCAATCGGCAGTTTGATCACCTGGGCATCTGGAAAAACTGATAATATTCCTTTTTCCATAGCACTAGCAACTTCAACTGCAGACATGCTTCCTTTAAATGAGTCAGGTGCCACAATAATTTGCACAGCTTTCATCCCCTCTATGACTATTCTTTCTTTATGTCATTTAATCTCTGTTTTATGGTGTTTATGAACGGATATTTTCTCAATGACCTTATCTTTAAAGAAAAATCCAAGGAATGATAGAAGAACGGCAATAGCTAAAATAACTGCAGTTGTGAAATAATTTTTCTTCTGTAGGTTTGCACCAATATAAACCGACATAAAAAGTGCCGGAAATCTTGCAATTATAGTAATTATAAAAAATCTCAAAGGATTTATCGGGGTAAGACCTCCAATATAACAAAGAATATCTTTTGGCAGACCTGGCAGTAAAAATAGAATAAACGTAACCATTTCCGCCTTTTGACTCTGCATCAATTGTATAAATTTATTAAGCTTTTCCTCGGGCACAAAGGCTTTGACGATGGGATAACCCAATAATCGCGAAGCAAAAAATGCAATAACCGATCCCAATGTTGCGCCTATAAGCAGGTAAAGTGTTCCCAGCCACACCCCATAGATAAACCCCCCAGCAATTTGTACAACTTCTCCAGGGATAGGGGCTATTACAGTCTGGAGAATTTGAAAAAACAGAAATACAAAAACGCCATAATATCCGTAAGAGTGAATTATCTCCCTGAATTTTGAGGGCTCATCAACTAAATCTATAACTAAAGGCGCGTATCTTATAGTGATCCCTATTAATATCAACGTTAACCCTATACTCATGACTAGATTAAGAATAGGTACTTTATTCTTGCGATCGGAAATGATAATCACCCTCTGATTGAGAAGTTCAGGCTACGATTAGTGTACGCTAAGTATGACTTATTAAACTATTTTCCCGATTGTTTTCGTAAAACCGTAATTTGAGTTGTACGTCTTCATTTTTATATAATTTAACTTCAGGAGAGTGAAGTTCGCCTGAAGTTATCATATTTTTACTCAGCTTTGATTTTTGAGTTGCTTTTTCGGCTCTTAACTTTGTCTTTTAGGATTTTATCAGCTTTTCCTTTTTGCTCATCTAAAATACTAAAAATGGCCAAGTGTTTGTAGAATTTAGTTAAATAAATAATTTCAATATTCAAGAAGCCTTTCTTTTTACGCATATTTAATGGATTATAGGTCTGAACTTGCTTCCACTCAATTACAATTTTTCCGTTATAAAATCCGTTTTCCATTAATCCCTTCTGTAGAGTATTCCCTTTATATTTCTCATAGATCACGGTAAACAAAACGTAGATAATCCAGGGAAGTCCAATTCGCTGACCATAGCTTAAGTAAATTGACATACCAACTATAAAGATTGTGAATAATATTAAAGTTATTCTTGAATTCTTTGCACGACTCGCTTCATATGGCGTTGTTTTTAGTTGCAATAGTTGGTCACCCATCTTATTATATTTTTTATGTTTTAAGTAAACTCGAAAAATAAGTATGGGGATAAGAAGCAATACGCTAAAAATAAGCTCCCACAAAGTTGATTGGGAAAAAGTTAAAATTGCTGCAATTAACATATAGGTCATAAAATCAGCCATTATCTTACCCTCTCCTTAATTTATGGTCATTACGACATTCTGGATTAATTCTATATATTATATTAATTGTCCTCCCACTATGGGGGATTTATTCAATAGCTGAAGGTCTTAACTCCCGTGTTCGGTATACGAAAGGGTATAGTATACCCTTTCGGCCAAGCCGCATACTTCAAAGAATGACTTACCGGCGCAGGATCGAACGGGTGGAACCGACCCGAAAAATTTACTTTCTAAAAGAATCTAACAGAAGTTTTTTTACGTAGTAAAAAAGCAAAGAGACCATCTTTATCGGACGGTCTCTTTGCTTTACTTACCTGGCGACGACTTACTCTCCCAGGACCCTGCGGTCCAAGTACCCTCAGCCCTGGAGGTCTTAACTTCCGTGTTCGGTATGGGAACGGGTGGAACCCCTCCGGCATGATCACCAGATCTTTTGAGTTTTCAGTGTTCCTTTCGGAATGCTGTTCCCTCAAAACTGCACAGATTTTCGTTTCTTTTAAGTCAATAGATTCAACCTTCAGTTGCGGTTTTAGGTCAAGCCCTCGACCGATTAGTACCCGTCAGCTCCACACGTCACCGCGCTTCCACATCGGGCCTATCTACCTGATCATCATTCAGGGGTCTTACCAGCTTGTGCTGTGGGAAATCTCATCTTGAGGTCGGTTTCGCGCTTAGATGCTTTCAGCGCTTATCCGATCCGGATATAGCTACCCAGCTATGCCTCTGGCGAGACAACTGGTACACCAGTGATCCGTCCATCCCGGTCCTCTCGTACTAGGGACAGCTCCTCTCAAATTTCCTGCGCCTGCGACGGATAGGGACCGAACTGTCTCACGACGTTCTGAACCCAGCTCACGTACCGCTTTAATGGGCGAACAGCCCAACCCTTGGGACCTACTACAGCCCCAGGATGCGATGAGCCGACATCGAGGTGCCAAACCTCCCCGTCGATATGGACTCTTGGGGGAGATAAGCCTGTTATCCCCAGGGTAGCTTTTATCCGTTGAGCGATGGCCCTTCCACTCGGTACCACCGGATCACTAAGCCCGACTTTCGTCCCTGCTCGACTTGTTGGTCTCGCAGTCAAGCTCCCTTCTGCCTTTACACTCTTCGCGCGATTTCCATCCGCGCTGAGGGAACCTTTGGGCGCCTCCGTTACTCTTTAGGAGGCGACCGCCCCAGTCAAACTGCCCACCTGACACGGTCCTCAACCCCGATTCAGGGGTCTAAGTTAGAATTTCAGTACAAAAAGAGTGGTATCCCACCGGCGACTCCACCAAGGCTGGCGCCCTAGCTTCTCTGTCTCCCACCTATCCTGTACATTTTATACCAAAATCCAATGTCAAGCTACAGTAAAGCTCCATGGGGTCTTTCTGTCCTGTCGCAGGTAACCCGCATCTTCACGGGTATTACAATTTCGCCGAGTCCCTCGTTGAGACAGTGTCCAGATCGTTACGCCTTTCGTGCGGGTCAGAACTTACCTGACAAGGAATTTCGCTACCTTAGGACCGTTATAGTTACGGCCGCCGTTTACTGGGGCTTCAATTCAAAGCTTCGCCTAATGGCTAACCTCTCCTCTTAACCTTCCAGCACCGGGCAGGCGTCAGCTCCTATACTTCTCTTTTCAGATTAGCAGGAACCTGTGTTTTTGTTAAACAGTCGCCTGGACCTCTTCTCTGCGGCTCTATCTCTAGAGCACCCCTTCTCCCGAAGTTACGGGGTCATTTTGCCGAGTTCCTTAACGAGGGTTTTCTCGCGCGCCTTAGGATTCTCTCCTTACCTACCTGTGTCGGTTTGCGGTACGGGCACTCTCTTGCTCACTAGAGGCTTTTCTTGACAGCTTGGAGTCGGTTACTTCGCTACTTATTTTCGCTCCCCGTCACCTTTCAGGCTTATTCGCGAGACGGATTTACCTGTCTCACACCCTACGGGCTTGGGCGTGCTCAACCAACGGCACGCTTAACCTATCCTTCTGTGTCACCCCATTGCTACAAACGCTTAAGAGTGGTACTGGAATATCTGCCAGTTGTCCATCACCTACGCCTTTTGGCCTCGGCTTAGGTCCCGACTGACCCTGGGCGGACGAGCCTTCCCCAGGAAACCTTAGATTTTCGGCGGATGAGATTCTCACTCATCTTTTCGCATACTCATACCGGCATTCTCACTTCTAAACGCTCCACCCAACCTTCCAGTTGAACTTCTCTGCATTTAGAACGCTCCCCTACCCCTGTAGTAAAACTACAAGCCATAGCTTCGGTGATACGCTTGAGCCCCGTTACATTTTCGGCGCAGAACCACTCGACCAGTGAGCTATTACGCACTCTTTAAATGGTGGCTGCTTCTGAGCCAACATCCTGGTTGTCTGTGCAATTCCACATCCTTTTCCACTTAGCGTATACTTAGGGACCTTAGCTGATGGTCTGGGCTGTTTCCCTTTTGACTATGAAGCTTATCCCCCACAGTCTGACTCCCTACTTAAATTCTTGGCATTCAGAGTTTGATAAGGTTCGGTAACCTGGTAAGGCCCCTAGCCTATTCAGTGCTTTACCGCCAAGAATCATCAATAGAGGCTAGCCCTAAAGCTATTTCGGGGAGAACCAGCTATCTCCGTGTTCGATTGGCATTTCACCCCTACCCACAGCTCATCCCTTGCCTTTTCAACGACAGTGAGTTCGGGCCTCCAGTAGGTTTTACCCCACCTTCACCCTGGCCATGGGTAGATCACACGGTTTCGGGTCTACAGCATGTAACTTGTCGCCCTTTTCAGACTCGCTTTCGCTTCGGCTCCAGCTTCTCGCTTTAACCTTGCTACATACCGTAACTCGCCGGTTCATTCTACAAAAGGCACGCCATCACACCATAATAGTGCTTTGACTGCTTGTAAGCGTACGGTTTCAGGTTCTTTTTCACTCCCCTCCCGGGGTGCTTTTCACCTTTCCCTCACGGTACTGGTTCGCTATCGGTCGCTAAGGAGTATTTAGCCTTGGGAGGTGGTCCTCCCAGATTCCCACGGGGTTTCTCGTGTCCCGCGGTACTCAGGATACCCTCACAGCATTGCTTCTTTTCGCCTACAGGAGTGTTACCTTCTTTGCTGAACCTTTCCAGATTGCTTCAGCTAAGAATAAATGCTTAATAGAGGGTCCTACAACCCCAAACTCCGAAGAGTTTGGTTTGGGCTCTTCCCGTTTCGCTCGCCGCTACTCAGGGAATCGATTATTCTTTCTCTTCCTCCGGGTACTTAGATGTTTCAGTTCCCCGGGTTGTCCTCTTTAACCTATGAATTCAGTTAAAGATCGTTGGATATGACTCCAACGGGGTTGCCCCATTCGGGTATCCACGGATCAAAGCCTGCTTACGACTCCCCGTGGCATTTCGCTGTTAACCGCGCCCTTCTTCGACTCTTAGCGCCTAGGCATCCACCGTACGCCCTTAGTAGCTTGACCTAATTTCTTTTCCGCCACTTCGGTTTTCAATGAATCCTTTGACTTAAAATTGACTTTTCTCTGTGCAGTTTTCAAAGAACGACTCGAACATGGATGTTCGAGATGCAACGTCGCCAAGGATGGCATAGACGTTGTAAACCTTAATTCATTTAAATTTTAATGGTGGAGGTAAGCGGGATCGAACCGCTGACCCCCTGCTTGCAAGGCAGGTGCTCTCCCAGCTGAGCTATACCCCCACGTTATCAATTTAAATGGTGGGCCTGGGTGGACTCGAACCACCGACCTCACGCTTATCAGGCGTGCGCTCTAACCAGCTGAGCTACAAGCCCTAATCTCTTGAGAGTTTCCATTGCTGGTCCCTCAAAACTAAACAACAAGTAGTTTGCACTCAAACAGCACTTTTGTCACAGATTGCTCTGTGTTTTGCCTCTTCGGCTTGTGAGTCTTTCGACTCTTACCTAATCTCGAACTCGACTTTCAGCTTCCTTCGATTTAGGATCGACCATAGGATAGTTAACTCTACTGAGTTAACGTGTCTCCTTAGAAAGGAGGTGATCCAGCCGCACCTTCCGATACGGCTACCTTGTTACGACTTCACCCCAATCATCGGCCCCACCTTCGACGGCTACCTCCTTACGGTTAGCTCACCGGCTTCGGGTGTTGCAGACTTTCGTGGTGTGACGGGCGGTGTGTACAAGGCCCGGGAACGTATTCACCGCAGTATGCTGACCTGCGATTACTAGCGATTCCGACTTCATGTTCTCGAGTTGCAGAGAACAATCCGAACTGAGACCGGCTTTCTCGGATTCGCTCCACTTCACAGCTTCGCTTCCGTCTGTACCGGCCATTGTAGCACGTGTGTAGCCCAAGACATAAGGGGCATGATGATTTGACGTCATCCCCACCTTCCTCCGGTTTGTCACCGGCAGTCTATCTAGAGTGCTCGACCTTACTCGTTAGCAACTAAATATAGGGGTTGCGCTCGTTGCGGGACTTAACCCAACATCTCACGACACGAGCTGACGACAACCATGCACCACCTGTCTCTCAGTTCCCCGAAAGGCACCCCTAAGTTTCCTTAGGGTTCTGAGGATGTCAAGCCTTGGTAAGGTTCTTCGCGTTGCGTCGAATTAAACCACATGCTCCACCGCTTGTGCGGGCCCCCGTCAATTCCTTTGAGTTTCAACCTTGCGGCCGTACTCCCCAGGCGGAGTGCTTATTGTGTTAACTGCGGCACAGAGGGGGTCGATACCCTCTACACCTAGCACTCATCGTTTACGGCGTGGACTACCAGGGTATCTAATCCTGTTTGCTCCCCACGCTTTCGCGCCTCAGCGTCAGTTACAGTCCAGAAAGTCGCCTTCGCCACTGGTGTTCCTCCACATCTCTACGCATTTCACCGCTACACGTGGAATTCCACTTTCCTCTCCTGTCCTCAAGATTCCCAGTTTCCGATGCAGGCTTGGGGTTGAGCCCCAAGTTTTCACACCAGACTTAAAAATCCGCCTACGCGCCCTTTACGCCCAATGATTCCGGACAACGCTCGCCCCCTACGTATTACCGCGGCTGCTGGCACGTAGTTAGCCGGGGCTTCCTCCTTAGGTACCGTCATACAAGTACACTATTCGCATACCTGCCGTTCGTCCCTAAAGACAGTACTTTACAACCCGAAGGCCTTCGTCATACACGCGGCGTTGCTCCGTCAGACTTTCGTCCATTGCGGAAGATTCCCCACTGCTGCCTCCCGTAGGAGTCTGGGCCGTGTCTCAGTCCCAGTGTGGCCGTTCACCCTCTCAGGCCGGCTACTGATCGTCGCCTTGGTAGGCCTTTACCCCACCAACTAGCTAATCAGACGCGGGTCCATCCATTATCGGTAGCATCTTCAGAGGCCACCTTTCCTTAAAAGCTGATGCCAGCTCTTAAGCGTATCCGGTATTAGCCCTCGTTTCCAAGGGTTGTCCCGGGTTAATGGGCAGGTTACCCACGCGTTACTCACCCGTCCGCCACTAAGAACTCTCTAAGCAAGCTTATTGAGTTCTCCGTTCGACTTGCATGTGTTAGGCACGCCGCCAGCGTTCGTCCTGAGCCAGGATCAAACTCTCCATAAAATTTATGAAGAAAATTTGATTGCTCAAATTGTCTTTTACTCATTGACGAGTCATTGGCTGTTCCTTGTTGTTTAGTTTTCAAAGACCGGAGTGACATTTATAGATGATAGCAGATAAAACCAAAAATGTCAACTATCATTCCGCTTTTTTCGTCTGCATTTTCTGCAACCGAACGTTTAGTATTGTATCGTGTTAACACTCGACTTTCAATTATCATTTTTCCCTATAAATCTTAATTTTCTCCGATTAATTTTCAATATTCTCTTTATATCTCATTATTTTATATCTTTATCTCTTCTCTTTATGCCCCCTAACTTCACTATAATTTCGGATCAATTTATCTTAAATTTTAGCCTAGGGTTACAGTTGCCGTTATATTTAAAGAGGATGGTTTTCACCATCCTCTTAGATTTTCTTAAACGAATCTTAGATTCATAACTAAACTATTAGTCAAGCCTTTATGCAAGTTCTAATTAGGAAATCCCTTAAGTTATCTCTTAATCTATTCCTCATCTCTAGGCCGCATTGTCGGGAAGAGAATAACGTCCCTGATTGAAGCGGAATTGGTTAGGAGCATAACTAATCGGTCAATGCCGATACCCAATCCCCCTGTTGGCGGTAAGCCATATTCCAGGGCTTGAACAAAATCCTCATCCATCATATGGGCTTCATCATCACCCTTAGCACGCTCAGCGACCTGTGCTTCAAAGCGTTGACGCTGATCAATAGGATCATTTAACTCTGAGAACGCATTACCTAATTCGCGGCCAAAGACAAACACTTCAAAGCGGTCTGTGTACTCAGGATGTTCCGCATTCCGTTTTGCCAAAGGAGAAATTTCTACCGGATGCCCCATTACAAATGTCGGTTGAATCAATTTCGGCTCTACAAACTCTTCAAAAAACTCATTGATTATCTTGCCTCGGGAAGCATTCGCCTCGACTTTTATTCCCTTTTCCTCAGCAGCATTACGCGCCTCTTCATCCGTTAGAATCTGCCGGAAATCCACTCCTGCATATTCTAAAATACCATCAAGCATTGGCAGCCGACGCCATGGTGTTGCAAAATTAAGCACTTGTTCTTGATATTCAATTTCATATTTGCCATGAACCTTTTGGGCTATATAAGAGATCATATTCTCTGTTAATTCCATAATATCTTCAAAGTTAGCATAGGCCTGATAAAGTTCCATCATGGTGAATTCCGGATTATGTTTAATGGAAATCCCTTCATTCCGGAAGTTCCGACCAATCTCAAATACACGATCAAATCCACCAACGATTAATCTTTTTAAGGGAAGCTCTAAAGCAATCCGTAAATATAAATCAATATCCAACGTATTGTGATGCGTTATAAACGGACGGGCAGCAGCTCCTCCTGGAATAGTATGCAAAGTAGGAGTTTCGACTTCTAAGAAGTTTTGGCCCTCAAGATATTCTCTCATGGCTCGGATAATCTTGCTCCGCATAACAAAAACGTCTTTAACGTCCGGATTCATCATCAAATCCAGATAACGTTGTCTATAGCGCATTTCGACATTGGTTAAACCATGGAATTTCTCCGGCAAAGGACGCATCGCCTTCGAAAGAATCTTGACATCATGAGCATGAATCGAAATTTCACCGCGCTTAGTCCTAAAGACCTTACCTTGTACTCCGATAATATCTCCAACATCGAATTTGGAAATCATCTCGAACCAGTCTTCTCCGACCTCATCCTTACGAATATAGATTTGAATTTTACCGCTAAAGTCTTGAATATGGGTAAAAATCACTTTTCCTTGATCTCGCTTGGACATCATCCGTCCCGCTACTTTAACCTCTTGTCCTTCAAGATCAGAAAATTGATCAAGAATAACTTGAGCCATATGTGTTCTCTGATAACGATCGGCATAAGGTTCAATTCCTTGTTGGCGAAGCGCCTCAAGTTTATCCAACCTTATTCGCCAAAGATCGTTCGCATCTTCCATTTAAACATTCCTCCAAAAATATCTTATTCTAGTATTTTAGCAGATTTGTACACATTTAAACAAGAAACAATTAAACAATCGAAAAAGCTCGGCTGATGCCGAGCTAAGCAATAAATAATGTTCTTAAACTTTTGGACTATTTAATATCAACAATTTGGTAATGAAGAATTCCAGCCGGAACATTTACCTCAACTACAGTTCCCTTCGCGTTGCCAAGAACTGCTTTTCCTACAGGAGATTCGTTAGAGATTTTATTCGTTCCCGGATCAGCCTCAGCAGAACCTACAATCGTGTATTCTTCTTCGTCACCAAAATCCATATCCTTAAGAAGAATCGTTGAACCAAGTCCTACAACTTCGTTTCCTTCCTGGTCATCAATGACGCGAGCATTTCTTAGCATCTTCTCTAACGTAATGATACGTCCTTCAATGAAAGCCTGTTCATTTTTAGCATCATCATATTCCGAGTTTTCGCTAATATCCCCAAAATCAATGGCTTGCTTAATTCGCTCAGCCACTTCGCGCCTTCTCACACTCTTAAGCTGTTCCAACTCATTCTCAAGTTTTTTTAATCCTTCAACTGTAAGAATAACTTCTTTTTCGGGCATTTCTGTATCCGCTCCCTTTTCTCGTCCTATATCTGGCTGTCTTAACAAATGCGCGCTTTCAAGATGTTTGAATATACTCACTGTCCAAGCAGCTTGCTTGGCATTACTCGTATTATAGTTTCACTGCAAAATATTGTCAAGGACACCGTGATGTGCTGATTCATTCTGCTGTGCTCATATTCTGCCTTAAGGCGATTATATTATACATTTTCCCTCAGTATATGAGAAAAGACTGCTTTCATTTCCTCTGGAGTTTTGGTTTGCATAATATGATCTCTCAATTGAGCCGCACCTCGAACACCTTTGATATACCATACTGCGTGTTTTCGCATCTCATTAAGCCCTATCCGCTCTCCTTTATAACACAAAAGCCGGTCAAAATGTTCCTGAGCAATCTTTATCCGTTCCCCTAAAGTAGGTTCAGGTTCTAAAACTCCGTCACGTAAATAGCGGGCTGTACGCGTAAGAATCCAAGGATTGCCCAATGCCCCTCGTCCTATCATGACCCCGTCACAGCCCGTTTGCTCTAACAATTCTTTGGCATTTTGCGGGGTTAAAATATCTCCATTTGCGATGACAGGTATTCCCACCGCTTCTTTTACCCTGCGAATTCCTGCTGCATCAGAATGACCCGAATAATACTGCTCCCGGGTCCGCCCATGAACGGTTACCATTTGAATCCCAACGGCTTCTAACGACTGAGCTAACTCAGGAGCAACAAGTTCTCCCTTGTTCCAGCCTAAGCGCATTTTTACCGTGACAGGTATTGAAACTGCCTTTACAACTGCTTCTGCAATTCGTTGGGCTAGGTTTAAGTCCTGTAATAAGGCAGATCCTTCACCATTTTTGACGATTTTAGGAGCGGGACATCCCATATTGATATCAATTATATCTGCTTTATGCTCTACTGCTAAGCAGGCGGCTTTGACCATAATATCCGGCTCAGAACCAAAAATTTGGACAATCCTAGGTGTTTCTTCACCTTCCAAATCGAGCATACTCAGCGTTCTGGGGTTAAGAAATGTTAAAGCCTTATCACTAATCATCTCTGTCGATACATAACGGGCACCGATAGAGCGTGCGGTTTCCCGGAAAGCTTTATCCGTAACCCCAGCCATCGGTGCCAAAAAAACAGGTGTATTGAGTTCAAATTTACCGAGCTTCATTTATCTTCTCCCTGATAACAGTTTAATTCCATGATTAAATATTGCGCTCATAAATAAGCAGTAAACCCTCCAAGGTCAAAAAGGGATCGACATTTTGAATTTCCTTAGAATCCTCGGAAATAAATTTAGCTAATCCACCCGTTGCGATAACCCGGGTCTCCGCAACACCTAACTCTTGTTTCATCAGGCGAACAATGCCGTCAACTTGTCCGACAAATCCATAGTAAACACCGGATTGCATGCCTGCAACCGTATTTTTAGCAATAACTTTTTTAGGCCTCACTAATTCAACCCGCGGCAATTTAGAAGCCCTTTGGAATAAAGCTTCTGTCGAAATCCCGATTCCAGGTGCAATTGCACCCCCAAGGTACTCACCGCGCTTGGAAATGGCACAAAAAGTCGTCGCGGTCCCAAAATCCACAATCACAAGTGGTCCGCCGTATTTATGATACCCTGCAACAGCATTTACAATCCGATCCGCACCGACTTCACGCGGATTATCATAAATTATGGGCATTCCCGTCTTCACTCCCGGTCCAATAACCAAAGGTTCGACTCCAAAATATCTGCGTGTTAAAGTTTCGAGTGTCGGCATAACCGGAGGAACAACTGAAGAAATAACGACCGCTTTGATGTCTTCAAATTTAAGCCCGCAAAAATCAAAAAGATTCTTAATAACGACAGCATACTCATCTGTTGTTCGTGATTTATCCGTTGAAACACGCCAATGTTGTTTTAACTTACGATCTTCATACACACCAAGAACAATATTCGTATTTCCAACATCAAAGACTAGGATCATTCTCATTCTCCTTTATTTATAGAAATCATCATCTGCCTTAGCTCGGCTGCGCACCACCTGATTTCCCACCACAGCCGCTATAATTGCTTTAATAAGATCAGAAATTATAAATGGGAAAAAGCCCACTGTAAGTACAAGAGCAAGGCTGGTTGGTTTATGTAAAACCCAGCGCATGATAATGTAAAGATAACTTAAACCAAAACCATACAAAACAGCTAAGCCGCATAACACTGCCAGTATTGCTGTTACTATTTTTTGAGGACGATAAATTTTTCCGACTGCATACGCTGCACCAATATATCCTAATAAAAATCCAAATGTTGGTTTAGCAAGGTAGGCAATTCCTCCAAACGGAGCAGCTGAAAAAACGGGAAGGCCGAATAATCCCAAGGTGACATAGACAGTCATAGCTAGGGCGCCATACTCTGCTCCTAATACTATCCCTGCGAGTAAAACCATAATCGGTAATATACTGAAAGGAACAAGCGCAGGCGATACCCATCTTAACATCATTCCTGCTAAACAGGTTAGGGCTGCAATAGCAGCAGTTCTTGATAGTTTTTGAACATTCATTATAAACCCCTCCACTAATTGTAAACTATTTGTCTCAGTGGAAGTTTACAATAAATTTTCTTCAGTTACAATACCCTAGCCTTAATTATAACCATCAAATCAGATATATCCTTCAGTTGAACGCAGCTTGACATCACCTGAAGTAAAAAGCCTCTCCTGATTATTTTCCTCAAGAATAAGTTCACCGTTAACCGATATTCCTTTAAGAATTCCAGTGTAAAGCTCTCCGGCCCGCTCAATCTGAACTTTCTTGCCGATTCCTGCAGCATAGGACATCCACCGGGATCTTAATCCTTCACTATCTCCCTTTTCTAAAGAATCCACTTCCGTTTCCAACTCTTCGAGAAAAGCAATAACCAATTTATTTAAGTCAATGGGTTGACCTAAAAGTTCTTTTAGAGTTGTTGCCGAAAAATCCGAAGGCAAATCTTTGCGCTCTAAATTCGCGTTGATCCCAACCCCCAAAATCATGGTCTGTACTGCATTCCATTCCCCAACAACTTCGCCTAAAATACCCGCTATTTTTTCTCCTTGATACACAAGGTCATTGGGCCATTTAATTTGAACCTCTAAACCATAGAGTCGCCTACAAGCCTGTGCCAAGGCTACGCCTGTACTCAGAGTTAGCTTTGAGGCATCCGTTAAAGAAAGACGCGGCTTCAAAACGACGGTCATCCAGATTCCCCCTGCGGGAGACGCAAATGCTCTCTGCATCCGTCCACGTCCGGCAGTTTGTCTCTTCGCTAGAATAACAGTACCGTCAGCATCTCCTTGATGTAAAAGCTCTTTTGCATAATTATTTGTTGAAGTCAGTTCCTCAAAACACTTAATTTTTCTTCCTAAAGTTTTGGTGTTTAAACCTCGTTCCAAAACCCACTCCTCTATGGACAAAGGGGTTTTAAGCAGACGATAGCCGCTTTTTGTCTGGGATTCAATTTCAAAGCCAGATTCCTTTAATGACTGTATCTGCTTCCAAACCCCGGCTCGCGTTATATTTAAATGTCGACTGATCGCTTCCCCAGAAATAAATTCTCCAGGTCGGCTTGCTAAGAGATTCAAAATCTCCTTGCGCACTTTCCTTACTCCTCTCGTCCATGAATCTCTTCATGGGCTGATTTTACGATTTTGTTTTGATTATTGACAAAGATTACCTTTGGCTTATACGAATGCGATGCTTCATCGGTAAAAATCCCATAAGAGATGATAATGACTTCATCACCCACCTGAACCAAACGGGCGGCTGCACCATTTAAGCAAATAACCCCGCTTCCCCGTTCACCGGGTATAACATAGGTTTCCATACGGGCTCCATTATTATTGTTTACGATTTGAACCTTCTCATTGGGAAGAATATCGGCTGCCTCGATTAAATCAGTATCAATAGTGATACTGCCAACATATTTGAGATTCGCTTCTGTAACCGTTGCCCGGTGAATTTTGGATTTCATCATTGTTCTAAACATCTTATACCTCCACGATACAGTTATCAATCAAACGCGTTGTTCCAAATTTGACGGCTAAAGCAATAACCACTGATTCATTAATAACTTCAGGTTTAACCAAGTTTTCGGCTGAACGAACTTCTACATAATCGATTTCACCTGAACTTTCCTGGGTAATTTTATTTCGAATATAAGCCTCAATCCGATCCACACGGCGTTCTCCCTGCTTTATCAGCTTCTCCGCCTCAATGAGGCTTTTCGATAGAACGACGGCCTCCTGCCTTTGCTCAGGGGCAAGAAAAACATTTCTTGAACTCAAAGCTAATCCATCTTCCTCGCGAACAATCGGAACAGGAATGACTTCCAGTGGGAAATTAAGATCACGAACCATTTGGCGAATAATCAGATACTGTTGAAAATCCTTTTGTCCAAAATAAGCACGATCCGGTTGGACAATATGGAAAAGCTTGCTTACAACGGTCGTCACTCCGCGGAAATGCGTAGGCCGGGATAATCCGCATAGAGCATCACCCAATTCACTGACCTGAACCGTCGTCCGGTTTTGCTGAGGATACATTTCTTCAACTGAAGGATGGAAAATCAGATCAACTCCCGCCTCTTCCGCGAGTTTTGCATCCCGCTCAAGGTCCCGAGGATAGCGCGCAAAATCTTCATTCGGTCCAAATTGCAAGGGGTTTACAAAGATACTCATAACGACATAGTTTCCGTCTTGCTTAGCTTGTTTTACTAAGGTTAAATGCCCTCTATGCAAATACCCCATTGTCGGCACTAAAGCGATCCGGGCGCCTTTTTTCTTCTCCCCGGCAACGATTTTTCGAAGCTCAGAAATTCGTTCCACAATTTCCATGATTATTCCCTCTTTCGCTTAGTCTAATAAATCATTTAACTTCTGCAAGGCATCTTTAGGATATTCCTTGCCGTTTTTCTCCATTTTAGCTTGGGCAACATCTAAAGTTGAGCGTCCCAGAGTCTTATAGGCTTGTTCAAGTTTCAAAGGCATTTGCTTTAAATGTGAACAAACAACTTCACTATCACCCCTGGCAATAGGTCCAGTCAAGGCTTGAGGCAGCCCCACCTTCTCTAAATTGCGCAATGTCCCTTGCATTAAGGGAATTAAAGATTCAAGCGCATCGTTTTCGTTAATTCCTACTTGATTAAATAGTTGTACAGCCATATCCGCAAGGGTTACAAGATAATTTGAAGCAAAAACTGCCCCAGCATGATAAAGCGTTTTTTTCTCAGGATCTATTTGATGCGCAATTCCGCCAAGGGCTTGAACAATATCCATTCCCTCTTCGATCGCTTCACCCTCGATACTAAAATGTGAACCGTGTAAAAGTCTTAACGCTTCATCAATATCTGCAAAAGCCTGAAGCGGATGAACGGAAAGCGTTTTAACAGGAATTTCCCAATCTCCTTTAAGAATCTGGGAACTTTGCGAGCCTGAACAATGAACCCAGATCTGTCCAGGCTTATAAAGCCCGTGTTGCGCCAAATTTTCTGCAGCGGAATGAATAAGTCCATCTTGAGTCGTGATAAAAACAAGGTCTGCATCAAAAATCCAATCCTCTACAGGAAGCCTTTCCTTATTTAAATACTTCCGAAACCTTTGATATGATTGATCACTGCGCGTATTTACTCCAATACAATTGAATCCCGACTCTTCCAGACAGACGGCTATTGCTGTTCCGACAATGCCGGTGCCAATAATTCCAAATTTCATCTTATCCCTCCCCAGAGTTAAGAACTTGGCCCTATACTATGTTCTCGAAACAGAACCTGCAGCTATCTCCAAACTCAAATATATCTTTAAAAAGAGAAAAAGCACCCCCACAAAACGTGAAGGTGCCTCTTATAGACTGCTTCCTTCACCGTCTCGGTCAAATTGATCCAAGCGGTAATTGTAACATCGAAGGTGTTTTTTCTTCCAGTACAACTCCCTGAGGATATTGTCTGTATATTCGAAGGTTTTTATATGTTTTTTAATAAATAGACTTCCCCATGCCCTTTTACATCTTGAACCTGGTGTCCTGAGGGAAGAATAAACTGGGGAGCTATTTCCCTTAAAGGAGCTAAAACGAATTCTCTTTCTTCCATCCGTGGATGCGGTATGGTTAATCGTTCATCGTTCCATACCCTATTATCATAACTTAAGATATCAATGTCAACTGTTCTTGGACCCCAATGGATAATTCTTTTTCTTCCAAGATCATTTTCAATCTGCTGGCAAATACCTAATAACTCCAGAGGAGCTAAATCAGTCTCTATTTCAAGCACTTGATTCCAAAAATTCGGTTGGTCAAGTTTTCCCCACGGTTCCGTTTCATAAATTGAAGATTGTTTCTTGAGTTTAATCTGGGGATGTTCACTTAATCTTCGACTGACCTCTAATAAATTTTTCTTGTGATCTCCCAAATTACCGCCGATGCTTAAATAGGCTTTCATTTTTGCTTCTCCCGCCAAATCTCTACGGAAACATCTTCAAATATACCCGGGATAGGAGCCTCAGGTTTATGAACTTCTACCCGAACGGAATCGCACAAAAACCCTTCTAAAATTTGATCAGCAATGCGTTGGGCTAACCGCTCCAAAAGGGAATACCTCTCCCCTGTCACGACCGCTTTTATTTTTTCATAAACTTCTGCATAGTTAATCGTATCCTCTACCTGATCGGATAACCCCGGCTTCCGTAAATTGAGGTACAAATCAACATCTATGATAAATTTCTGCCCGAGGACATTTTCCTCTGGCATTACACCATGGTGTCCAAAAAAAGTAAGTCGTCTTAAATGAATTATATCATGCTCCTTCAAAATTTCGTCCCCTCATTTTTCGATAAATTGCATCCGCCATATCCACTGCGCGGCGATTTTCCAAAACATCGTGAACCCGTATCATATCTACCCCGGCAGCCGCTCCAATAACACTGGTTGCTATCGTTCCCTCAACCCTTTGATCCACGGGTAAATCAAGAACATTTCCGATTACCCTCTTCCGGGATGCAGCTAAGAGGATTGGATGTCCCAAGGTCTTAAACTCTTCTAAACGACTCATGACTTCAAGATCCTGTTCCCGTGTTTTACCAAAGCCAATGCCAGGGTCTATGATAATCTGGTCTCCGGTTAATCCATTTTCTTCAGCGAGTTGAATACTTTTTCTGAAAAAAGCGAGCATATCTCCGATCAAATGATGATAGTCCGTCCCCTCTTGATTATACATAGCAATAACCGGGGCATGATATTTTCCTGCAACCCTGGCCATATCCGGATCTCCCTGCAAGCCCCGGATATCATTAATAATATGCGCTCCGGCAGCTAAAGCCTTTTCAGCAACCTCAGCCTTGTATGTATCCACTGAGACAGGTACAGAAATTCCGGGGATCAATTCCTTAAGAACAGGCTCTAACCGTCTCCATTCTTCCTCGGCACTAATCGGCACTACTCCCGGGCGGGTGGATTCCCCCCCAATATCCAAAAGGTCGGCCCCATCCTTAATCATCTGCTCAGCCTGGCAGAGTGCATCTTTAAGATCAACATATTTTCCTCCGTCGGAAAAGGAATCCGGAGTTACATTCAAAATTCCCATAACTAATGTTCGTTTGCCAAGCACGAGCTCTCGGTCCCTGCAGCTCAAAACCCTTTCTTGAGGAGGCTCTAATCCTTTTAAAGCGAGTTTAAGTTTTAACCCTAATTCCTTCAAGCCAAAAGGCTGTGCTTGAAGCTTTTGAGCCAGATGATTCAATTGCCTTACTGTTCCGAGAAGCAGAACATCCGTTGCTTCAATCTTATGAACAATGACATCTCGATGTACAGCCGCATCACCGCCTACAGACAGCATTTCCTGCTTCAAAATAAGAGCAGCCGGCAAGGGAACGTTCTCAATCTTTAAGGCTCGTCCTAAAGGTTTTCCGGCCATTTGAGCCACTCCGCCCAAATCGGAACCAATCCGGCTGATCGCTCGCTTAGCTTCCTCGAAATTATCAAGTCTAATCCAATGGATAAGATAATCTCTCATGTACTCAAATCCTCCTGATTTATTCTTTTTACTCTAACATATCTCTAACCTATAACTCTAACATATAATTTCATTCATTTGTTCAGTATATTTATAACAGGCTTCCTTAATTAAACAATTTCGACAATCCCTTGCCCAATCATCCGCGTAAGCCAAAGCCCTCCCTAATAGGCTCATTTTTCCCTCGGGATTAAGGCGATGCTCCCTAATACCCTGAGTAATGGTTTCGAGCTCCGTACTATTAAATCCGGCGTCTTGAATAATTGGTTTAACAAGCTCAGCACCAACAAGTGCATGATCTTCCCCTGTTTTATATTCTTGCCATCGTCCCAGATCATGCAACAGTCCTGCCGCATAAACTACTTCTTTCGATAGTGAGGTATCTTGCTGCTCTAGCAGGTAGATATAAGCAATACGAGCTACAGCTATGCCATGATCTAACCCATGATGGCAAAATGCTCGTTTTTCTTCTGCCTTATTGTTATATAGAGAGTATTCTTTAAATCTAGGGTGCTTTAGTATTTGATTAACGCGAGGTATCGATAACACAGATGATCCTCCCTCAAACCTTATTAAACCCATTATAATCATTTTCTGGATAATAAAAACCACTTCAAAATAAATATTTCATGTAATTCATGAACTCCATATAAACAATAAGAAAGGATAGGTGATTCATAGAATACTATGATACCTATCCTTTTTCTTAGTATAAGCAAATAAACCTAGGCTTCCTTAAAATAAGCCCGTAATCTTTCCATCAGCAGTGATATCCATTTTCAAAGCTGCAGGGCGTTTTGGCAAACCAGGCATCGTCATTATCGCACCAGTAATTGCAACTAAGAAACCTGCTCCTGCCGAAAGACGAACTTCACGAACCGTGATATTAAATCCAGTCGGACGACCGAGAATACTTGCGTCATCTGTCAACGAATATTGGGTTTTAGCCATACAAACAGGTAAATTGCCGTATCCCAAATCCATGTACTTTTTAATCTCTTTCTGGGCTTCCTTCGTAAAGTTAACGCCGTCAGCACCATAAATTTCTTGAGCAATCTTTATGATTTTATTCTCAATGGATTGATCCAAATCATAAAGAACTTTAAAGTTAGATTCCTGATTATCGACAATATTGAGTACAGCCTTTGCTAACTCAATTCCGCCTTCTCCGCCTTTTGTAAAGACTTCGGAAAGTGCAAATTCGGCACCCAGTTCGCGGCAGCGTTGAGCAACAAATTCCAACTCAGCATCAGTATCCGACGGGAAGCGGTTGATTGCAACAACTGCGGGAACACCAAACTTGCCAATATTCTCAATATGTTTCTCAAGGTTAACAATTCCTTTGGCTAAGGCTTCAAGGTTTTCAGAGTTCAAGTCTTCCTTGGCAACTCCGCCATTCATCTTTAAAGCTCTGACCGTTGCTACAATAACCGTAGCAGCAGGTTTTAATCCAGCAAACCGTGATTTTAGATTAAAGAATTTTTCGGCTCCGAGGTCAGCACCGAATCCAGCCTCAGTCACCACATAATCGGTCAGTTTAAGCGCCAATTTTGTAGCTACGATACTGTTACAGCCATGAGCGATGTTAGCAAATGGTCCTCCATGAATGAAAACAGGAGTATTCTCTAAAGTTTGAACGAGATTCGGCTTAATAGCGTCTTTCATAAGAAGAGTCATTGCCCCTTCAGCTTCTAAATCGTGCGCAGTTACCGGCTTTCCGTCATATGTATAAGCTACGACAATTCGTCCAAAGCGTTCTTTTAAATCCATTAGGTCTTTAGCTAAACAAAGAATTGCCATAATTTCAGAAGCAACGGTTATATCAAACCCGCTTTCCCGAGGAACTCCTTCTGTACGGCCGCCTAAACCAATAACGATCTTGCGAAGCGCGCGATCATTCATATCTAAAACACGGCGGAATACAACTTGCCGCGGATCAATATTTAAGAGATTTCCCTGTTGGATGTGATTGTCCAACAATGCGGCCAAAAGATTATGAGTTGTGGTAATGGCGTGGAAGTCGCCTGTAAAGTGAAGATTGATATCCTCCATGGGGACAACCTGTGCATATCCCCCGCCCGCTGCCCCGCCTTTAATTCCAAAGCAGGGTCCCAAAGAAGGTTCACGAAGAGCAATCATCGATTTTTTGCCCAATTTAACTAAAGCCTGCCCTAAACCAACCGTCGTTGTTGTTTTACCTTCACCCGCCGGGGTTGGATTAATAGCTGTAACAAGAATAAGCTTTCCATCAGGATTATTCTTGACACGTTCCCATGCATCCAAATTGATTTTGGCCTTATATTTCCCATACAGTTCAATTTCATCCTCTAAGAGATTAAGCGTGCTTGCCACCTCTGTAATCGGCTTCATTGTGGCTTCTTGGGCGATTTCAATATCACTTTTCATTCTCCCACTCCTTTATTTAAATCATAAAAGATATATATTTAGTTATTCTGCGGGTAATGATAATCCCCTGCAGTAATAAAAATGCGACATTTCAGAATATTGTATATTTCATGCTGGTTACAGGTCGATTTTAGCTGGATTTACGAATATCATAAGCTCCTTTGTAAGAAGGAATCTGGACCGTTTTACGGACAATACTTACAGAAATCCCAACTTGTTTTAAAGCTGTTGCTTCCAGCTTGCTAAAATAATCCACAAGCTGATCTTGATTGCCTATCGCTAAAATTTCATAAGGCATTCCATCCGTTCGTGAAATGGGAACTTGGTTAATCAATTTATTGCTTCCGCTCATAACTATTGCTGTGGGCCCTACAATGCGCTGTCCATTAATGCTGATAGCTTCAGCTCCAGCAAATTTAAGCGTATTCGCGATAACCATTAAGTCGTCTATAGTTAAAGGGAAAACCGTCTTATGATCTTGCTGACGATCGTCAATCGTAATTTGAATTCCAGGCCCCTGGACGGCAACTGTTCCTGCCATCATTCGATACTGATCCAGTTCGGCAAGCAAGCCCGGACTGCTTCCGCCTTGATTACGGACCTGATCCAATTGGGCTGTCAGACTATCATGTTCTTCTTTAAGTTGTTTGCTTTCAGCCTGCGCACTTGCCAGAAGATTTTTAACCGAGGATAAGCGCTGGGACTGAAGTGCATCCAAGGAATCCACATTTCTCTGTGTTTGAATCGACATACCAAGCAAAACGCCTAAAGCAATTGCTACTGAAGTTACAGATATGGCGAGAACATTCCTGCCCATGGATTAACCCCCCTTCACCGGCTCAGCATATTTATAGGCCTTAGGCTGACTAGCAGGTATCACCAGCGTTTCGTTCGGGACTTCCAGCTTACGTGTAATTCCATATTGCTGCTGAATTTCACCTAATCGGTCCCAAAAGTAAAATTTATAGGCGGATTGAAGATTATGCGGATCACCCACAGCTTCAATAATATAAGGTGCCATTTGCCGGGTTCCATTAATTTGAATATAGGATCCGCTGCAGAAAACCTCTGTGTTGCTCGTAACCCTTTGTTCATTTACAGCAATGGCTTCTGCCCCGCCATTCCATAGCCAATTAATCACCTGACGAATATATTCCTCATGAATCAAATAAGCATTTGGGTCATCTTTCTCCTTAGCAGGCATTTGTGAATCATCCAACGTAATGCGCACACCCGGCCCTCTTACTTCGGTTACGCCGGCATTGATTTTTTCCTTCTGCAGCTGTTGGTTCGTCAAAGATGCAGCATTTTGACCCTCAGTATATTTATTTAGTTCCTGTCTTAATTTTGCATTATCGTTGGCAAGTTGTTGATTTTCTTGTTCCGTCTGTATCAGACTTGAAGTAGCATTATCCGATCTTACGCCCTGAGCTCCCTGAACTCCATTTGTTTTCAGCAAAACAATAAATAAAAATCCGACAATGCCTAATCCCATTGTAATCAACATTTTGCCCTTCTTGGGCAATGCCATACCGATGTCCTCCTTTAATAAATCACACTCTCTCTATATATATAGGGCAAGAGGACACCGATTTGCGGTGTCCTCTCTAATTATTTCACTGCCCTTTATTCACTAAGCCACTCTTGACCGGCTTTATCGTATTCTAAAATTTCCTCAGTTTTAAAATAAAGAGCAATTTCTCGGTCCGCACTTGAAACAGAATCAGATCCATGGATAACATTTCGACTGATGTCCATTCCATAGGCGCCGCGAATCGTTCCTGGATTCGCGCCGGCAGGATTAGTTGACCCCATCAGCTCGCGGGCAATCGCAACAACACTTTTTCCTTCCCAAACAGTGGCCACAACCGGTGAAGACATAATGTAGTTTACAGTCGGTTCAAAAAATGCTTTGCCTTTATGTTCAGCATAATGCTGTTCTGCCAGGGCACGGTCTACTTTCATGAGTTTCATCCCCACAAGTTTGCACCCTTTAGCTTCAAATCGAGCAATAACTTGACCGACCAAACCCCGTTGTACCGCATCGGGTTTAAGCATAATAAAAGTCCGTTCCACGCAGTTGCCCCCTCAGTTTATTTTGTTATTTTCTTTTTCTAAGGTATCCGTTTCCAAACCTTTTATGCTTTTATCCTCAGTCGAAACCTCGTTCAATCCGCCGTCTTGCTCTGCAACTTCATTTCTCTTCTGCTCATCATCGAATTGAGCCATCAGTTGGGCAAATTCTTTCGCTTCAAGCGTTTCTTTCTTCATTAAAGCCTGAGCAATCGCTTCAAGCTTGGGCATATTCTCTTCAATTAAAGCTTCAGCCTTTTTATAGCATTCTTCAATAATCCGCCGAGCTTCTTTGTCAATCGCGTACGCTACAGCTTCACTGTAATTTCGGTCACGGGCTATGTCACGTCCAAGGAACACTTGCCCTTCTTTTTGTCCAAAGGTAAGAGGTCCGATTTCATCAGACATTCCCAACTCAGTGATCATTTTACGAACCAAGCCCGTTGAACGCTCTAAGTCGTTTGAGGCTCCTGTACTGATTTCATGCAAGACTAAGGATTCGGCAACCCGTCCTCCTAAGAGCATTGTGATTTGATCAAGAAGCTGAGATTTTGTCATATAGTTGCGGTCTTCTTTCGGCAACAGAAGTGTATATCCTCCGGCACGGCCACGGGGAATAATGGAGACCTTATGCAAGGGATCTGTATGGGTTAATAATTCTCCCAGAAGAGCATGACCCGCCTCATGATAGGAAACAAGCTTTTTCTCAAATTCGCTGATTACACGGCTCTTCTTCTCGGGACCGGCAATAACCCGTTCAATAGAATCTTCCATAGCCTGCATTTTAATTTCTTTTTCACTTCTCCGTGCCGAAAGCAGTGCTGCCTCATTCACCAAGTTTGCTAAATCTGCTCCCGTAAAGCCCGGAGTACGGCGTGCTAAGACTCCCAATTCGACATCTTGACTTAAGGGTTTTCCTTTAATGTGAACTTTAAGAATCTCCTCGCGTCCTCTTACATCAGGAACATCAACAACAACCTGGCGGTCAAATCGTCCGGGACGCAAAAGTGCAGGGTCTAAAATATCGGGGCGGTTTGTCGCTGCGATGATGATAATTCCATCGTTGCCATTAAAACCGTCCATCTCAACAAGCAGTTGGTTCAACGTCTGTTCACGTTCATCATGTCCGCCGCCCAAGCCAGCCCCCCGCTGACGTCCAACGGCATCAATTTCGTCAATAAAGACAATGCAAGGCGCATTCTTTTTAGCCTGCTCAAACAGGTCACGTACACGGGATGCTCCTACCCCGACAAACATTTCCACAAAGTCAGAACCGCTTATACTAAAGAATGGAACCCCTGCCTCGCCGGCAACCGCCCGAGCAAGAAGGGTTTTACCTGTTCCGGGAGGTCCAAAGAGAAGAACCCCTTTCGGAATTTTTGCACCGAGTTCGTTAAACTTTTTAGGAAACCTTAAAAACTCAACAACTTCCTGTAACTCTTCTTTAACTTCGTCCGCTCCAGCAACATCTTCAAAGGTAATTTTCTTTTTTTCATCTCCGACTAAGCGTGCCCGGCTCTTGCCAAATTGCATGACCCGGTTTCCGCCGCCTTGAGTTTGCTGCATCATAAAGAAAAATAGTCCTACGATAACAATAATAGGCAGCAAGGTTGTAAGCAAACTTGTCCACCATGGAGCCTCTGTTGGTTGGTCCATTTTATAGGTGACATTATGTTTGACCATCTCCTGCAGAAGTGCTGTGTCACCCGTCGGTCCGATAACCGTATGCTTTTTGCCGTCTTTCATATTTACAGTGTATGTGTTAACACTGCGGTCTGTAGTACCTGTAACATCTTGAACCTGATCCGCAACAACAGCCTTGCTAAAGCTGGTATAATCCAAGACTATACTTTTATCTGCGGGTGGATTTGCCCATTTGATTAACATTATGGCCAGGAGAATGATAAACAGGTAAATCGCTGCATTCTTAAAAAACTTCAACCTTAAGGTCCTCCCCTCTGATGGAAAAACCGCCTCGTTTTCGAAGCAATATTACATATTGTACCACGACAACGCCGCTTTTACAACGAATCTCGGTTAGTTATAAATCCGCTTTACCCTTGGTTTTTCGGCAGATCATTACCCTGACTTTCGGACCTTCTCCAACTAAACAAGAATCACTTTGTTTTACCCCGGGAATCCATAAAATTTCGGATTTATACGCAAGTAAAAGCATTCTTCTTCGCATTTCCGAATTAATTTTAGCTTCTTGAAAAACCTTTTTTAATGTTTTATTTCCTACCCCGCGAATCCACAATGTATCTCCTTCTTTTCGATATCGCAATACAAGATTATCCCGCCGTTTTAATAATTCTTCCTGATCAAAATCAGCCGTAGCAATTAAAGCTTTTTCGTTCATCCATTTGAGATCAAGTCCTTCAATGAGAAAAACTCCTACACGAACATCAGAAGCTTCACACCACTGTTCAAAGCAAACAGGAATTCCCTTGTCTCTATACTCAAATTCATCAGTCAATGGATTTAAACTCTGAACCGAATTCTTATCAAGTTCCTTGTCAAGAAACCAGATTCCATCATAACGGATATGAACTGTAAAATTAGGCAAATCCTGCTTCCACCCCACTTGGCCTTTCGAGTCAATAATTTGATTAACATAACTAAAACCGAGGCCCCGCGGCTCACCTGTGATATGAGCTGCCGCTCTTCGGACGAGACGTGAAAGGATTGCCTTGGGTTCCTGTAAAATCTTAGTGCTGAGTTGAATCTTCTTTTTATCGTCGAACAAACAATAGGAAGACCACGCTTTATCCGTTTGCTGTTCTAAATATTCTTCATCCCAGCGCAGAACTTCAGCTGTTCTTCCAATGGTCTCTAAAATCTTTGGATTATAATTCTTTTTCAGCTCTGGCAAAAGTTCCAAGCGAATCCGATTGCGTACAAAAAGGGGTTGGAAATTGGTATAGTCCACAGCATAAGGGATTTGCTCCTTTTGGCAGTATTCCAGAAGCTCTTCTTTTTTTAAGGTTAAAAAAGGGCGGATAATCCTCCCCTTTTGAGGATAGATCCCTGCTAAGCCAGCCGTTCCACTCCCTCGCAGGAGCCTATAAAGAATGGTTTCAGCCTGATCGCCTAAATGATGTGCTGTTGCAAGCAAGTCACAATTATACTGCTCCAGGTCCTCCTTCCAGCGTGCATATCTCCATTCCCGAGCTGCTGCCTCAAACGATTGACCTGAGGCCACTGCATAAGCTTTAGCATCAAAACGATGAATAATGAACGGAATTCCCCATTGTGCAGCCATCTCCTGTACCATGAGCGCTTCCTCATCAGATTCACTGCGAACGCCATGATGGACATGAGTCAATACTAAGGAAATCTCCTGTTCCTCATATTCTTGAGCATATCTCCATAATACATGGCTTAAAGCCATTGAATCGGGGCCGCCGGAAACAGCAACGAGGATCCGTGCTCGGCGAGGAAGTAATTGTGGCAAAATAGTCTGCCGCATTTTCTCGTAAATCATGTCTTCTGCTCCCTAAAAAACACCTTTTCATTTAGTTTAACATTAATTTATCCATTTTTTTCGTATAACCATAACTACTCCATCATCAAACATTTTTCCCCCGCTTAAGCGCCGAGCTTCATCAGTGATTTGTTGGGCAAGTTCCTGAGAAGATTCAACGTTCTGACCTTCAAGAAAGGGTTTAAGCCAATCCGTTCCATCCTTATAAAGGTCTTGAATTCCATCAGTGACCATAACAAGCGCTTCTTCCGGTAAAATCTCTTCTTCAAGCACAGGAATATCAATATGATTCAATATACCGGCAGGTAAACTGGAAGATTGGAAAATACGAACCTCATTTTCTCCTTTAATATACGAAGGGCAGGCTCCCACCTTAACTAATTTAACTCCATTGTTCTCTAAATCGAGAATAGCCATATCTATGGTTACAAAACTTTCCTCGGGAGAACGTAAAACTAAAATTGAATTCAAAGCCTGTATCGCCCCTTCGGGTTCAAATCCTGTATTCAAAAGCTGTTCCAAAAGACTTAAGGCTGTTGAGCTTAATTTTGCCGCATCATCCCCAACTCCCATTCCATCACTGATAATAACCGCATGCTGGGTTGAAGAAAATGCTAACGAAGCATAATTGTCTCCGCTCATAGCATTCCCGCTTTTGGTAAAAGAAGCAACTCCAATATCTAAAAATTGACGCCGTTTTCGGGCAAGACCTGAGTAATTGATCTGTTCAAGATTATTTTTTGTATTGAGTTCTTTGGCAAGATGTCCTATAACTTGAGAAACACTTTGAAATTGCCGGGATAGGGCATCTTGGTTTGCAGCCAGTCGAGCCTTCCATCCCTCTAAACTTTTTTCATGTTCCATTATAAATTGGACACCTAAAACCATTTCTTTCAAACGACCGCAATGCCGCTTCCACTCAACAGGCAGCTCTTGGGGTTTAACCCCTGCTTCGCTTTCAATTTGCTCGAAAAGATTATACAGAAAGTGATAGGTCTTATAAAATTCACGCGACCAACAGGTATCAATCGTTGGACATGTTTTGCAAACACGCTCGACCAAAACATTCATAAGCTCCGGAATATCCGGTTTTGATTTATAGTTCTCCGCCTCTGCCGCTTGAGCACTATAAGCAATCTGCTCAAAAATCTCAGCGACTGTTTTAACTTTAGTTACAGTGCTTTCGACTTCCGGCATAGTTTTTGATTTCAAAAAATCGGTTTTAGGGGGACTGCTTGGAAAAATCATAAACAGCAGAAGACCCAATCCCGAGGAAATGAGTTGTGTTCCGATAACCGCCGGGTGGAGGACTATGGTTAACATCAAGATAAGTCCTGAGAAAGAAATACCAATTCCTAATTTCCCGAGTTTTTGTAAGGCACCGCTACCAAAGCCAACCAAACCATAAATTCCCGCGTTCATCAGATTTTGGTCATTCCCCTGAAGGTTCGTCATAAACCCAAGCATTAAGCCAACTCCTGCAGCTGATCCGGCTCCAAAGCGTTCAGCAACAAAAAGGATAAAAAAACTTAAGAGCATGGTTTCAAAGTTAATCTCCCCAACCTTCACCCCGTGCAAACCACTGAGCGTTCCAATCAAAAGAGCAAGCCAAGCTGTTCCTTGTTCACGGGTAAAGTTCCCACGCCGGAGCGCCTCTTGATTTTGAAGCGCAAACCAAAAGATAACGGCTAAAGCTCCTGATAATAAGCTTAAAAGCAAAGCCTTCATGGCCATATCAAGATTAGGATGAGAAAAACTCAAAACAATAAAAGAAACTACCCCGGAGGTGAGGGCCGTTATAACCCCAAGATAGACTCCTTCCCACTTCTTGCCGCGTAAAGCAGGGACGGCGAGGATTAGAACGGCCAAAACAAGAAGGGTTTGTAAAGTTGACGTTAGATCTGCTAAGAGCATAGACATAACGCCCAAGACAACTCCAGATAATCCCAAAAGCATACCTCGTCCTGAATTCAGTAAAAGCGCTGCTCCAAAGGCAACGCCAAACGGGTATAAATCCAAAATACTTCCCCTGGCAACTAAACCGCCCAGAAAGAACTGCCATATAAGATACCCTTCTAAAGCGATCTTATCTTTGCGTAAGCCATGTTTGGGTTTTAACGATGCCCATTCCGCCATAATGCCACCTTCTTACCAATTTATGTAAACATTATAGCGGATCTTGATGGAGAAGCTTGTCTAGAGAGGTCACCTAAAATGAATAACTTTCGACGTATTCCCGCAATAACTCGAGAATACCTCAAAATTCTCGATAAATAGAAAAATAATCTTAGCATTTTACGTTTTTAAAAAGCAAAAACGCTGGGAGTTTTCTCCCAGCATTACTAAACATCTTAGATAATTTTAATACCGACTTGAACCCCGTCCACCCCGCTTCGATTCAGTCGCGCGGCGATAATCCAACTGGCGTTCATCGCTGTCTTTTATGAACTTGGCCAATTTATCTTCAAAAGATACGGTTGGTTGACGTCGTTCACGATTTGTCCGAGAACTTGGATTAGCTTGTTTAATGGATAAACCAATCTTTCCTTTCTCGTCAACATGAATCACCTTAACTTTTACGTGATCCTGTTCCTTTAGATAGTCCCTTACATCCTTTACATAAGCATCTGCTACTTCTGAGATATGCACGAGTCCCGTAACCTTTTCTGGCAACTCAATAAAAGCTCCAAAATTGGTGATCCCCGTCACTACTCCTTCAACAATGCTGCCAACCGCAATGGCCATACGAAGCAAATTCCTCCTTGTGATAATCTAGATACTTAAGCTTATTATATCTGCGTCTCAAGAGAACTGTCAAGATTAACGCCTTTAATACTAACAAATCTTTACTGTTTTTTAGGAGAAATCATGATTTCTCCTTTACGTACTAAGCCTAATTGTTCTCGTGCTAATTGTTCAATATAACTGGGCGTATTCAGTCTGACAATTTCCTGTTCCAAACCGGACTTTTCCTCTAAAAGAGTCTGTTTCTGGGACTCAAGCTCAGCTACCTTACCATTGACTTCTTGCTGTAATAAAAAAAGCTTCCATCCCGAAGTCGTAAAAGTCGTTACCAGAAAAGTTAGGATGATTAAGCGCCCAAATGAAAATTGATGTTTCTTTTTGCTTTTTTTTATTTCAGGCTGGGACTTATTCATCATCTGGCTCCTCTTCATCGAAATCATTTCCTCCCAGGCCGAATTCTGCTTCAGGAATTATACAAACAATTTCATACCCTTTGCTTTTTGCTCTTGCAAGCAGAGTTGCAACAGAACTTGCACTGAGGTGGAGTCTTTTGGCAATTTGATCGCTTGGAAGCCCTTTTTCTTTCAAAACAACGGCTTGACGCTCCCGAAAACTTAATTTCTCTAGACCGCGAATTTCAAAGTGCACGTGCTTCACCTTTGCTGCAATTTTGTTGAGTTTATCCACAAATCTTTAAAAAGTTATACACAAGCTGTGATTAACTTGTGGACAAATTGAGTACATATTGTGTACATGTTAACTACAAATTATGGACATCAACTACATTATACAAAGGTGCCCGCAAGGAATCAATCCCTTTTGGTAATTTTTACCCTTTAGTCCTAGGCGGAAAGAGCCGTTCCCAAAAGAAAATAGCTTTTAAGTATATTTGTTTTAGCGGCTGAGCTAAAAATGCCTCCAAGATGCGATAGATGAGAAAACTAAACCAACGCAATAGCGCATAGGGCGGACGCATCAAAACAAAAACACCTCTAATGGGTATCTTAGCTCCTTCTTTAAGCAGCCAAAAGAAATAGGAGATCATATAAAAAAGGCGAAGGTACATTTTAATGATAAGCTTGCTTAAAAAGCGAAGATAGAGGAAAAGTCCCAATACGCTTCCCCAAAGAATATAAATCCGAAAATCAAGGGCATTGGCCCGTAAGAAAAAGCGAAAAAGAATAAATAAGGCTGCCAGAGAAAAGAGTAAATCACCAGCCCATGTACTTATCCGGCCCCATTTTAACCAATGGCGAAGGGAACGGTAAAAATCAAAGAAAATGCCAACAACAACTCCCGCCATTACAACCCAAAAAAAAGCCTGAAATTCTGATATTTTACTCTCCCCCCTTTACCTGAAAATCCGCCCCCACAAATTTCCTCTTGATCCATTCGAACGCGGGTAAACTAAACCTTCAACAAATCCCTCAATTTCGACAAGACCTTCTTTGAGATCCAAGTGCTTGATCCCCAGCTTCTCTCCCTTTATATTGAGCAATCCTTGAACTGTTTCAAGAATAATCTCCTTTGGGTCAAAGGATTGAACCTTTGACACTCCGGTAAGAGAAAGAAATTCCCGGTTATCCATGGTTAGCCGGTGAACTTTGTTCATATTTTTATCCACCCTGCTCAGCCCCCTAATTCCTTTTCTTCTTAAACGTTATTCCGAAAAACTGTCCTTTAGACTTCTAGAATAAATAAAAAAGCCCAGCTTTAGCTGAGCTTAGATTCCAAAGGGATCCTCTTCCTTAAGCGAACGTTTTTCATCTCGGATAACGTTATACAGGAGGTGAGCTTCATTTGCTTTAACACTATTCGGAGTCAAAAGCACTTCAACCTCCAATAGATGATTACCAATTTCAATTGTTATTTTATCTCCAGTTTTAACATCTGCAGAGGGTTTTGCGGTTCGCCCATTAAGCTGGATTTTTTCGCCCTCACAAATATCCTTGGCGACTGTACGTCGTTTAATTAAGCGAGATACTTTTAAATATTTATCAATGCGCATAATTCTTTAACCTCTGCTTGATTGGGATAAATGTAAGATCAGGTTCTATGAACCTGATCTTACATTTTTTATAGATTGTTAATTAAATTACTGTTGAACAGCATCCTTAAGAGCTTTGCCTGCTTTAAAGCTGGGAACTTTAGAAGCTGGGATAATAATGCTCTCTTTAGTTTGTGGGTTGCGGCCTGTACGTTCAGCACGATTTTTGACTTCAAAGGTTCCAAAACCTACAAGTTGAACCTTATCGTTCTTTGCGAGTGCTTCTTCAATGGCGCCGAAAACAGCGTTAACAGCTTTTTCAGAATCTTTCTTGGACATATCGGTTTTTTCTGCCACCATTGCAACTAAGTCAGCCTTATTCAAAACAATTCCCCCCAAATTTGAATTAAGTATTTCGCGTTATATTTCGCGATAAATAGTCAAACTCCTGCTTGGATTCACACATTCCCAACAATATTTCCACTTTTTTCATCTCTCTTGGCCTTTTCCCAGTAAAAATCCATCTCTTCCAGGGTCATATTTTCTAAACTCTTCTCTTCTCCCAACGCCATTTCCGCCATTTTCTCAAAACGGGCTTGGAATTTATGAACAGCCCCCCGCAAGGTATCCTCTGGGTCTAACTTAAGGAAACGGGCTAAATTTACAAGAGCAAAAAGTGTATCACCGAACTCTTCTCGAATTCCCTCTCCGGACTTTATCGCCTCTTGGAGCTCTTGTATTTCTTCATGAACTTTTGCGAGTGCCCCTCGATAATCATCCCAGTCAAAGCCGACTTTCGCCACAGTCTTCTGTGTTTTTGCTGCAAGCATTAAGGCGGGTAAGGCCTGAGGAAAATGGAACCACCCCTTCGCCCGTTCTTCTCTTTTTTCTTCTTTCTTTATTTCTTCCCAGTTCTTCAATACCTGCTCTGAATTATCAACATGCACCTCACCGAAAACATGAGGATGCCGATGAATCATTTTATGAATAATTCCTCTTAAAACATCCGCAAATTCGAATTCGCCGGCTTCATATGCTACTTGCGCATGAAAAACTACTTGTAATAATAAGTCTCCCAATTCTTCTGCTAAATTATACATATCCTGGTGTTCAATTGCTTCTAAAACCTCATAACTTTCTTCGATTAAATAAGGTTTTAAGGTTTCATGCGTTTGTTCCCGATCCCACGGACACCCCCCGGGAGATCGGAGAGTTTTCATAACCTCTTCAAGCTTAGCCATGGATATAACATCCCTATGCGGAGGAACAAGAACCGTTGTTAAATGATCAAATTGTTGATGATCCAGTTCATAAAGGCTCACCTTCCGAACAATCTGTTCCTGAGTTCCTAAAGCTTGAACAATCATGACCGGGGCTTCATCAGGATAAACCTCCATCAAGTCCAGTTTAACATCCGAAGCAATTAAAGAACTATAAACTTGGGGAATAATAAGCCATTCACGCCCCGTCAATTCAGAGCCTCTTAAGGCATCATAATTGCGTATAAGCAGGCCTTGAATAGGGTCCATGGGTATTGCCGTAAAAATTCCGTCCAAAAAACTGACCGATGGATGAATAACAATACGAAATCTTGAAGAAAGCTTGTCCACAAGCAACTGAACACTTCGCTCCGCTACTGCAGGGTGTCCAGGTACCGCATAGACAACCTCTTCATGAACAGTCAGTTCTTCTTCCAGGCGTTTAACAATCCTCTCGTACACCTCTTCAAAAGATTGTCCTTGATCATAATACGAATCAAACGATTCAAACCTAGCCCCTTCAAGAATTAAATCCTGAACACACGGATGATTATTGGTCCGCATGAAAACTTTATCTGAAGATAAGATTAAACGATATGTACCAAGAGTCATCGTTTCTAATCCTGCCGGGCCTAATCCGAGCACATGCAGTGTATTCCTCATTAAGTTCCACCTCCCGGCTGTTATTCTACCACATCCGTTAAAAAGAATTAAGCGGCTTCATTACAGCCGCTTAAAATCCTCTGCTATGTAACTTAAATTCGTTTGCAAACTATTGTTCCATTTGCTTAGCAAGAAAACCCGCTGCAGTCTCGACTAATTTAAGCTCCAAATCACCCATTTTAACATTAGGATCCTTAGACATAAGAATCACTGCTCCGATTGGATCTCCTTCGGCAATAATCGGAGCAACAACTTGGGTTGTGAGCTTTGCCTGCTCCTCGTCATCTTCCATTCCTTTGACGGTTTCTCCCGCTTTTATATGAATGGTTTTACGTTCATTCATCGCCTGTTCAAGGGGGACCCAGATTGGTCGATCTAAATATTCCTTCTTCGATGCACCCGCAACTGCGATAATAACATCCCGGTCCGCAATACAGGCTATATGTCCTGTAGCCTCATATAGAGAATCTGCATATTCCTTGGCAAAATCCCCAAGCTCACCAATAGGAGAATACTTTTTTAGAATTACTTCCCCTTCGCGATCAACAAAGATCTCCAATGGATCTCCCTCTCTTATGCGAAGTGTCCTACGAATTTCTTTTGGAATAACAACACGACCAAGATCATCAATTCTTCTTACAATGCCTGTTGCTTTCATGGACGCTCTTCCCTCCTTATTAGCCTATAAGCTGAATTTTCCAACGCGGTCATTACGGACACGGTAAACCATTCAACATTGAATTTATTGTTGTCAAATTCCCTGTTGCAGGAAATCTTACGTGGTTTAACTCACTGATAGTATATATCTTGAGATACCCTATTATTCATTTTTTTCCATAACTAAAGAAATAAGGTTTTATAAAAATGTATCCAATGTAAAAAGCTGTTGATTACAAAAATCAACAGCTTTAATAATTGTTTATTATTATTTATTTGTTTGAGGAGTTGTATCTGAAGGAGCCGTAGTCGAAGGTGTTGTTGTTGAAGGCGTCGTAGCGGTATCCTTCGGATTATATCCGCTCGCATACTCAATTTTGGCTTTTTGATTTAAATCGTTGAAATAAGCTTCAAACTTCTGCCCTTTTGCATCATTCAAAGCATCGCTCGAGACTTGATCTTTAGCTTTTGAAAAATCAGCATTTACTGCTGCCTTATGATCTTCGACTAGAATGACATGATATCCAAATTCAGTTTTAACGGGTGTCGTTGAGAAGGTGCCGACCTTTTGAGCAAAAGCTGCAGCTTCAAATTCAGGAACCATTTTTCCTTTGCTGAAATATCCGAGTTCTCCTCCGGAATCCTTAGCCCCAGGTTCTGTGGACTTATCTTTAGCCAGTTGGGCGAAGTCAGCAGCTAAATTATTGCTCTTTTTAAGCTGATCAATAATTGCTTTTGCTTCATCTTCCGTCTTTACAAGAATGTGACTTGCTTTAACCTGCTCAGATTGGCCACCATATTGATCTTGATGGTCATCAAAGTATTTTTTAATATCCGCATCAGTGACCTTAACATCTGCCGTTACCTTATCGGATAAGGCCAAATAATTTTTAACCTCCGCCTCGGTCATTCCCTGTTGTTTAAGCCAAGATTGGAATGCAGCGTCATCACCAATTTGTTTTTTAATATTATCTTCCGCCGTCTTTACTTTTGGATCGTCAACATTCAATCCAAGCCTTTTAACCTCTTGCTTAACTAAAACAGAACCAACCATGCTGTTAAGAACTTCACCCTGAATCTGTTTCGAGGCTTGTTTCCCTTGATCTGTATCGAATTTCATTCCTTGCTGTTCATAGGCCTTTTGTACATCTGAAGTGCGGGCATTATAATCTGTCAAAGAGATTGTCTCTCCATTCACCTTAGCTACCCATTTTCCCCCGACCAGAGAGGAGCACCCCATTAAACTTAAGGCTAGAACTAAGACTCCGGCAACTATGCTCGTCCGGAATTTTTTCATACCGTCACACCCTTTCGCATCCATCAAGAGCCATTATATCAGGGCGTTGTCCCTGACGCAATACCATTAAATACCAGCAAAACACGATGTATTGCCTCCAGAATTTCCTCTTGGGCTTGCGAACGCAGGCGGACCTTGATTTCCAAATTTCCTTCTCCAGTGGCCCCAAAGGAAACCGGATAAGGAGATTCTGCTGCTACGGTCATCAATTTTTCACCCGTAAGGCCTGGATCCGAGGCGAATTTAAGGACAACTTGCTGTTTTATTTGTTTGATCTGCTCAATCTTTAATTCTGCCGCAACCCACTTAATCCGAATGATTTTCAACAAATTCTCCACCTCGCGGGGTGGATTTCCAAATCGGTCGATCAGTTCATCGATCATATCACTCATTTCATTTTCGGAGGAGATCATCACCATACGTTGATAGAGCAGGGCTTTCGCCTGGCGATCAGAAATATATTCATCAGGTAAGAAGGCATCGACTTGAACTTCAATACTGGGCTCAATCTTCTCCTCAACGTGTTCTCCCTTTATCTCCTGCACCGCTTCTTTAAGCATTTGACTGTACAGTTCAAACCCTACGGCTGCTAAATGTCCATGTTGCTGTGCGCCAATTAAATTTCCGGCTCCGCGAATTTCCAAATCGCGCATCGCAATTTTTAGTCCCGATCCAAACTCAGTAAATTCCCGAATGGATGCTAAACGCTTCTCAGCAACTTCCGTAAGCACCTTTTGCGGCTTATAAAGAAAATAGGCATAAGCTTTACGGTTAGAACGACCAACCCGTCCCCGCAGCTGATAAAGCTGCCCCAACCCCAACCGATCAGATTCATCAATAATTAAGGTATTGACATTGGGCATATCCAGGCCTGTTTCAATAATCGTCGTACAAACTAAAATATCGCTTTCATGTTCCAGAAAAGAAAGCATTTCTTTTTCCAATTCTGCCTCACTCATTTGACCATGAGCCATTCCATAACGAGCTTCCGGTACGAGTTGACTCAAAAAGCGCATAACCTGCTCCATATCTTCCACTCGATTATGAACGAAAAACACTTGCCCGCCCCGCTGGATTTCTCGACGAATCGCATCGCGCACAAGATCAGGCCTAAGCTCTGCGACATAAGTCTGAACGGGATAGCGATCCTCCGGAGGAGTCTCAATTACGCTCATATCCCTTACCCCGACTAACGACATATGCAAGGTACGCGGAATGGGGGTTGCTGAAAGGGTTAAAACATCAACATTAGCCTTCAGTGTCTTGAGCTTTTCTTTGTGGGATACTCCAAATCGCTGCTCTTCATCAATAACCAAAAGGCCCAGATCCTTGAACTTAACACTATTGGATACAAGGCGATGAGTTCCAACGACGATATCAATGCTTCCGTCTTTAAGTCCCTGGATAATTACCTTTTGCTCCTTAGCCGTTCGGAAACGGCTCAGCATTTCAATCGTTACAGGATAACCCATAAATCGTTCACGGAAAGTATTAAAATGCTGTTGGGCGAGAATTGTGGTTGGAACGAGCACTGCAACCTGCTTGCTGTCCGTAACCGCTTTAAACGCAGCGCGCAAAGCGACTTCAGTCTTCCCATATCCGACATCTCCGCAGAGCAGCCGATCCATCGGCCGCTGACGAAGCATATCCTTTTTTACCTCGTCAATGCACTGAAGCTGATCCGGAGTTTCCTGATAAGGAAATTTCTCCTCGAATTCCTGCTGCCAGACATTATCCGGTGAAAAGGAAAATCCTTGAACAGCTTCCCGTTCCGCATAGAGTTTTACTAAATCAAAGGCCATTTCTTTAATCGCACTTTTGGCTTTACTTTTGACCTTTTTCCAATCACTTCCGCCCAGCTTATAAAGCTTAGGCAAGGTTTCCGCATCACTGCCTAAATATTTTTGCAGGAGATTGAGTTGATCCAGCGGAACATACAGCCTATCCTCACCGGCGTATTTTACAGTAAAGTAATCTTTCTCAACCCCGCCGACATTCAATCTTTCAATCCCTAAAAATTTACCGATTCCATGATGAACATGAACGACATAATCTCCGGGCTTAAGATCGGAAAATTGGAGCCGTGTCGTTTTTGTTTCCTTTATTTCTAGACGCCTAGAAGACGTTTTTCTTTCCCTTTTATAGATTTCCGCTTCAGTTAAAATAACCAGCTTACCCAAGGGTAACTCAAAGCCCTGATCGAGGGAATATGGATAAACATAAACTCCTCCCTCCTGAACCTCTTCATTCAACCCTTGTAGCTTTGCCGCCGCTCCGCGATCTCCTAAACCTTGAATCAGCCGTTCGGCATGTTCGATATCCCCTGCAAACAAAGAAACAACATAGCTCATCCTCTGCCAACGTTCAATTTCCTCAGCTAGGACCCCTGTTTTGCCCATAAAACCAGTTAACGTTCGTACCGTGAGGTTAAAAATCCGACGCGGAGAAATTCCCGTAACTTGGCGGGGCAAAGTTGACAAAAAAACAAAGGGGCGTTTAGTACCATAATCCAGCAGATCCTGATACGTTATAAATTGAGTTTCCGGACTTACGAATTCTTCGCCCTTTTCCAGAGCTTGAGTATACTCCTCTAAACGCTCCTTCAGTTGAAATTCCAATTGTTCCTTCAGACGCAAGGGTTCATCTAAAATCACATAACGCTCATCCTGCATTAACGAAAAAAAAGAGCCTAAAGAATTCTCAAGCAAGCTAAGGTAAGGATAAACACTCTCATCCAAAATTCCCTGGCTTAATCGTTCTTCTAAACGTTCAACCTTTTCTTGGATCCGTTCAGCCGCTTCTTTCCGTCCGCTTCGGCTAAAACGTCCAGATACTTTTCGTGCTTGACTGCGAATCTCCCAGCGCAGCTTTTCTAATTCCTTGGGATTAACTACATATTCTAAAACCGGAGGAACTAAAACCTGCTCTAACGGTCGAGTCGACTTTTGCGAATCAACATCAAATACACGAATGGAATCCACTTCTTCATCAAAAAATTCAATCCGCAGAGGTTCTCCGTCCAGAGGCCAAATATCTAAGATCCCTCCGCGAAGTGCAAACTGCCCTTTTCCTTCAATAACCTCTAACCGATCATAACCTGCCGTTACTAGGTTTGCTATTACCTTTGTCAGTTGGTAAGTTTCCCCTAGTTTAAACTCTTGAGTATATTTCTTCCAACGCTCTTCGGAAAACATCCGCCGATCAATGGCCAGGATTGGAGCAACAACGATTTGCTGCTTATTTTGAGCCAGCGCGTTTAAAACCTTAATCCGCTCTGCTGTCGTCTCCCTGCTTCGCCCGAGAACTTCAAACGGTAACCACTCCGTCGCAGGAAAGTATAAAATGGATTCCTCAGGTAACCAAGCTTTGAGATCATTCACCCACTTTTGGGCAGCCTCCTCGGAGTAGGTAAGAATTAAACCTTTTCTTCCTGAATTCAGGAGTTCCGCAGTGAGAGTGCTTTTTTGGCTTCCTGTTAAATTATAGATCATTTGCGGCCATTCTTTTTGCGCAATGGCGTCTCGAATTCCGATGAGGTCCAGCCCTTGCTCAAGATAATGATGAATTGTACTCAACCCGTCCATCCTTTCAAACCTGTTTAACCCGCGCAAAAAACTGAACGTCCGAGCGAGGACCCCCATTTATCCATTACTAACCGCCACTAAGACTCCCGCTTCTTACGAGGGAGATAAGTGGCGCTAAGCCCTGGATAAGTCAACTAAGCTTCAGATGGAGTTAACACTCCACCTGAAGCAAGTTTCCTTTATAGCGCCAAACACAAGAAGATATAGAGGTATATTTAAAAACATACCTCTAGTTACGCATTAACTTATTCTTTCGTTCATTCTTTTTAATGAAATCTTTGATACCGTTCCATTTCCAATTGTTTCATACAGTCAGGGCATAAAGAATAAGCCACATTACCCACAAAATTTATTATAGAATCAGGCCGTTCAGAGGTCAAGTCATCTAGCTCAAGTTCACCAAGGATTCGGTCGCAGATTTGGCAGACTTTCATGACATACATTACCCAGCACCTCCTCCACTTAGCTTAACCTTTGCTTTGTGCAGTTATACTCGATTGAATGTATTCATTGCTTTATTGCTCTCCCCTTGAACCCATAGACGCAAGACTTCCTGTCCCCGCTCAAGCACATCCTCAAGCACAGGGACTTCTTCTTTGCCAAAAGCACCGAGCACATAATTAGCGGGATCCCAACCCGCAGGCGGTCTTCCTACGCCGATTTTTAACCGCCAAAATTCCTCAGTTCCTATTTCTGCTATGGTCGACTTTATGCCATTATGACCGCCGGCGCTGCCGGATTGGCGGAGACGAATCCGACCTAGAGGTAAATCCATATCATCATGAACGACTAAAACATCTTTGGAAAGGATTTTATAAAATTGAACCACTTCGCGAATCGAACGTCCGCTGAGATTCATAAAAGTCTGGGGTTTAAGCAAAAATACCCTTTCACCAGCCCACTGAGTTTCAGCGATTAAGCCTTGATATTTCTGTCGAAAATCAAGCTTCAGTTCTTCTGCCCATGTATCTAAGAGCAAGAAACCTACATTATGACGGGTCTCCGCATATTGACCACCCGGGTTTCCTAACCCTGCAATAAGTTTCATTTTTTTCAGCTCCTCAAGCATATTACCATTCATCCGTGAATAGATTTAAAAGAAAAATATCCAAAATAAGGGGGCGAATAGACTTGAAACCCAGCCGTAAATTTTTATCCTTACCGATTATCTCCCTAAGTGAAGGACAACATATCGGTTATGTTAAAGGACTGGTTATTGATGCTAGCACCAAGTCCCTGGCGGCTCTCGTCATTGATCCCAAAGGCTTCTTCAAGGATCAGCGCATTATTCCCTATGGCAAGGTCGTCAGTGTTGGGGATGATGCCATTACCATTGATAAAGGCGGTCATGTTGAAAAATCAGCAAGTCTTCCGGAAATCCTCAGCTTAATCAAAGAAAAACTTTCGATCATTGGCACACGAGTGATTACCCAAAGCGGTAAGACCCTTGGCATTGCTGAAGAATATTATATTGATCCGGAAACGGGGGCTATAACTCAGATTGAAATTTCCGGAGGGAAGCTTGAGGGTCTTTTGAACGGGAAAGCACTTCTGCAAGCTGAGTATATTTCAACGATTGGTCAAGATGTCATCGTCACTCAAAAAGGCAGTGAAGTCCATCTCGCCGCTGCAGATAAAGGAATAAGCGACAGCTTTAAATCAATCCTTCACTCGACCTCACACTTGGCAAGTGAAACCACACATTCCATTGGGAAATATTTTAAAAAGGATAAAGCCATCGAAATTAACCCTGTAAATCCAGAAACGATTGACAACGAAATCGTTTCTTCTGAAGAACTTACGGAAGACAATACCCTATCATCCACAGCCTTAACCGGAACTACAAATATTGCCGCACAACCCTTAGAAAACACTTCCATTGAAAATTCCGATGTCGCCGAATCCAGTCCGATAACCAAAGAACCCCTGGGTTAACCCCAGGGGACTCCTTAACTGAAAAGCTTACTAACCGAAAGATCCTCATGGATGCGAACAATGGCTGCTCCCAACAAGGGTGCCACAGAAAGTGTCTTAATTTTGGGGATCTTTTGTTCTGGATCGAGAGGGATCGTATTCGTAACAATGACTTCTTTAATCACTGACTTTTCAAGCCTCTCAAGAGCAGGTCCAGATAATACAGGGTGAGTACAGCAAGCATAAACTTCTTTGGCACCTCGGTCAATAAGAGCCTGAGCTCCTTGGGTAATTGTCCCTGCAGTATCAATAATATCGTCAATCATAATCACAGTTTTCCCTTGAATATCTCCGATGACATTCATGATCTGTGAGACATTGGGCTCGGGACGCCGTTTATCAATAATCGCGAGTGTTGCCCCAATTCTTTCGGCAAGATTGCGTGACCTTTGTACTCCGCCTAAATCAGGAGAAACAACCGCGACATCCTCAAGTCCTTTCGTCCGGAAGTACTCGGCAAGAATAGGTACACCTGGAAGATGATCAACCGGAATGTCAAAAAAGCCTTGAATAGCCGGAGCATGAAGATCCATGGTTACCACCCGATCTGCTCCTGCAGTCGTAATGAGATTAGCCATAAGTTTAGCCGTAATTGGATCACGTGCTCTTGACTTCCGTTCTTGTCTTGCATATCCGTAATAGGGAATCACGGGCGTAATCCGACGCGCAGAAGCGCGTTTTAAAGCATCAATCATAATCAATAGTTCCATAATATTATCATTCGTCGGATTACAAGTCGGTTGTACGACAAAAACGTCTGCACCCCGCACACTTTCATTGATTTCGATGGCAATCTCGCCGTCTTGAAAGCGTTTAACTTTTGACGCACCTAGCGGGACACCTAGATAATCTACAATTTCCTCTGCAAGTTCACGGTTGGCGTTACCACAAAATATTTTTAGCTCCTTGACCGACATTCCTAATTTATCCCCCTATTTATTATTATTGCGAACCCAGTTTTCTTTCATCTTCTGGGTACTCCGCTCAACAGCTAAAGCATGTGCCGGTACATTTTTTGTAATTGTTGAACCAGCCCCGGTTATAGCCCCTTCACCAATTTCTACAGGAGCTACAAGGTTAGTATTGCTCCCAATAAAAACGTTATCCCCAATTAAAGTCTTATATTTTTTAACTCCATCATAATTGCACGTAATTGTGCCTGCCCCAATATTTACAGATTTACCAACTTGGGAATCACCTACGTAGCTGAGATGGGGTACTTTACTTCCTTCACCGATTTGACTATTTTTGATTTCAACAAAATCTCCGACTTTAACCTTTGACGCTAAAACTGTTCCTGGCCTTAAATACGCAAAAGGGCCAACGATACACTGTGGTCCAATCACAGCATCTTTGGCTACTGTATGGGTGACTTCACATCCCGCCTCACAGACACAATTTTCAAGTGTTGTTTGAGGGCCAAGAATGACATCTTCGGCAATCCGAGTTTTCCCTTTTAAGATGGTATAGGGCTCAAGCACCACATCACGGCTGAGTTGAACCTCACTCCCAATGAAGGTTGACGCAGGATCAAGGATGGTAACTCCTTCGTCCATCCAATAATTTAGAATTCGTTCACGTATGACATGCTCAGCCTCAGCCAATTGCACTCGGCTATTGATTCCCAAGGCCTCATTGGCATCTTCTGTGCAATATGTCGTGATTTTATCGCCTTGAGCTAAAAATAGATCAAATACTCCGGTAAGGTAGTACTCTCCCTGGGCATTTTGAGGCGTAATCTGTTTCAACGCTTCCTTAAGTTTAGGAACATTGAAGCAATACGTTCCCGTATTAATTTCCTGAATCGTACGCTCTTCCGGTGTTGCATCCTTTTCTTCAACAATTTTCACGAGATTATTATTTTCCTTAATAATTCGCCCATATCCAAAGGGATTTTCAAATCGAGCTGTTAAAACCGTAGCCGCTCCTTGAAAATCCGTATGAAGTCGGATGAGTTTAGCTAAAGTTTCCGGACGGATTAGCGGTTGATCTCCGCTCAAAACAACGATGTTATCTATCCCCTCAAGATAAGGGATGGCCTGCATAATAGCATGGCCTGTTCCTAACTGTTCGGTTTGAAGAACAATCTTAGCCCGTCCAGCCAAAAACTCCTCAATCTTTTCTCGTCCATGGCCTAAAATAACAAATGATTGTTCAACATTATTTTCTGCCGCAAGATCCAGAACATGCTCGATCATTGGCTTCCCTGCCACACAATGCATCACTTTGGGAAGCTTGGATTTCATGCGGGTTCCTTTTCCTGCAGCCATAATAACTGCCGCCCAATTCGGCATGGTTATTCGCCTCCAACCTAGTTTAACCGTAAGCTGACCAATCTACCCCAAGAATCTTTTTCCAAGAATCTTCTTTGTATCAACCTCAAAATAACTTTATTCGTCAAAAAAGCACATAATTCCTCCTTTATCTTTAGCTTTATTTAGGATTTCTTAATTAACAAATAAAAATAAAAAAGGATTTTATTTAAAAAGAGACCTCAACGGTCTCTTTCAAGTTATCTAATTCTATTTAATCTTTAACAATTTCAATGTTTATTGCCGCACACATTGATAAACCGTTACTTACTTTAAATCGCCTCTTGATAAGCCTTCAAAACTGCAGTTTGAATCACTTCTCGGGCTGCAGAGGAAATAGGGTGAGCTATGTCACGGAATTCCCCTTCCGGAGTTTTACGGCTCGGCATGGCAACAAATAATCCATTTGTTCCTTCAACAACCTTCACATCATGAACAACGAAAGAATTGTCAAACGTTACCGAAACCACCGCTTTCATTTTACCTTCAGCATTAATCTTTCGAACACGTACATCCGTAATATTCACAAAGATTCACCACCCTTCCCTTTCGACCTGCAAGATTCTATCATTTAACATTCTATATTTGGTAAAAAACTCCTTCTTTTTCCTAAGAAAAATTTAAATTGCGTAAATTTACCCAAATATTTCTCCTTTCTTGCAGGAGAAGAGCTTCTATAGCGATAATGGTTTGATTTCTCTTAAGAAAAGTCTGAAGAAGGGGTAACCACTGCTAATCCATGTACTGGATCAAGCTCCTTAAGCTGAAGCAGGGAACAATATTGATGAACAATTTTCGGCTCATTTTCAGTCAGGCTTTCCATAAGAACACCAATCCCAACAACATTAACCTCAAATTCTTGCATCAAGTTAACCATACCTAAAGCAGTTCCTCCTGCTTTCATGAAGTCATCAATTAAAAGAACGCGTTTACCCGCTTCCAAAGCTCTTCGGCCTAAGGACATCGACTGAATCCGTTTTGATGATCCGGAAACATAATTGATGCTGACAGCCGAGCCTTCAGTGACTTTATTACCATGACGAATAATAACCATGGGCACTCCTAAAGCTTCGGCCGTTACTAAAGCAAGCGGAATTCCTTTGGTTTCAATCGTAACAACGACATCTGGCTTTTTCTCCCGAAAAGCTCCTGCGAAAATCAGTCCTAAGGGTCTTAAGACAGCAGGATCATAGAGCAAATCCGTCATATAAAGAAAACTGCCCGTCAAAATCCGTTCTTTTACACTAAGGCGTTCAGAGAGCTCTTTTAAAAATTCACGGGCCTCTCCTCTGGAAATCTCAGGAATATAGCGGACCCCGCCCGCTGCACCTGAAACCGTTTCTAAGCGGCCTTGGCCTGTGGAATGTAAACTCTCTTTTAGAGCAAGCAAATCCTCACTGATTGTTGACTTAGCTGCTCCAAAACGCTCCGCCAAAATAGTTAAAGGTATAAGAATATTGGGTTTCGACATCAGGATTTGCATCGCTGCAACCATGCGTTCTGCTCTTTTCATCTTATCCATGGTCTAATCCTCTATTCCTTTTCCTTTACTTTTTCCTGTTCATCGGTTTCGTTTGGACTTAATGTTTTAGATCTGCGCAAAGCTTCAAACATGACATTCTCCGCAGTAACAATATGGGCAATGGCTAGGTTCTGCGCTTCTTCAACATTATGATTTACAAGGGCTTCCATGATTCCCTGATGCTCTTCCACAGCATCCTTTAACCGACCGGGATAAGCCAGGGAAGTTGCCCGGAAACGCTGGATCTGCTCGCGTAAATTCGCTAAAATTTGAATCAAGCGTTCATTACGGCTTGCCTTATATACAAGGGCATGAAAATCTGTATCTACTTCAACAATTTTATCTAGATTTACCTCTTCACCATTTCGATAAAGAACCATCCGCTCCATCTGTTCAATTTCTTCATCAGTAATCCGTTCTGCCGCTAAACCTGCCGCTAAACCTTCTAAAGCCGATCGAATTTCGAAAACATCAGCAACATCTTTATCGCTTACACCAGCTACATAAGCACCCTTGCGAGGAATCATAACAACGAAACCTTCTAGTTCTAATTTACGAATGGCTTCGCGGACCGGAGTCCGACTAACTCCCATCTCATCTGCCAATTGGATTTCCATAAGCCGTTCTCCGGGTTCAAGCACTCCAGAAATGATGGCCTCTCGCAACGATTCAAAAACGATTTCCCGCAAAGGTTTATAACTATCAAGTTTTACCGGTACTAACTTTCTCTCCACGAATAATCTCCCCTTCCAAAAAATGATTGTTTAAGTTCTTGACTTAGATTTGGTGTTATCGTTTTAGTTACCCAAACCGAATAACCTTTATTTTTAAAAGAAAGTGCTATATCTCGAGCCTGAGTCTCTGAACGAGCAATTCCAAAAACGGCTGATCCGCTCCCTGACATCAGTGCATTATAACAGCCTGCTTCCCTTAAATCCTTTTTTATATCGGCAATTTCAGGAAGTATGGACTGTGATCCTATTTCCAGGTCATTGCTCAACAATGAAGCAATTCTCTCTATGGAGAGAGCGCTTAAGGCCTCCTGCCATGTCTCCAAGTTTAGAGGGTGTTCTTTTCCTAACTGATCAAATCGGCGATAGGATTCACCCGTATTAATCCCTTGCCAAGGTTTAACCAAAATTATATCCATTTCAGGAGCAGCCGGCAGAGCAAAAAGTCTCTCGCCGCGTCCTTCTGCCCATTGAGTCCCTCCCTGTAAGCAAAATGCAACATCAGAACCTAATTGATTCGCAAGTTCCAAAAGCTCCTCCTGCGAATAGGGTTTATTTAATAAGTGATTTAACCCTCTTAATGTAGCTGCCGCATCCGAACTTCCGCCTGCTAAACCTGCCTGAATGGGTATCTTCTTTTTAATTTCGATTCGGATACCCTTCTCCAGGTTAAGTCCCCCTATAAAACGTTCCGCGGCTTGATAAGCTAAATTCTTAGGGCCACTTAACCCGCCGCAAATACATTCAATCTCACACCCGGTTAAAGAAAGCTTGATAGTGTCATAAAGCCCAATCGTCTGCATAACCGATTGTAATTCGTGATAACCATCCTGACGCTTTTCTCTAACTGCAAGCCCTAGATTAACTTTCGCATAAGCGAACGTTACAAGACAATCTTCTTTCATTATAGAATCCTTTCCGAACGTTCGGATTATATTTTCTTTTATTATATCCTTTTAATCTTTATCCTACTAGTCTATCGGCAAGAAAACATGGAATGAATCAAAAAAGGGCTGTTCTCTAAGCTAATTTTTTTATACAAGCCTAGGACAGCCCTTTTATTATGATTTAACCTACCTCGACAGTTACTGATTTTGAAATCCTTTCAAAATTTAAGGTCTCTGGATTGGTTAACTTAAGATTAATTTCTTCTTCAATGGGCTCAAGGTTTTCATAAAACATCACGAAAATCTCACCCGGTTGACACTGTTCTAATCCGTATTTGAAGGCTTCTCTTTCCGGCAGCACAACAGAAATTTGTTTTGAATCCATGCCGCAGGCGACTGCCTCATCCAACATGATTTTTGCAATTTCACCCGGTTTACGCCCGCGCAAATCTCCATCCTCCCGGATAATAAGACGATGGAATCCTTTGGCTGCTACCCGGGCAACCTCGCGGATGGTTTCATCAGGCCGATCCCCTGGAACGGTTACACAGCCAACCAATGAGCTGGCTTTAAAACGTTTTAACGTTTTGACAATTTCCTTGATTCCGGCTGCATTATGACCGTAATCAATAAAAACATTGACTCCGGCGATTTTATAAAGATTTAAGCGTCCTCGATTACACGTTGGGTCAGACTCAAATTTTTTAAGAGAGGAATGTATTTCTTCAGCGGTCAAACCTAAAGCCCATCCTGCAGCAATTGCGCCTAAGGCGTTTTGCAGATTATGAACTGCTTTTCCCTCCCAAGTAATCGGCAATTGCTTAACTGTACTGATTTTAAAACTGCGATCACCTTGGCAAAGTAAGATTACACCACGCCGGACAAAAACAGCCGTCCCCCCGCGAGCCAAATGCTTGCGTACCGTCAGATTATCTTTTTCCATACTGAAAAAAATAACGCGCCCCTTGGTTTTATCAGCCATCTGAGCAACCAGAGGATCATCTGCATTTAATACAACATAACTATGCGGCTGAACAACCTCTGCAACTAAACTTTTTACATGAGCAATATCTTCAAGCGTCTCTACTCCATATTGTCCTAAGTGATCACTAGCCACATTTGTAATTACAGCAACATCAGCATAATCATACGCAAGACCAGCCCGTAGAATGCCGCCGCGTGCAGTTTCTAAAACGGCCACTTGAACATCCGGATGGCGTAAAACGATTCGTGCGCTTTCCGGACCTGTCATATCCCCTCTCCTTAAAGCTTTGCCGCTAATATAAATCCCGTCTGTAGTTGTCATTCCAACATTTAACTGGCGGTCATAGAGCATCTTGCCAATCATCCGTGTCGTTGTTGTTTTACCATTCGTTCCTGTGATCGAAACAATCGGGATTCTCCCATTACCCACAGGATAGATATGATCGACCATAATTTGCCCCACATCGGTTGGTGTTCCTTGCGAAGGATGAAGATGCATCCGAATACCCGGAGCAGCATTCACTTCAATAATTGCTCCCTCTTGTTCTTTATAAGAAAGGCTGATATCTTCAATAACCCAATCAATTCCTGCGATATCCAGACCAATAATTCGAGCCGCGTAAACAGCTAATTCTGCATTATCAGGGTGAACTTGCGCTGTTACATCATGAGCGATACCGCCTGTACTGAGATTAGCGCTATCTCTAAGATAAACGATCTCACCTTCTTCAGGAACAGATTCTAGGGTCAAATTCTTCTGAGCAAGTGACAGGATGACTGCCGGATCAATTTTAATTTTAGTTAAAACCTTTTCGTGATCTTCTCCTCGTAACGGGCTTTCATTTTCATAATGGACTAATTTTTCAATGCTTGAGACTCCGTCTCCAATAACGCAGGCTGGAATACGTTCTGCAGCGGCTACCAATCGATTCCCAATAACGAGAAGTCGATAATTCCGGCCCTCAATATACTCTTCAACTAATACATGATTCCCATAGGTCTGGGCGACTCGGAAAGCTGAGCGGATTTCTGCTTCAGTATTTAACTTAAGAGAAACTCCTTTACCCTGGTTTCCGTTATATGGCTTAACAACTGCAGTTTTTCCAAGTCTATGAAAGCTCTTAACCGCTTCTTCCTCATTCGAAGTAATATATCCCCTTGGAGTAGGAACTCCGCCCTCATAGAGAAGCTGGTTGGTTAATTCTTTATCACAAGCAATATCTACGCCAATACAATTGGTTTGATCCGTCATTGCGGCCTGAACCCTTCTTTGATTCCGACCATAACCCAGTTGAAGAAGACTTCCCTCATTTAACCGTTGAACGGGTATTCCTCTTCTCTGCGCCGCCTCTAAAATAGCACGTGTTGAAGCTCCTAATTCAAATTCAGCTTTGACTTCACGTATTCTTGCAAGAGACTCATGGACATCAGGCAACTCACCTGCAAGCAAACGTTCAACAATATTAAAACCTTGTTTAAAACCCTCAATACCAGCTTTCAGAGAATCATAGTTAAAAATGATTTCATATTCTCCTGGAGCCTCTAATACAGCCATTGTTTTACCATAGGGAATTGTTTCGCCGATTTGGGTCAGAAGCTCAATCGTCACATGCTCTATGATATGGCCGATATAAGTTCCTTCATGAAGCCTCTCAATAAAACCGCCGCGTTTTCCCCGTGAACAATGATGCTCATATAGCGTAGGAAGAATCTGAATTAACCGAGAGTTAAAATCACCGAGCGTTTTACTTTCTTTTTCTGCCCATTCTTGGAGATCCACGACGGTTCGGATGATAGGATGATGACTATAGACATTAGCACCCTGAATCGCCTGGATACTTTTAATCTCCATTATGATATTTGTCCTCCTTTGACATATGGAAAGTACACTTACTAGTTTGACCCTCTTTCATTCTCAATATTCCCTCATCCCTCATTTCCGAATCTTGGGATGAGCAACGCGACGTTTTAAATCAAAACCATAGCCCTCAGATAAAACATGCATGAGTACTGGGGTAAGGACTAATGCCTGTCCCGGCGAACTCTCCGAAACATTGCTGGCGATTGTCGGCGAAGCATCAACCACAGTTACTGTATTGCTTCCTACAACCAAAAACCTCCCATCTGAATGAACCAATATCGCCGTATCCTCGTCAATTCCTATCCCTAAAACGTATGGATTTTGGGAAATAGCCGTCAAAAGCCGTCCGATTCTCCCCCGTTGAGCAAAATGTTGATCAACAACAACGGAGCGCAAAAGGCTAAGACCCGGAGCCATCGTTAACGTATTTTTTTTAGGAGTTCCGGCTTCTCCACCGACAATCATTGTATCAGACATCACTGAAGCTCCGGCACTCGTCCCGGCAATAATGACACCTTGTTCATACAGTTTATGAAGCGCTTTGCCAAGACGGGTGCCTCCCATAATTCCCGTAATTCGCAATTGATCCCCCCCTGTAAAAAAAACTCCTGATGATTTCTCCAATTGACGAACCAAGCTTTCTTCGTTAGCTCCAGTCCGCTCTGAAACATCAAGAATTTGAACCTCTCCACCTCCCAGCTTTTGAAAAAGCTCCTGATATTGTGCTCCAACTTGTTCAGGATACCCCGTTGCAACCGTCAAAACGGTAATAATGCTTTCACGTCCTCCGGCCTCTTGGATAAAACGTTTTAAGATTTTGCATTCACCCTCTTTATCCTCAGCTCCGCCAATAATGAGAAGCCTCCCATCAACATAATCGCTCATTAAAATCCTCCCTCAAATTTAAGCCATTTTCTAATCACCCTTATTTTCCGCACAAAGTACCTTGCATTATTCAAAATTTTATTTTTTCTAAACCCTTGCATAAGCTCCTTCGAGACCTTAATTCCATAAAATGCTAATAAAAGGGGGGGTAATCGATGCCTCAGCGTCAAATCGTTATTCATCGTTCCAGCCGTCAATTAGAACTTTATGAAGGTAACAAAGTAATCGCCCGTTACCCTATTGCCATAGGTAAATCGAATACGCCAACACCAACTGGGTCCTTCTCAGTTGCTAGTAAATATAACAACCCAGGCGGTGTCTTTGGCAGCCGTTGGTTAGGGCTTTCAATACCGCATTACGGAATCCATGGAACAAATAATCCTGCCAGCATCGGAACAATGGCATCCTTGGGTTGCATTCGTATGCATAATAATCATGTTGAAGCGTTGTATCATCAGGTCGGAGTAGGCACACCGGTTATTATAAAACCTTGAAGCCTTAAGTTAGCCTTTCAAGAGAATTTCGAGTACAGCCGCTCCGGCCGGGCGCTCGCAGAGCAAACTTACGGCTCAAACTGCTAATGCAAGCGTACGGGGTTCCCGCCAAAATCGGCTCCTGCCTCTGTTGGCGGCGGGAACGTCCTTGTTCCCGCCCCGTTAATGCAAGCAGCAATTTGAGCCGAGTTTACAAACTGCTCGCTTAAAGACCTCCGCATCTGTACTCGCAACTCTCATTAGTATGCTTTTAGGGTCACTTGTTTGGAATTCTTTGTTTGAATTAATAAAAAGGAAAAGGCACCTAATTGGCGCCTTTCCCTTTTATGCCTACTGATTTACTTGTCTTAATACGGGCTTCGCGGATAGCCCCTGCGCAGCTGCCCGCGTGTCTCAATTCCCCCGACTCCGTCAGTTCCGGTAACCGTATGCTGGATAATATCCTTTAACGAAACCATACCGTCAATGGGTGTATGAGCAATTCTTTCAACGATAAATACGGGATCAAAAGCATGAATTAAAATTCGCTTCGGTGAAGAGGCAAAGTTCGCACCGGCTGACAGGATTGCTTCATAGTTTGATTGGCAGGCCCCGGCAAAGATAACTAAAGCATCACGATTGGGCTGAAGTTTGCGGGCCTCAATCACCGATTGGACAAAATAACGAGAACTTCGATAACTATCAAGGCTCCGAAAATCCTTTTTTCCGTGAAGAAACCCGTCATGCCCCGTCAGAACTAATATATCTGCCGGATTCTCCTGAAGAATTTTACAGATAACTTTAGGCTGTTCTACTTCAGATTTGCAAAATCCCTTAGCCTCCAATCCGAGCTGCTGATAAGTCTTAATACATTGATTTAAATAATCTTCATCTCCATCAAGATGAAGCACCCGACCTGGAATTTCGAAGTACTCCCCAGTATCATTTTTATCCTGAATACCCTTTCTCTGATTTACAACAACATTCAGCTTTTGATAAATATCTTGGAGATCTTTTAATTGATAATAGGCCACTTCTGTTGGATTTTTTTCGATGAGATCATTTAGTGGAGCGTCCGCTAAGAGCCTTGTGTTGATGCCCTTAAGTAAGGCCGTTTTTTCCCCGCCATTGGCTTGAATCTGTACAATTCGAAAAAAAAGATCTTGTTTGTGCGAATACCTAGCGACAATGTCTCCAACATCAAACACGCTTTTCCCTCCTTCCTCTTTCCTTATTCTATGGCGAATATTCTAAAACGGCATATAATGTTATGAAATCATCTGCCGGGGAGAGAGTAACGTGTATGATGTTGTAATACCCGTTAAGAATGAAGAAAAAAGCATCCTCGCAGTTTTAACGACCGTTCTAAGGTTACCCATTCGGTATATCATCCTTGTCCTGAACGGCTGTACGGATCGGACATTGGAACTCACCCGCTCTATTCCTGACAAACGCATTCATACGATCTATTTTGCGGATTCCCTGGGCATTGATATTCCGCGGGCAGTCGGTGCGCTTTATGCACGTAAATTAAATTCTCAGGGAGTCCTCTTTGTGGATGGAGACATGTCGGGAAATATTTTTCCGAATCTCAAAAGCCTTCTTAATGCCCTTGATCAAGAAATTGATATTTCATTAACAAACTGCTACCCCTATATTACACACCGAGCTAAGCTTGCTCATCTTGTTTCGCGATTTCGGGCGAATCTCAATAAGGAACTGAGGTTATTTCATGACCTGGGGCTAGCTACCCCAACGCATGGCCCTCACGCTTTATCTGCTAAGGCTCTCGAATCCATTCCTCCTGAAGGAATTGCCATCCCCCCTTTATCCTTGGTTTGGGCGACCAAGCTCGGATTAAGGATTCAAGTTGCTACTTCAATACGGCATGAAGTTTTAAAATCACCGCGCAAACACCGAAAGCATGCCCGTTTAATTGCTGAAACGATTATCGGGGATTGCGTTATGGGGTTTGCCCTCGCTCATGATGAGCCCCTCACCCGTTCCTTAGGCAAACATCAAATGCTGGGATATCATCCGGAGAGACGATTCGATATTCTTAAACTTTGGCAAGAAGCCTTGGAAATTTCTCATCCATATTGCGAACAACACCTTATTATCCCCTGCTGTGTTATGTCTCAAGCTAATCCTGCCTCAGATGAAGTCTCCATTAAAACAGAAAAAAGTTAAATGTCTATTCCTTGCGTTTAATAAACACCAGCCTGCAAACACTAAGCTGGTGTTATTCATTATGTCTACACTTGAAAGCAAGGTGTAAACTTTGAACTCTGCCTCCAGAATCCCTGAAATCGATTTATTACGCGTTGCTGCGTTAATCCTAATGATTCTCTACCATCTTTTCTATGATTTAGATACTTTTACACAAGTCTCATTCAAAAGCGATATTTTAGTTTGGATGATGGTTGTCGCCAAATTAGCCGCCTTTCTTTTTATTTTTCTTTCGGGCATAAGCAGCAACCTTAGCCGCAATCCAATACATAATGGCATTACTCTTCTTTTCTGGGCTCTTCTTATTTCTTTAATAACCTCTATAGCCCTGCCGGAAACCTACGTTCGTTTCGGAATTCTGCATTTTCTTGCCTGTATGCTGCTTCTCTATCCCATTTTTCAAAGAAGTTCCACTACATTTTTAATTATTTTTGCCCTAGTTTCTATAAGTCTTGGCTTTTATTTTAAAAATATCCATGGGATAGGGCCTTGGCTTATTCCCTTAGGAATAATGTACCCAGGATTTAAGAGCATCGATTATTTTCCGGTTTTTCCTTACAGCGGGCTTTTTGTATTCGGAATTCTTTTTTATCGTTTTCGCTTTGCCGGTTTTACAAATTCCAGCACCTATTCTTTTCCGCCCATAATAGAAAAAATGAGCAGACACTCTCTGCTCATTTACCTTCTCCATCAACCTATTTTATTATTGATCTTATTCATCTTCCAAAAAGCAAAGGCTTAGCTTTTTCTTCCGATCCACCAAACCGAGAAAACAGTTAACGCTAAAACAATAAAAATATTAAAAGGCGTCAGATAAGCTTTTGGTGAAGCTAGATAGAGTTCAACTAAACCAAAAATGATAAAGATTAGGGCAGAAACCCATTTTACTGTCCGCTCGGGAATTTTTCGACCGGCAACAATCCCCACATAAATGCCTAAACCATCCGCGACGAGCATGCCCACCGTTGTTCCTAAAAGCGTCAAGAACGGGCTCTCATATTTCGCTGCTAACGCAATCGTTGCCAGCTGAGTTTTATCACCCATTTCAGCCAGGAAAAAGGCAATTGCTACCGTAATAATCGGTCCAACAACTAATTTTCTTTGGTGTTCATCATTCAGTGTATCTCCTCGAATGGTCCAAAGGCCAAAGAAAATAAAGGATGCGGCTGCAATCCATTGAACCCATTCAAGGCGCAATGATGCTCCTAAGTACGTACCTACTAAAACTGCTAAGCCATGATTTAAAACTGTGGCTATAAGAACTCCCCAGATTACGGAACGTGCCGGAAAACGGGTTGCAAATGCCATCGCTAATAACTGTGTTTTATCTCCCATCTCGGCAAGAACGACCATCAACGCTGCTCCAAGAAAAACCCACATATAATCGTACTCCTTTAGTTCATAAAATAAGCGAGACACTTTAACACAGCTATCTGCTAACAGCCGTGTTAAAGGTCTCGCTATTGATTTCCCAATGTAAAGCCAGGAAATAATTACTTCCAGTATGTTGACTCCACCTGCATATAAAATGCCAGCTACTCCCCTTTAACTGTTTCTTAGTTTAAGAAAAAATCATCCTTCTGTCAAGCCTTAAACTTGGACAAAAACAATCTAAAAAATTCTTTTTATTTTCGACTGATCTTCTTTATTATCCTCTCAAATTTATTAATTTCTAATCATTAACTCAATTTTATGTAAAAAGGACTTGGGACAAGACCGTTGTAAGAATTGTCATAATTGCACTACAATTACAGAAGATAGATCATTGATCAAGGAGGTTTAAGTGAAGAAGGGGGAAGGGGATAATGGAAAACCAATTTAAAGCGTCTCTCCTCGACAAAAAGACGGTATCAGTTACCTGGGAGCTCGTTCCCGGCAGGGGCGCACGCGAACAAGCCCAGGAAAGTGCACTCTATTCCGCTGAACAAGCAGAAAAGGGAGGAAAAATCCATGCCTTAACCATCACCGATAATCCCGGAGGGAATCCGGCGATGCTTGCGGATTATTTAGGACAGGAAATTTTAAAATTGGAAATTGAACCTCTCGTTCACTTTACTTGCAAAGATAAAAACCGAAACCAAATGGAAAGCCAGCTTTATGCATTGGATCGTTCAGACGTCCGAAATCTCTTAGTGATGACGGGGGACTATACTGTATCCGGTTTTAAAGGGCGACCCAAACCCGTTTTCGATCTTGATCCAACGCACACCCTTGAACTAATCGCTGATATGAATCGGGGGCTTTCCGTTGCTGGACCTAAAGGAGTTGGTCAGCATCACCCCAGTGATTTTTTTGCTGGAGCCGCCGTTTCCCCCTTTAAGGCAACGGAAGCCGAACAAATGGTTCAATATTATAAAATGAAAAAAAAGATAGCAAGCGGGGCGCAATTTATTGTCACTCAACTGGGTTACGATGCCCGTAAATTCCATGAAGTCTTGCAATTCATGAAGTTGAATGATTTAAACGTTCCGATCATTGGCAATATCTATATTCTTCCCTATGGGGCCGCCCGAATCATGAACCAAAACCAGCTTCCAGGGTGTATTGTAACCGATAAACTCCTTAAGGAACTAGATCAGGAGAGGACATCCGAGGATAAAGGGCTAAGTGCCCGCCTTCTTAGAGCTGCCAAAATGTATGCCTTTATGAAAGGAATGGGCTTTGATGGGGTACATATCGGCGGAAATAATATTAAATATGAGCAAGTCGAATATATCATTGATAAGGGAGAAGAACTCAGCGCCAATTGGAGAGATTTTATAAAAGAATTTGATTATCCAATCCCTGATGGATTCTACTATTATGAAAAAGATGAAAAAAGCGGACTCAATAGTCCTATCCCTGCAAACCGAAAAACTTTACCGCTGAATGCTCCTGTTGGCATAAGCTTTCGTACCTTAAGACTTATGCATAGCCTTATTTTCACTCCCAATAAAGCCCTTTTCCCTATGATGAGAAGCATCTACAAAGTAAAAAAAGATCCTCGTAAACATAGTCTTGAACATATCATCAAAGTGATATCCAATGATTGTAAAGACTGTGGCGATTGCGCCCTGCTGGATCTCGCCTATCTCTGTCCTATGTCTCAATGCCCGAAAAATCAACGCAACGGAGCTTGCGGCGGAAGTTATCAAGGTTGGTGTGAAGTTTATCCTAATCAAAAACAATGCATCTATGTCAGGGCCTACTCTCGTCTTAAGAAATATAATGAAGAACAGCAGCTTGATTCTTACTCTATTCCTCCGGCAAACTGGGATCTCTATCAAACCTCTTCCTGGTCCAACTTTTATTTAGGCAGGGATCATTCCGCCGCAATCCTGGGTATTCCCTCATTAGAACAGGAATCATCTCTTAAACCCTCTCAAATCGCTTCGAAGAAAAACGCAGCCCAATAATTATCGTAAACGTTATTATTAAAATAAAAGAGCGCTTGATCGTCGAATCTCATGACGTTCAAGCGCTCAACTAATTCCGAATAATAATAAACGATATAACTAACTCTTAAGAAATACTTCCGTAATCATCTGAAACTCCTCAATACTTAAGGTTTCTGCCCGTCTTTGTCCATCAATCTCCGCTTTTATTAAAATTTCTTCCCCTCTTTTCTTTTCAATTCCTAATCCAGAAGAGAGGGAATTTCCAAGCGTTTTCCGTCGTTGGCTAAACGCTGCCTTTACAACGCGGAAAAAGTCTTTAGAGTCCACATGAAGGCTAGGATAGGGACGTAATTTTAAACGTAGGACTGTTGAATGAACTTTAGGCGCCGGCCAAAATGCCTGCGGGGAGACATTGCAGATTCTTTCGGCATCCGCAGCAGCCTGCACAGCAATGGATAAAACACCATAATCCTTATTTCCAGGTTTAGCAACAATGCGGTCGGCAACTTCCTTTTGAACCATGACCGTCATACCAATAAGGGATTCCTTTTGTTCAAGAAAATGCATCAGAAGCGGGCTGGTAATATAATAGGGTAAATTTCCGACTAAGAAGCCTTTTTGCTCCCCCCAGATTTCACTCAATTGCAGTTTCAAGGCATCCATAACTAAAATCTCAAGAGGGAGCCCCTGAAGTTCGTGTTTTAGAATTTCTACTTTACTTTGGTCTAATTCAACCGCCCAAAGCTTATTGACCTCACGCGCAAGAATTCGTGTCAACACACCTAAGCCAGGACCAATCTCAATCAAAGGAATATCTGGGTCTAGTACACTTGCCCCGACAATTTCAGAAATAACCTGATCCTCCATGAGAAAATTTTGCCCTAAAGACTTATGGGCCCTAGCTCCCTTTTTTAACAATCGGCGTGTGTAATCTGCTGCACTTTCCATTCGTTCCTCCTACTGCTGATCTAAAGCATTTTCAAAATCCTCACGAGAAATTCGAAAACGATTTAACCGATGCAAAAACTGCTTAGCATTTGCATCCCCTAATCCTAAAATCCGGCCAACCCTTCTCCGTTTTTCAGCAGAATCCGAAAGACCCACAAGTCCTGATCTTACCAAGTCGGCGGTATCAAAAACCGGCTTTTCCAATATCGAATATTCCTTCTGAATCAATCGAAAAGCACGTCGAATATCTTCTGGAGAAGCATTTTCTACCCCGATATCGCGATCATCTTTGGAGCGAGCTTCTTTTTTAGATAAATAGACATGCTTTGCCTCGGGAACTGTACGCCGTATTCGTTCTCGGATCTGCTCCCCTACAGAATCTGGGTCTGTTAAAACAATAACTCCGCGATGAACAGCCATTTTTTTGATATATTGAAGCTTTTCAGAGGTTAACCCATATCCATCCGTCCAAAGGATATCGACTGGACCTAAAGCACGTCGGATCGCCTGAGCATCATTTTTTCCTTCAACAACTATCAATTCTTCAATCATTTAATAACTTCCCTTTATTTTTATAACTATGTCTCTTTTGCGTATAGCAATTAAAAAATCTAGTGATTAAAATTTGGTGATTAAGCTAACTTATCTAATAATCTTATCCTATATTTCTTAATTTCTCAAATCGGGTAAAAGGAAAGCATAAAAATTTTAAGTATTTTTATTTTCTAGTGAAAAATAATAAGAAGAGCGGGATTTTCCCCGCCCTACTTTTGTTTAAAATATTTTGTTTAAAACATTTTATTTTTAGCCTACTGTTTATTTTTATTTGTTCCGTATGTTTTAATTAGACTGTTCCAAATATCCGGGTCTTCCATACCCACTCGCCAAATCGCAACACCATGCAGCTTATGTTCTTTCGCATACTCCATTTTAGGTTGCAAGCTTTTTGAATTCTCCAAATAGACTTCGTGGCGAACTCCATCCGCCGTATAACTAAAATGGGGAACTTTATTTGTTTCATCGAACATAACTTGAACTCCATGTTTTTTAGCACGATCCATTGACTGAGCAAACGACAAATAGTCGGGCACAGTGGGTTTATTCGAACCCCAATCAAAGGAATATACCGGAAGGCCCATCACAATTTTTTCTTTCGGAATCTTTCCTACTGCAAAGGTTATAACTTTGTTAACCCATGAAGGAGAAGCAATAGGCCCTTGAGTCGTTCCTAAACCATGCTCATCATAGGTCATCAGTACGACTTGATCAGAAGCTTTACCAATGGCTGCATAATCATAAGCACCAGACCATAAATCTGAGGGGTAGTCAATAAATTTAGCGGGAATCGATACGTTCAAAACTTTGTCTTTGGCTTTTAGCGCATTATGCAATTCATTAAGAAAAGCAGAATAGTTGTTTCGATCTCCAGGCGGAGTCTTTTCAATATCTACCGCGATCCCGTCCCATTTTTCGTTTACAGTTAGATTAACAAGATTATTGACGAAGGTGGAACGTAAGGAGGAATTCGCCAAAACGCGATGAACTAAATTAGGATCAAATCCTCCTCCCCTCATGTTGTGAATCAAAGCATAGGCTTTTGCTCCATTTTTCTGAGCCGCATCCTTAATGCTCAGGTCTTTCTTTCCAGAAGTAATAACCTTACCGTTTTCATCAAAAGTGTACCAGAAGAAAGAAACTTCATCTAACATTTTTATGTTCTTCATCATTGAATCCTTGGAACCTGGTGTAGGACCTTCAGGATCAGTGTAGAAACCCATAACCACACGCTTTTCAGATCCAAGAACATCTTGACGTGTATCCGCTTCCGCCTGAGGCGGCTGACCATTATCCGTCATTTGTTGTTGTGGCTGAGTCGGTGGCTGTGATGGATTACATCCGGTCAAGTTGAATCCTAATACTAAGACTGCTGTTACAGCAAAAGTCAGAAACCGTTTCATTCAGAAATCAACTCCTTCATCTTGATTCGATGCCTGACTTTATTTTCCCCTCTTCAATTCAGCTTATGTATGATTCATTAACCATAATATTATAAAATTGGTTATTTATTGAATTCAAAGGATTAAATTAGGGCATTTCAAAATAGCGAGCTATTCCTTTGGCAACAGAATGTGCCAGTTGATCTTGATACCAAGCTTGTTGAAGCTTTGCCCGTTCTTTTGAGTTGGATATATAACCCAATTCAACTATAACGGCCGGCATGGGCGTGTTTTTAATAATATAAAAATCTCCAGGTTTAGCAATTCGCCGATTCATCCCCGGAACTTTGACAAGTTCCTCTTGGATTATCTCCGCTAATCTTTTTCCCTCTGCCGATTGATTATGGTAAAACGTTTCAGCACCTGAATTTAGGCCCCCAACCGTTGCATTAAGATGCAAACTGACAAAAGCATCAGCATTAGCCTGTTTCGCTAAGCTAATTCGATAATTTAAATCGGCTTGTTTTTTTGTTTGTCTGCCTCGAGTCCCATCCGGAACATAATCAATGTCCTCATCTCGTGTAAGAATAACTTCAATACCGCTGGGTTTAAGCAATTCACCCACTCGTTTAGCCATTTGCAAATTAATTTCCTTTTCATAAAGTCCTTGAGAGGTTATGGCTCCGGGATCATATCCCCCATGACCAGCGTCGATCACAATAATATGGCGTATATTCATGTGACTGACAACGGCAGTTGAACCCTGCCAGAGTACGGAGAAAACCAGTCCAGACATCAGCATTAGGATTATAAGGACTGCCATTCCTTTTGTATTTCTGCCTGTGATGATTACTGGTGTTCTCAAATTTCTCCCTCCATATGACATTTTTATCTGATTCTAAAATATGATAAAAAGGCTTGTAAAAATTCTGACCTGCTTGGCCCTGAATAAAAAACTTATAGGATACTAAAGCATAAAAAGTGCTGCTGCATTATGAATATTTTCATTATGCAACAGCACTTTTAACTTGTGGATGAGTAATCTAATAAATTTAGTTAGATATATTCTACTTTACATAAACTATGACTGAGCGTACCCCCCATGAATTAGCCGACTCCTCAGAATCCATATAGAGGTCGACTCGGTTTCCTTTAATGGCGCCTCCTGTATCTAAAGCAATTCCATCTCCATAACCCTCAACATAAAGAGAACTTCCTAAAGATATTACGCGCGGATCTACCGCAACGACTCCATAACGCACAGCTCCACCCGTCGCCGTTATTGAACCCGAGGAATATGCACTGGCGCGTACTAAGATTGCCTTAGTAAAATTTATTGTTCGACCTCCTCGAGAAATTGAGGTTTGAGCTCCACGAGAAACAACTTGATTGACAGGGGAACGAAGCACTTTTTGTTCAAGTATATCTCGCTTTACTTCTTTTCCGTCCTCTAGGGTTATCCTCACGATTTGTTGATTAAGACCATTTGAACCCCTATTTATAGAGCGATCCGGCAATCCAACGGGAAAATCGCCGGGTTGCGCGACCACTTGGTAAGGTATTTCCGTCGATACTGTTTCAACTTTTTCTGCAACTCTTACAATCTGGATTTGATCATTTTCTTTAAGTTCCTGATCTAAGGGTAACGAAACCTTATCCTGATCACCCAGGGATATTCCTAGTTTTTTTAACCCCTCTGCAACTGTGCGAGGTGCTAAATATGGATCAATCTGTTTTCCATCAGCTGTTACATGAATTTGAATGGCTCTCTTAACCTCTATATCCATATCTGCTGCCAGCATCGCTTGCCGGTCAATATTGACTTCGTCAGTTTCCTTAAGATTAAGGCCTAATCGTTCCGATAAATCTTGCAAAGTCTCCCCGACTGTTGTCTTAGCCGATCGTCCGGTATAAACCTTCCCATCAAGCTTTAATTTAAGTGGAAGGCTTCGGGTAACCTGAACCTCTAAATCCTGTGTTACTTGCGTTGAGCGATCAGGGGTAACAACATCTTCTGGGAAAATACCCAGTCGTGAAAATCTTAATGCGCCACCCACTGAATTACTAATTGTTGTTACTCGGACGACTTTCCCGTCAATATTTACATTAATAGTTTTTGCCTTTAAATAAAGCCCGAAAGTCACAAGCAATATTATTCCAAATAAAGCTGTAAATATTTGAGCCTTGCGGGAGCTTTGAACTAGAGAAATAGCCTTAGTCCCCGTTTTCTCAATCATTGAATCCCTCCATAAAAATTAACATCTTTTTCCAATACCACCCACAACTTCATTTTATCTTATTTGTGGTCAGCTGTCAAAATAATTTACATTATTTTCCATTCAATATGTAGACCTTTGCCGGTCTTCTTCCCCAATTAATACATCTTTGCAAATTAGGGAAAAATACATCAATAATATTTCCTTTAATTAACCCCCCTGTGTCTGCCGCAATCGCATATCCATATCCTTCAACATAAACCTGACTTCCTAACGGAATAACTCTCGGATCAACAGCAATTATTCCTTCTCTTGGATTAACCCCTGTAGCTGTTTGATAACCCGTAAAAGTGTAAGCTGTGGCTTCCATATTTATTACTTTTTGGACATTAAGCTGATTAACATCAAAGCCCCCCTGGCTTTTGGGTTCAACGGCGGGTTGACTGTTGCGAATGATAACCCGTTTTTTAGGAGCTTCAAGCATAAACTGATGTGTAATACGTTCACTCGTAATCTCTCCATTAACTCGAGTTGTTTTAATAATCCTCCTCTCAATCCCCTTATCTCCTGCTTCTTTGACCTTGCTCGTACCAGGCACAAGTTGATCTGACTCAATAAATTCTGTGGAAGTTGGAACTTCTACATCCACAATTTGAATATCAGATGTGATTTGGGAACTTCGCCTAGTTTCTAGTTCAGGTTCTTTTTCTTCCGTTTTTAGCTCCAACGGCTGAACCTGGGGTGATATTCTTTGAGGAAAACTATCCAGGTTTATATTTATATTAGCAGGGATATAAGCCACTGTTGTCCCTGCTAATAATAACCCGCTCCCTATATACAAACTTCTGTTCTTAGTACCACGCCAAAAATCTGTATAGGTTGCTATTGGCAATGAATACATTTTTCTCCCCCCTTATCTTATAGTATGATTAGGACAAGCAAAAAAGAACCACCCAGCAACCTTATAAAATAAAGTGAAGTTGCCTCTTAAATAAGAACAAAAAAAGTCTGAAAAGCATCATTGTTTTTCAGACTTAAATTTTTTTATTTAAAATCTATATGCTAAGTACTTTTAAATATAAAATTCTTTTAAACCTTAAATAATTTTGAAGCATTTTCAAATGACTGCCGAGCCACTTCCTCGAAATCCAATTTTCGAATCTCTGCGATTTTCGCTACCACTTCACGAACATAAGCAGGTTCATTTCTTTTACCCCGATAAGGCTCAGGAGTTAAGTAGGGAGAATCTGTTTCCACAAAAAATCGATCCCTAGGTACCTTGGCCGCCACTTCAACGGCATACCGCGAATTTTTAAAAGTAAGCGGTCCGGCGAAGGAAATATAAAAGCCTAAGTTTAAAACGATTTTTGCCATTTCCCAAGAACCAGAATAGCAATGGAAGACTCCTCCGTGCTGTGGGGGATGTTCCTTAATGGTTTTCAAAAGATCCTCATGGGCGTCTCGATTATGAATAATAATCGGTAAACCGGCCTGATTTGCAAGTTCAATCTGTTGAATAAAGATATCCTTTTGAATGGATCGAGGTGATAAATCACGGTAATAATCTAAACCAATCTCACCCCACCCAATAACCTTATCATCCTGAGCAAGCTGAAGAAGTCTTTCCCATGTCTTTGCACTTACTCCCTCAACATCATGAGGGTGTACTCCCACCGCTGCATAAATAAATTCATAGCGATGAGCTAACTCAACCGAATTTTCAGAGGAAGGCAAATCATATCCTACATTCGTAACACGAGAAATTTGAGCCATTTTTATATTAGCAAGAATCTGTTCAAAGTCCTCTCGATAACGGGGATCATCGAGATGAGCATGGGTATCCCAAATCATTTAACGCGTGCCCCACCCGGTAAATCTTTATCAACAGTCAACACTTCTAATACTCCATCTTGAGAGGCAGCAAGAATCATGCCTTGAGATACAATTCCCCGTAATTTTGCCGGCTTCAGATTAGCCACAATAACTACAGATTTGCCCACGAGTTCATCAGCCGTATAGTGTTGAGCAATACCAGAAACAATCGTTCTTTTTTTTCCTGAAACTTCAATTTCAAGCTTCATGAGTTTGTCTGTTTTCTCAACCTTTTCCGCCTGCAGAATTTTTGCGACTCGTAAATCGATTTTCGCAAAATCATCAATTGTAATCTCTTCTTTGATCGGTTCAAATTCCGGTTTTACTTCAGTTTTTATTTGTTCATTATTTTTTTGTTCCTGATCCACGTTTTGATTCTCCTCTTCTGTAATCCATTGTGATAAATCGACACGGGGAAATAGCGGTTGACCTTTTTCAACATGAATTCCCTCAGCTAATACATTCCACTGATCAACCTCTTCCCAAAGAAGCATATCCTCTTTTATTCCAAGGAGGGCAAATATCTTCGAAGGAAGTTTAGGCATAAAGGGGGCGGTGAAAATAGCCATTATACGAATAGCCTCGGCAAAGATATGCAAAACATGATCAAGTCTGAGCTTTGAATCTTCTCGTTTTGCCAATGCCCAAGGTGCTGTTTCATCCACATATTTATTCATACGGGCAACCAGCCGCCAAATATTTTCCAAAGCGCCTGCCGGATCTAAGGCCCCCATTCTTTCCTCTACTTTGGCCTTAACCTCTCGGCTCAGCGCCTTAATCTCCAGTTCTAATTCAGTATCCTCTCCGCCCTTCGGAACGATTCCACCCCGATATTTGACAATCATCGCTAAACTCCGAGAAACAAAATTCCCTAGATCATTAGCTAAATCACTATTAAGTCTGTCAACCAGATTATCTTCTGAATATGTACCATCCGCTCCTACTTGCATTTCACGAAGAAGGAAATAACGAATTGCATCAGATCCATAGCGACGGATTAACTCGAATGAATCTTGTACATTTCCGCGGGACTTCGAGATTTTTCCCCCTTCCTTGCTTAAAAACCATCCATGTCCATAGACAACTTTAGGCAAAGGAAGTCCTAACGCAATTAAAATAATCGGCCAAATAACAGCATGGAAACGAACAATATCCTTACCCATAAGGTGAACATTGGCCGGCCAATACTTTTTATAGAGTTCGCCATCCGGAAAGCCTAAAGCAGAGATATAGTTAATCAATGCATCCAGCCAAACATAGACGACATGTTTTGTATCAAATGGAACCTGAATCCCCCATTGAAAAGTAGTCCTTGATACACAGAGATCTTCCAGCCCGCTCTCAATAAAACGAATCATCTCATTACGCCTTGAAACGGGTTGAATAAAGTCCGGATGATCCTGAATGTGTTTTAGCAAAACATCCTGATATTTAGAAAGCTTGAAGAAGTAACTCTCTTCCTTCAGCATTTCAACTTCGCGCCCGCAATCAGGATTCGGACACTTACCCTCTATTAATTTTGTTTCCGGCCAAAATGTCTCGCAAGGCGTACAGTACCATCCTTGATATTCGGATTTATAAATATCCCCTTGTTCATAAAGCTTTGTAAAAATAGATTGGACGACCTTATGGTGACGTTCTTCTGTTGTTCGAATAAAGTCATCATTAGAGATATCTAACTCTTCCCAAAGTGATTTAAAGCCCTTAACAATTCCATCGACATAGCTTTTAGGATCCATTCCCTTACTTTCGGCTGTACGAACGATCTTTTGCGCATTTTCATCCGTTCCCGTTAGAAAATGAACCTCATCGCCTTTCATGCGATGATACCGAGCAAACGCATCTGCCGCTACCGTCGTATAAGCTGTTCCAATATGGGGGCTGGCATTAGGATAAAAAATTGGAGTCGTTATGTAATATTTCAAGAGACTCATCCTCTCTAAAAAAATTTCGAGATAAATATATTATAAGTTTTCTCGTCAAATATTGTAGAATAACTTCACTATAATCAGCCTATTAAGTGGATCACAAAGAGATTTTTTTTGTCAAGTATGCCCCTATTTTAACTCTTTATTCTAGGAAAATAAAATTTTTTCAAACACGTTGACTTTAAATGGAATCGTTGGTATCATAAGGGTGTTAGATCTTGTCGAATGTTGTTGTAAGGAGGGGGTATAATGATGAAATCAACTGGAATCGTGAGAAAAGTAGATGAACTAGGCCGTGTTGTATTGCCCATCGAACTACGCAGAACATTGGGAATCGACGAAAAAGATGCTCTGGAAATCTACGTTGATCAAGAAAAAATTATTCTCAAAAAATATGAGCCTGCTTGTGTTTTTTGTGGTAATGCCAGCGATGTTCAAGTTTTCCGTGGCAAGAATGTTTGCCGCGAATGCGCTCAAGCCATGGGAGAAACCGTTGCAGCAAATACCGAATCTGAAGCTGTATAATTAACACTTTGAATACATAGGAAGGCTGTCGCCTTTCTTTCTTTTTAAATTTTACATAACTCGGCTGATGCCGAGTTTTCTTTTATTTTCCTTTTCCTTCAAGTGTGGCTTGATAAACATCTCTTTTACTAACTCCATACTTTTGAGCAACATATTTCATGACTTCCTTAGGTTGATGTCCTTGCTTAATTCCCTCTTCGACTTCCCTTTTCCAATCCTCAGGTCCCCCCTGAACAGGCTGTTCCTTAAATGGTGCTAAAAGAAGGCAGATTTCACCACGCGGCGGAGTTGCTTGGAATTCCGTCAACAGTTTTGTTAATAATCCCCGATGGACGGTTTGATGGATTTTAGTTAATTCACGAACTACAGCTGCTTCTTGATCTCCGCATACTTCGATCATATTATTGAGTGTATCAACTAAGCGATGAGGAGCTTCATAAAAAATCTGAGTAAAAGGAAGCCGAGCATACTTTTCAAGTTCCCGCTTTCGTGCACTCTGTGTTGCAGGCAAAAAACCGTGAAAAAGAAAATGCTCGCTGGGAAGTCCTGAAAGAACTAAAGCGGTCACCCCGGCATTAGGACCAGGGAGAACATCAAGAGGAACCTTTTCTTCCAAACACATATGAATAACCTCATATCCCGGATCAGAGATTCCCGGCATTCCTGCATCGGAAATCAAAGCGATGGATTCTCCGTCTTGAAGCCTGCGAAGAAGCTCCTGAGATTTACCCTTTTCATTATGCTGATGATAACTTGTTAAAGGGGTCGTTATTCCAAAATGCTCCAAGAGCTTTCGCGAATGCCGTGTATCCTCCGCCGCGATCACGTCAACCTCGCGCAAAACCTCAAGTACCCGCAAGGTGATATCACCTAAATTTCCAATCGGAGTTGCACAAACGTAAAGTGTCCCCTTCTCTACAATAGACAATTAACTTATCTCTCCTATCAAACCTATAAAACATTACCTAAACTTTTTAATCTTTCCTTAAGAACCCCATGCAGAACAAACAATCCCCTTCCTCCAAGGGCTGCCCAAAATGAAGATGGCAGATATGAAATCCTTCCTTATATAACTTTTCTAAATTATCATGGGCAACACCCTGAAGATGTTCGGCATTGGCGATAACCCGCTCAGTTTCTTTTTCCGGAATTGCGCATAACTCCCGGCTTAACCTCGCGTTTTCTTCCTCCAGATTTTCTACATACGGCCGTAAACGCCTTACTTCTTCAATCAGAGAGTTCAGTTTTTCTTCTATTTCTATTAAAGCCTGAGTTAATTGGCTCATATCTTCTCACTCTTTTCTTTGTTCTTTTCCCCTTTCTTTTGCCGTCCGTCAGGGCGCCCCTTCTTTGCTACAGGTACTGCCTGAATCGGACGTTCAGGCTGAACTTCTCTTATTACTTTTTCCTCACAACCGCCTTGACAACATCCTTGTATCAGTTCATCCGGAAGAATAACTCCGTCCTTTAAGTCCTCATCATAGGCACTGTTTTCATATTTTAAACAACACATGAGTCGACCACAAATTCCCGAGATTTTTGTCGGGTTCAAAGAAAGTTTTTGATCCTTCGCCATCCGGATAGAAACCGGTTCAAAATCTCCCAGGAAAGATGAACAGCAGAGAATTCGGCCGCAGGAACCAACCCCGCCTAACATCTTGGCCTCATCTCGAACTCCAATCTGCCTTAGTTCGATTCGTGTGCGGAAAACAGAAGCTAAATCTTTGACTAATTCGCGGAAATCAACCCGTCCTTCAGCTGTAAAGGAAAAGATTATTTTATTGCAATCAAAGGTATATTCTACATCTACTAATTTCATTGGAAGCTGATGATCTTCGATCTTCTTGAGGCAAATTTGAAAAGCCTCTTTTTCTTTGACTTTATTTTCTTCTACAATTCGTTCATCTTCTGGCGTTGCCTTGCGAATGACCGGCTTCAAGGGGGAAACCACCGCATCTTCTTCAATATTTCTCGGTGGGATCACCAAATCACCAAATTCAATGCCACGTGCAGTTTCCACGATAACTTTATCCTCAGCTTTAAGCGCAAGGTCTCCCGATGAAAAGTAATAAATTTTACCTGCCCGCTTAAAGCGAACTCCCACGACCTCTACCACTTTAATTTCCTCCTTGCCGGAATAATTCTAAGGCCAACACTTCAATCACTAATCGAGGATTAGCCTGTTTTCTAATTTGATCCAAGGCTTTATCTATAGCTAGCATTGCTTTTGGATTAACAAGTCTTATAAAATCTTGATACGCTAGAACTTGAAGATAAATTAAGGCTTCATTTTTTTCAACCGGGAAAAGTCCAAAGACCTTTAAAAAATCTTTTTCCTGAATCGCTTCGTGAAAATCCTCAACCCATTTTTCTACCTTGCCGACACCCAGCTCTAAAATCGTTTGTGCACAATCAGGATCTGCCCCACTCAGTCGGAAAGCTTCATGTGCCTCATGTTGATTAGCAGCGGATGAAGCCAACGAATTGATCCAGGCCAATTCTCCTGAAACTGGAAAATAGATATTCTGAGCACGGCTTCGAATCGTCGGTAACAGTGTTTCCGCATTTTGAGCACTCAAAATGATGATTGTCCTTTCCGGAGGTTCCTCAATCACCTTAAGTAAAGCATTTTCTGCAGGAAGGGTCAAACGATCCGCTTGCTCAAGAATAAAAACTTTATATTTCCCCTCAAAATGTTTACGGTAAACTTTTTCTTGCCACTGGAGGATTTCCTCAATTCCAAATGAAGCCTTCGAAGGCTGTATAATTTGGACATCTGGATGATTTCCTGAGTCAATTTTTCGGCAAGCAGAACACTTTAAACAGGGTTCCCCTTCAACCGGATACTGACAATTTAATGTTTGGGCCAAATATAATCCAGCCTTCCGCCTTTCAATTGCCCCTCCCCCGTGGAACAAAAGCAAATGAACAAGACGCCCTTCGTAAGCTGCTTTTTCTAAAAGTTTGAGCGCTAAATCCACCTTTATCCCTCCTCAATAATCCAAATTGCCTGTTCGGGTTTATCCCACCCTTGCCAACGATTTGAGGAAGAATGTAAAAGAGCTTCAAGGACTTCATATGTCATTTCTTCACCCATTGCCACCAAGGGAATCCCCGGTGGATAAGGTGAAATGCTCTCACCAAGAATTTTTCCTAAACTTTCTCTTAAAGGAATCTGACGTTTAGGAGCTAAAAAAGCCTCACGGGGAGTCATTCGTATGGGCGGAAGAGAAAGTTCCCATTCGGAAAAACTGACCTTTTCTTTATTTAAACCCGACGTCTTAACTCCAGAATGGTTAGCCGTTTTAGCCCATTCTATCATTGCACTTAATCCTTGGGTTAATCTTTGAACTTCTTCTGGTGTATTTCCAATTCCCAAGACAAAAAGGATATTTTCATCATCCCATAATTCCGGCTCAATTCGGAAGTGACTTCTCAAAAATTCTACGCTCACCGTTGCTGAAAGCCCAATCGATGAAGTGTTAACCAGAATCTTTGACCAATCCCATTGAGCAATTCCATATTGACCTTGATCATCTTTATTAAAAATGCGGAGAACCTTACTTACTTGTTCATGGAGATCCTGAACAGCTTCATATAAAAGTTCCCATCGTTTTTCATCTAAAGCAAATTCGACAGAACGTTCCAAGGAAGCCATCAATAAATAACTTGGACTGGAGGACTGAAGAATCTCTAAGGCTTGCCTTAAACGATTTTTGGCAATCCTTTCACCTTGAACATGAAGCATAGCCGCTTGAGTCAAAGCGCTTAGCGTCTTATGCGAGCTGTGTAAAACGAGATCCGCTCCCCATGATAAAGCACTTGGAGGAAATATTTCAGACAAATAATGTGAACCATGTGCCTGATCCACAAGGATTGGAACGGAAGGACCGTAGAGCTCCCGATCACGAAGGATAGGAGCAATATCCGGAAGAGTTCCGTAATAACTGGGATATGTTATGTGTACACCTTGAATTTCCGCCCAAACCTCCGAGCCAATATCGTAATTTAAGCCTAGCGGTAAGCGGAATTCCGGATGAACAATAGGCTTTAAATAAATAGGTTCTAATCCAGAAAGTATAAGTCCGGCTGAAACAGAGCGGTGAGATTGCCTTTCAATTAAGACCTTTCCTTTCTTTTGGGATAAAGCCAGGAACATCGCTTGATTCCCAGCGGTAGCTCCATTAACCAAAAAAAAGCTCTCCTCTGCTCCAAAAACCTGTGCAGCTCTTTTTTGCGCTTCTGCCAATACACCTTGAGGCGCATGCAGCATATCTAAACCAGGAAGTTCTGTCAAATCATGTTCCGGAAAATTTAAACCCTTGAAAAATTCACACTTTCCTTTATGCCCAGGGGTATGAAAAGACAGAAATCCGTCTTGTTGGTATTTTAACAACTCCTCTCCCAGGGACAGCAAAAAAATTCCCCCAGTACGTTAGCCATTATTATTCCCATTTGCAAAATAGGAATTAAAAAAATTTCTAAATCGGGATATTACCTTTAATTGTATCACATCTCTACTAAAGATTCATCTAATCCATATGAAAAGAGTTAATTGCTGTAAAATACTGTTAACTAATATTTCATAGGAAAAAGTGCTTTTTTCACACCCGAAAGAAATCGCTGATAGAAAAAGGAATCTGTTGAACTTAAAGCAATTCGATGGCAGCACTCCGAACAAAAAAGAATGCCTTGAATTCGAATTCCATCATATAAACCCTCGGCAGGAACCTCCTGACAACATTGACAACGCGGCAAGACTTGAGAACTCATAAACCTTTTCTCCTTTCAAATCATATAAATCTAGTCTTGCCCGGTTTCAGCTGAGTTAACCGACGGGGTAGGATTATTCTGCTTCCACGTACTTATCCCCCATAGCAGGACTACCCATACGAGTACGAACGGCAGAATAAGATAACGGTCCATTTGAGTTAGGGCAAGCGGGATATCGGCCCCTCGGACTATGATCCATGGGACACCCATAAAAATAGGAATTATCATGATATGGGCAACCCACTGTTTGACTTTGAACACAGACTGAACTCCCCACCAAGCAATAAAATAAAAAGCTGTGATTTTTATCATGCTTGCTCCCATCCAAATCACCATAAAAATGGACTCTACTCCCGAAATCGTCCGCGAAATCTCGATCATTTTACCAAGTGTCAGCAAGCCATAAGTTTGCCTCGCAGTCTCACTCGGACCAAATACCCAAATTTCAATAAGAGCGATCAGCATATCTATAAACCCAACGGATAAAAAAATGGACCATAACCTTACCCTCATTTGTTTCTTTTCTTGGTAACCTTTAGGTAAAAATTTTAATAGACCTCCTAAAAATAAAACATATTCCATTGGCCAAGGAATTCCCTCAACAAAACCATATAACAAAGGTTTTAATCCGTTCTCAAGAAGCGGTAAAAGCTCTCCCGGTTCAAAGCGTGGAATCGATAACAAAGCCGTCCCAACTAAGGCTAATACAATTATGGGAAAGACAATCTCCGAGAAACGGGCTAGGACTTCAATTCCGGCATAAACTAACATCAAGATCAATGGAAAACTCGAGAGAATAAAGACCCAGCGTGGTGTAAACGGTAAAATGGATCGGGAAAACATATCGACACCCTGTCCAATAAGTAGTCCTCCAAAAAATGCAGCAATTACGGATGCTGCGATTCCGAAGATCTTACCTATCCATTTGCCGAGAACTTTTTCGGAGATCTCAAAAAGATTCTTTTGAGGATATCTCTCGGATAAGGTTATTACCATCAGGCCGAAGGGAATCCCGAAAAGAAATGCAGGTATAACTGCCATCCAGCCGTCACGCCCAGCTAAACCGGCCATAACTGTCCCTACGGGAATGAAAGTAGTTCCCAAGGTAACGCTTGCGCCCAACATTAAAAATTGTTGAATAGATATTCTCTCCATCTATTTATTCCTCCGATTATTCCCTGCGAACTCAATTTGGCTTTTCTACATCGATAAGGTTTGGTCTCTTATTCATAAAATATTTATTCTTCTTCTTGATCAAGGGATATCTATCCTTAAGGTCTTACAATAATCTTCAATCTTACTTAGTTTCGGAAGAGCTAACTGATTGGTTCGGATTATTGCGCTCAACCCCACTGTTTAATATAGTGACTTCTGCATTGACTTCAACGGGTAACTCCTGCAGCGTATTTTTCCAATTACTACGGACTTCCTTCCATATACTCGGCTTATTTTGTTCAATATGCCGGCCTATTCCTAGAAAATCGCTTGAAACCTCTTTTTCTTTGCTAATTACTGAGTAACATTCCTTTTCTATGGCTTGTGCAATCATTTTCTCTACATCTTTTGTAAACCCTGCCCAATCTTCAATTGGCATTGCCGGCTGGGTGCCTTTAATTTCGTCGATCGTCGCTTTCGCATTGATCTTATAATTAAAATGAAGTCCTTTTTCATCCTGAGTGACGCTATATTTTGCTTTAGAACTTGTGACCTTAACAGCAACACTAACCCCATTCATTTCCTCTGTGCTGATATAACGAATACTTATTTGGTTTTCTAACCACATATAGCCTTTTGTTTCCTGATCCGTTAGATAGCTGGTAAGCTTACCTCCATCAATTACCCCGACTCCTGAAATTCGAAGTTCCTCTGCTTCTCCTTCTTTACTCCCTTGGTATTCAATTCCGCCTTCTCCCGGCTGCAGCCGATCGACAAGCGGAATAACAGGAACCTGCCCTTCCCGGGATATCAAAGTAAGATAATGCCCAATCCTCGTGACAGGAAATGTAGAGACACCTTTATTCTCAATCCTTCCAAGAAGGCTTAAAGCAGGCAGCGTATCACTGCGAAGCTTGGTATTCAAAATATCCCTGGCCTTTCCCTTAGCTACAAGCATATACATTGTTCTCCTGAACTGGTAAAATCTTTGAAACGGATCAATTATCGGACTAATCCCCGATTTTGCCAAATCTTCGCCGATGATCAATACTTTGGTCGTCCCCAGAAAAGGATGCCGGTCAAAAACCTGATATAATTGCTCATCACTGACTGGAGCATGAGCCGTTTCTATGCTTACTGTCCAATTCGTAATCTCTGATCCGCCTTGCCCGCCTTTTTTAGGCTGAGCCACTTGATAGGTCAAAATCAAATCTCCAGGTTTTTCACCTTGATCAACGCCAATGGCCATTACGAAAGCCAGCTGCTCCACCTCCTTTTTTCCCCAGCATCCTTCGAGAAAAAGAAGTGAAATGATAAGAAGGAGGATCAGCGTCCGTTTACAGATTTTCTTTTTATTCTTTGCTTCCACGTGCTCACCCCCCATAGTAGGACAACCCATACCATTGCTAACGGTAGAATAAAGTAACGATCCGCAAAAGTAATTGCATTTAAAAGATCAACACCTCGGTACGAAGTCCATGCAATACCCGCTACAATTGGAATGACTAGGATATGGGCGACCCATTTTTTTATTTTAAAGACGAACTGAGCTCCCCAAAAAGCCAAGAAATATAAGGCTGAGATCTTGATGAGATGTGCCCCCATCCATATGATGGTAAAAACAGATTCTACTCCGGCAATTGTATGAGGTATTTCGATCATTTTGCCGAGCGTCAGCAATCCATAAGTTAATCTTGTCGTCTCAGTCGGACCAAATACCCAAATCTCAACAAGCGTAATAATCATATCGAACAGCCCTGCCATAAAAAAAATAAGCCAAACTTGAACCCTCATATGTTTAATATCTTTTTGATTTCGGGGTAAAAACTTAATAAGACCTCCCAGAATTAAAATAAATTCCATGGGCCATGGAATGCCTTGAATAGCCCCGTATAGCAAAGGTTTAAATCCGTTTTCGAGGAACGGAAAAAGCTCTCCCGGCTCAAAACGCGGAATGGATAAAAGAGCTGTCCCTACCAAAGCTACCACAATAATTGGAAAGACAATCTCTGAAAAACGGGCTAGAACTTCAATTCCAGCATAGACCATCATTAAGATCAAAGGCAGCCCTGAAAGGATAAAAACCCAACGTGGTGTCAAGGGTAAAATCGAACGAGTATACATATCGCAGCTTTGTCCAAAAAGCAGTCCTCCAAAATAAGCGGCAGTAAGGAATATAAGAATTCCAAAGAGCTTTCCTATCCACTTGCCGAGAATTATTTCGGAAATCTCAAAAAGATTTTTTCGGGGATATCTTTCTGCTAAGGTCATGATCATAATTCCGAAGGGAACCCCAAAAAGAAATGCAGGAACAACTGCCATCCAGCCGTCACGTCCTGCTGAGCCAGCCATAACTGTCCCTACGGGGAAAAAAGTCGCACCTAAGGCAACACTCGTACCTAACATCAAAAACTGATGTGTAGATATTCTCTCCATCTATTTTGTTCCCCCCGAGCCCGAATTTGGGTCTTCCACATCAATAAGCTTCGGTTTTTTCTTCATAGCCCACCAAGGAGCTCTGACGAACGTGTCCTGCAGTAATGCCCGAATCCGGAGAGGAGCGATTGGGCTTAAATAGGGGACCCCAAAGGAACGAAGACTGAGCAAATGAATAAGCCCCGCATAAAGTCCAATTCCCAGTCCATAAAAACCCATAGAACCTGCCAAGAACATCAAAGGATACCGGATAAGACGAATCGCAATTCCTAAATCATAAGCGGGAATCGCATAACTTGCCACTGCGGTAATTCCAATGACAATAACCATCAAAGGGCTCACAAGACTCGCTTTAACTGCAGCATCCCCGATGACCAATGCCCCGACAATTCCAATGGTCTGTCCCACAGGCTTCGGCAGGCGAAGCCCTGCTTCTTGCAGAATTTCCAAAGTCAAAGTCATAAGCAAAGCTTCAATCAAAGCCGTAAAAGGTACTCCCTCCCGTCCAGCCGCAATGCTCATTGCCAAGGATGTTGGAAGAATCTCCTGATGAAAGGTTGTCACTGCAATATAAAGACTCGGTGCAAGAACTGAAATTACTGCACCTAAGTAACGTATCATGCGAACCAGAGAAGTAATCATTGCCCGTTCATAATAATCCTCACTGACTTGCATAAGCTTAGATAATGTGATTGGAACCATTAAAACCGTCGGCGTCCCATCCGTCATAATTGCAACCCGACCCTCTAATAAATTAGCAGCAATAACATCGGGTCGTTCTGTATGATAAATCGTAGGAAATGGTGAATAAGGTGCATCTTCAATCATTTCTTCGAGATAATCTCCAGCGACTACCCCGTCTATTTCAACTTTGCTTAAACGTTGAAGGACTTCAGATAAAACATCTGAGTTTACTACTTTTTCAACATAGCAAACAACCACATCCGTTTTTGATAATTCACCGATTTTTAAAGAAACAATGCGTAAGGAAGGATGCTTAATCCTCCTTCTGAGCAAAGAGGTATTCGTTCTTAATGTTTCCGTAAAACCCTCTTGCGGTCCGCGGATTGACGACTCAACCTGGGGTTCAGAAACTGCCCGCGAAGCCCAACCCCTTGCTCCAATATGAAGCGCTTCCTGAAAACCTTCAAAAAAGAGGACGGCATCTCCAGATAAAATGCTATCAATGGCCTCCCCCATTTTGGTTATCTTTTTAACTTCGTTTGCCGGTGCTAAAAAATTGAGAACATTATCAACAATATTTTTCCCTGTAAATTTATTAAAATCAGGGTCTACAGGCATATCAACCATTAAAACCTTCAGGATAAATTGGTTTAAAAGGGCTTTATCAATTAACCCATCGACTACTGCAAGTAGACACGTTGTTTCCTGATCAGCACGCAAATAAAATTCGCGAAAAATAATATCGCTGCTTTTCTCAAGTTCCTCACGGATTCTTTGACTTGATAACGGTTGATCTCTCTCTTGATCAATGCTTAGAGCGGGGGACTTACGGACCTTTCGCACGTGGGGTCTTATTGTCAGGTCTTTGATCATTTTCAGCCAGCTCTTCAAATTATCAACCCCCTTCCTGCGCTTATTTTCGGCTAAATTTCTATCCATTATGCAAAAAAATGGAGAGCAGGTAATACCTGCTCTCCATTTTTAAATTCTACTGATTCAGTTGAAACTTAGTCCCATTTTTGATCTGCAAGACGTTTATATGAGTCATAACGCACTTGAGCGAACTTCTCAGCGCCAGCGAAGAGTTCTTCTGCTGTTTCCGGGAAAGTTCTCATCAAAGAGGTATAACGGACTTCACCCATGAGGAAGTCACGGAAAGGTGCGGTAGGCTCTTTGGAATCAATCGTAAATGGATTCTTGCCTTGCTCTGCAGTATCCGGGTTGAAGCGATACAGATGCCAGTAGCCCGTTTCAACAGCTTTCTTAGCTTCACTGACACTCTTCATCATACCTGCTTTAAGGCCATGGTTAATACAAGGAGCATAAGCAATGATCAGCGAAGGTCCGTTATAAGCCTCTGCTTCTTTAATGGCTTTAAGGGCTTGTGACATGTTCGCACCCAAGGCAATTTGGGCGACATAGACATATCCGTAGCTCATAGCCATCATACCGAGGTCTTTCTTACGGATTTTCTTACCTGAAGCAGCAAACTTAGCGACAGCAGCACGAGGTGTCGCCTTAGAAGACTGTCCGCCGGTGTTGGAATAAACTTCAGTGTCTACAACGAGAACATTCACATCATCACCGGAAGCAAGAACATGGTCTAAACCGCCATAACCGATATCATAAGCCCAACCGTCTCCACCAAGGATCCATTGGGACTTTTTAACAAGATGGTCTTTTTTAAGGGTGATTTCTTTAATAAGTTCACTGTCTCCTTGATAATCGTCAAGAAGTTCAAGAACCTTGGCTGCCGCCGTCTTAGAAGCTTCAGCCTCATTCATTCCCCGAAGCCATTCTTGGAAAGCTTCTTTAAGCTCACCGCTGATTTCGGTTTCTAAGGCTTCCTTCACAAGAGCTGCTAATTTTTCACGTTGTTGACGAGCTCCTAAGAACAAACCATAACCAAACTCGGCATTATCTTCAAACAAGGAATTCGCCCAAGCCGGACCTTTGCCTTCTTTATTCACAGTGTAAGGTACGGAAGGAGAACTGCCGCCCCAAATGGAGCTGCAACCTGTTGCGTTAGCAATCATCATGCGATCGCCAAAGAGCTGAGTGAGGAGCTTAACATAAGCAGTTTCGCCGCATCCCGGGCAAGCGCCATTGAATTCGAGAAGCGGTTGGGCAAATTGACTGTTTTTAACAGAATTCAACTCAAAACGTTTGCTCTTATCAGAAAGAGTCATAGCGTATTCCCAGTTAGCAGCTTGCATTTCTTCCTCAGGCGCAAGGACCATTTCAAGCGCTTTTTCTTTAGCCGGGCAGACATCGACACAGTTTCCGCAACCTGTGCAATCCAGTGTACTGACTTGAATGCGGAATTGAAGACCGGCTGCCTCTTTACCGATGGCTTTTTTGCCAATAAACGTTTCAGGAGCCTTAGCCGCTTCTTCCTCATCCATCAAGAACGGACGAATTGCCGCATGCGGACAAACATAGGAACATTGGTTGCATTGGATACATTGATCTATTTTCCATTTTGGAACGGAAACAGCAATTCCGCGTTTCTCATAAGCTGCAGTACCCAAAGGAAGCGTTCCATCTTCACGTCCAATGAAGGCACTAACAGGGAGGCTTTCTCCATCCATAGCGTTCATAGGAATCATGATTTTGCTGATAAATTCCGGTACTTCTTTTGTTGCAGCAGCTTCAGCCGCAGCATCAGTTGCGGCAGCCCAAGATGCAGGTACCTCTACTTTGACAAGAGAAGATACGCCGTGGTCAATTGCTGCATTATTCATGTCAACGATGTTTTGACCTTTTTTGCCATAGGACTTAACAACAGATTCTTTTAAGTAACCGATTGCAACATCAGTCGGAATTACATTTGCCAATTTAAAGAAGGCAGCCTGCATAATCATGTTGATGCGAGAACCCAGTCCAATTTTACGGCCAATGGAAACAGCATCAATGATATAGAAGTTAATGTCATTTTTCGCAATGTATTGTTTTAAAGAAGCAGGAATTTTTTCATCTAATTCTTCGGGTTTCCATTGCGTATTAAGAACAAAAATCCCGCCTTTTTTAAGGCCTCTGACTAAGTCATATTTACCAACATACGCTTGGTTATGGCAAGCAACATAGTTTGCGCTGGTAACGTAATATGGTGATTTAATATTTTTCTTACCAAACCGTACATGGGAAATGGTAATACCGCCCGATTTCTTACTGTCATATTGGAAATAAGCTTGGGCTGACATATCGGTATGGTCACCAATAATTTTAATCGCTTGTTTGTTTGCACCAACAGTACCATCTGAACCTAAGCCCCAGAACTTACAGGCAATTACACCTTCTGGTGCGGTATCGATGATTTCATCTTCAGGCAGCGATTTATTCGTTACATCATCAATAATACCAATAGTGAAACCATTTTTCGGCTCAACGGCATTTAAGTTTTTATAGGCAGCAAGAATTTGTGAAGGAGTTGTGTCTTTGGAACCTAATCCGTAACGTCCGCCAACAATTACAGGTTTCAGCTCACTGGCATAGAAAGCGTCCTTAATATCGAGATAGAGGGGCTCTCCAGCAGAACCTGGCTCTTTTGTGCGGTCAAGGACGGCGATTTTCTTAACAGTCTTAGGCATAACCTTAAACAGGTATTTCGAAGAGAATGGACGGAATAGATGAACTTTAACTACGCCAACCTTTTCCCCTTTAGCCATTAAATAGTCGATTGTTTCCTCAATGGTATCGCAAACCGAACCCATAGCAATGATGACACGATCAGCGTCTTCAGCACCATAATATTGGAAAGGATGATATTCACGACCTGTTATTTTTTGATATTCTTGCATATAATGCTCAACAATATCAGGAATTGCATCATAGAAGGAATTTGCAACTTCACGATTTTGGAAATAAATATCTCCATTTTGAGCAGATCCGCGAAGTACAGGATGTTCAGGATTGAGAGCACGCTCGCGGAATGCTTGAAGAGTATCACGGTCTAAAAGTTTAGCGACATCTTCATAATCTGTAACTTCAATTTTTTGAATTTCATGAGATGTACGGAAACCGTCAAAAAAATGCAGGAACGGTACACGCCCTTTAATCGCTGCTAGATGAGCAATAAAACCTAAGTCTAAAGCTTCTTGTACGCTATGCGAAGAAAGTTCAGCAAAACCAGTGCTGCGTACTGCCATGACATCTTGGTGATCACCAAAAATTGAAAGTGCATGAGCTGCTAAGGCACGGGCACTAACGTGGAATACACCGGGAAGCAATTCACCTGCGATCTTGTACATATTCGGAATCATAAGGAGTAGGCCTTGAGAAGCAGTATATGTTGTTGTTAATGCACCTGATTGGAGAGAACCATGAACTGCACCAGCAGCACCAGCTTCAGACTGCATTTCTACAACCTTTACAGTTTGACCGAATATATTTTTCTTTTGATGAGCAGCCCATTCGTCCACATGTTCGGCCATTGTCGAAGAGGGAGTAATGGGGAAGATGGCAGCGACTTCTGTAAATGCATATGATGCATGTGCTGCCGCTTCGTTACCATCCATGGTCTTCATTTTTGCCATTGGATACATCCTCCTTAAACTAATGAAATAAATTTATACTGTTTTTTAATGGATTCTATTTCTATCTTTCTTGCCTTTTAAATTGAATCTTGTGTACTTTGGTTCAAATCCTTACCATGTTGAATCCAAAACTTATTTCTTTTAGAAAAGATAGAATTTTAAGAAATACCTTAAAAAACAGATTAGGGGCACTATTCCGGTCAGTCCCTGAATAGTCCCCTTTATGCTATTCCCAGTATACTCTCGGCCTGTTTCATTCGTCAAGATGGAAAACAATGTGTGAAAAAATATACAGGTTAAACTCCTAGTATTTGTAACCCCGCAAGAGCTAATACACCGGGAAAACCTAATAAACCAACGATAACTATCGTAAATAAATTGATGGGAATTCCAAAGCCTAAGATACTTAACACAAGGTCCAACAGCCATAGCCCTACGATTCCGCCAAGAATATGTATCAAAAGCTTAAGAAATAGATTTGGTTTTTTTAAGCTAGAATGAACGACTAATCCCATTAGCACAATCAGCAGACCTAAAAACAAAAAAGTCATGGTCCTTCCTCCTTTGTCCATCTAGTCCTAGCTTATGCTTGAACTGATAAAAGAAGAACTGACCGTGACTTTATCCAATATTTTTACTTAAAGTTGGCGGCGGCCTTCTAACGCACGGGCAATGGTTACTTCATCTGCGTATTCCAAGTCTCCGCCTACAGGAAGTCCATGCGCTATTCGCGTCACTTTAATACCCATCGGCTTCAGAATTTTAGATAAGTACATCGCTGTGGCTTCCCCTTCTACTGTCGGATTCATAGCCATAATGACTTCCTGAACTCCGTCAAGACGCTTCAAAAGCTGCTGAACGGTTAACTGTTCCGGACCAATTCCCTCCAAAGGAGAAATGACACCATGCAAAACATGATATCTTCCTTTAAATTCCCGTGTTTTTTCAAGGGATGCAACATCCCTCGGCTGTTCGACAATACAAAGAAGAGAGGAATCTCTTTTGTCACTGCTGCAAATTGAACAGGGATCTTGATCCGTATAATTGCAGCAAACCGAGCATTCTCGAATATTCGTTAAAGCGTTTTGGATTGCATCTGCTAATGATTCAGCTATCTGTGGCTGTTGAAGAAGATAGAAGGCTAATCGTCCTGCTGTCTTAGGTCCAATTCCCGGAAGTCTTGAAAGACCTGCTATAAGATCAGCCAAGGGCTGCGGATAATTTAAAAAGTCCATGATTCTTACTCACTTCTAATAATGGATTGTTAGAACAATCCAGGAATCTTTAACCCACCGGTTAATTTACCCATCTCGGAAGAAGTCATCTCTTCTACTTTACGGAAACCTTCATTAACGGCAGCTTTGATCATATCTTCCAACATTTCTACATCCTCCGGATCAACTGCCTCAGGTTTAATTTTTAATTCAACAAGTTCCATTTTCCCGCTGACGACAACCTGAACTGCACCTCCCCCCACAGAGGCTTCTACAGTTTTAGATTTCAACTCCTCTTGGGTTTTTGCCATTTCTTCCTGCAGCTTTTGGGCTTGTTTTAACATATTACTCATATTTCCCATGCCGCCCATATTTCCCATGCCGCCTTTATAACCCATATCATTCACGCTCCTATTTTTATTTAACCAATTTAATTCGGTAAGATGATTGTACTTAAAAAATTTATACTTGTCTAATCCTGCTTGACAATGACCATATCCGCGCCAAAGATATCTTCAGCTTTTTTAACAATAGAGTTATCCGTCTCTTGAGTCATCCCCGGTTTAAGCTTTTCCCATTCGTTCTCCATTATATTCCGTAATGTTAAACGAGCTTTAAACATTTCACTTAGCACCTTTTCAATGGTTTCCCGATTTTCAGATTGATCTACTTTATCCCGATGAAAAGAAAAACCTTCTTTAAAAATAATATAAAGATCTTGATCCTTTAAATCCTGGGGCTTACCTTCCATTAGAAAAGCATGCGTTGACTTCTTATATTTACGAACCTGATCTAAAACTTCCGGCCATTTATCCTGAATTAAATTGAGAGTGACCCCTTCTCCCCCTCTATTTGCTGATGGAGTTTTAAGAGGCTCCGCTTTTATACTGCCTGTATTTTTTTCAGGAGAATTATGATTTACTTCCGGCCGTTCTTTAGACGCAGAATTTTTTACTCCCCCGTCTTGCGGTTTATGATTAACGTTTTGAGACTGAATAGGCTGTCTTAAGGTAAGTTGATGAACTTCTTGCTCAAGCCGGATTAACCGTTGTTCTAACTCTCCAGAACCTGAAGGAATTGCCCCTTGAGTATCATAGATCATTTGGACAAGCAGCATTTCAGCCGCCAGGCGGGCATTAGTCGCATATTTAAGCTGACTTTCTCCTTGCAAGAGAATATTTATCCATTGCAGGAGTAATTTCAAGCCGGCCTTATCACTTTGAGCAACAAGTTTTTCTTTGACCTGTGGAGCAACATAGGGAACTTGATGTGTTGAAGCATAAAGCAACGCTTGTCTTAAATACTCTAAAAGTTCTTTCAGTATTTGTCTTGGATCACGTCCCTGATTAATTCCCTCAGCTAATAATTCCAATGACAGCGCATAGTCGTGTTTTAGAAGCAAATCCAAAAGCCTGGCACTATACTCTTCTCCCACCATTCCAAGAACTTGATAAACCTCTTCAGCTCCAATATTCCCATCCAGCAGCAAGCACTGATCAAGAATACTTAGAGCATCCCGCAAGCCGCCTTCGGATTTTTGGGCAATAATCATTAATGCTTCAGGAGATACTGTCCGTTCAATTGCTTGACAAACCTCCTGCAGACGCGACTCTATTTGTTCTAAGGATATTCGGTGAAATTCAAAACGTTGAACACGAGATAAGATTGTTAAAGGTATTTTTTGAACTTCTGTTGTCGCTAAAATGAAAACAACCTTTTCAGGCGGTTCTTCCAACGTTTTAAGAAGTGCATTAAAAGCCTCCGTTGTCAACATATGGACTTCGTCAATAATATAGACCTTAAACTTTTCTTGCCCTGCGCTGAGGCGCACCTTTTCGCGAAGATCGCGGATTTCATCAATTCCACGATTGGAGGCCGCATCAATTTCAAAGACCTCCATGGCATTCCCCTGATCAATGCTTAAACAAGAAGAACATTGATTACAGGGTTCAACTCCATCTCTATTTTCGCAATTTAAGGCTTTCGCTAGAATTTTAGCAGTTGTTGTTTTTCCTGTTCCCCGAGGCCCGCTAAACAAATAAGCATGTGCAATTTTTTCATGTTTTACAGCATTGGTCAGGGTTTTCGTTATATGTTCCTGACCCACCATTTCCCTAAAGTTTTTCGGACGCCATTCACGGTAAAGCGCTAAATAGGCCATTGTCCCACCTTCAAAAATTTAAAATCTGCACTCACTATTTTACCAGTATATTTTTTTATCTGTATATACTAAAAAAGATGGTTCTAAGACCACCTTAAAATTTAAAGGCCGTGCACCTTTGTCCGAACAAACACTTCCAGACGAATCCAAGCTTTTTTGCTCAGTCCAGGCGACCTTACGGCACACAAAACGTGCTTCTTAGTGCTGCTTCCGTCAGGATCTGACACGGTTCGAAGGGTTTTGTTGCGTAAGACCCAAACTTCATCGCAAATAGACCTAGCCGCTCTACAAATGCTGCCCTCGCGCAGGAATTACACCCCGCTGCAGCGGATTGCGGGTTACAAGGTTCCGCCACCACCCCGTCTAGCACGACCAAAATTATTATAACAAAACAAAAAGCCAAAGTCGAATACAATAGCAATCAAACTTGGCCCCAATTCACTTTATGGCGGAGAGAGAGGGATTCGAACCCTCGACACAGGTGACCCCATGTACTCGCTTTCCAGGCGAGCGCCTTCGACCAACTCAGCCATCTCTCCGTGTTCGCCATTGAAAAAATTTTTATGAAATTTCAAGTGACGTTTGCTATTATAATCTATCCATCTAAGCCTGTCAACTCAATTTCGTCAAAGATATTCATCTTCCCGAAATTGTTTACCAAAAGCTCAATTGACGATAATATGTAATTCTTTGATACTCATTTAACAATTGATCCAGCTGTTGACTAACTGCAACAACTTCATCATCAACAAGATTATGAGTTAAACCCAATTTATTCAGTTTTTTTCGCAACGCCTCAATTCTTTTCAATAATTTTTTTTCCATTGTAATTCCCCTCCAAACTATTCTATATGTTAATTTTAATGATATATAAGGAAAATTACAACGAAATTTAATCCAGAATTAGGGAATCATCTGTCGGATTATAGAAATTATTTATAAAAAGATAGACTTACTTTGTCATTGGGGCAGCTCAATAATCGACTTTATACTCGATTAAGAATACTATAACTTTAATATTCTCCATAAAGAGGCATCTATAAAACCCTTATATTTAAAAAGACCTCAGCAATGCTGAAGCCTTTATTTCTATGTAAAAAGATCACAACTTTATGAAAATAAAAAGGTTTTGCGTAGCCGCAAGACCTTTGATTCCTATGTAGTGGCGGAGGAGGTGGGATTCGAACCCACGTGACGCTTACACGCCAACCCGATTTCGAGTCGGGCTCGTTATGACCACTTCGATACTCCTCCATATAAAATAGTATTAGGATAAAAAATAATCATTTTAAAAATTAACGTCGCCGTTTACTGAAAAAATCTTTTAAAATGGCAGAACATTCTTCCTCCATAACCCCAACAATAACCTCAATTCGATGATTCCATCGATTGATATCTAAAACATTCATTACGGAACCTGCAGCTCCACCTTTTAGATCTGTTGCTCCATAAACAAGTGTCTTCAGTCGAGCTTGTACTAAAGCACCTGCACACATTGGGCATGGTTCTAATGTTACATAAAGTGCGGCATCAGACAAACGCCAAGCTCCTAATTTCTCAGTTGCCCGTTGAATAGCCAGAATTTCTGCATGAGCTGTCGGATCTTGCCTTTGCTCTTTCTCGTTATGAGCTAGAGCAAGAATTTGATTATTATAAACAACAACTGCGCCAATAGGAACTTCTCCTGAATCATAGGCAAGCTTAGCCTGTTCCAAGGCTAAGCGCATCCAATCTTGATGACCCATAATACCTCGACTAATGGTGGCCCCGGGAGGACTCGAACCCCCGCAAGACAGGGTTTAGGAAACCCCCGCTCTATCCACCTGAGCTACGAGGCCAGATGCTTTTGTTTTTATCATTAATTAATGGTGCGCTCGGAGGGATTCGAACCCCCGACCTTCTGATTCGTAGTCAGACGCTCTATCCAGCTGAGCCACGAGCGCATTAATGAAATATGGCGGAGGGGGTGGGATTCGAACCCACGGCCCCTTGCGGAGTCACCGGTTTTCAAGACCGGCTCCTTAAACCACTCGGACACCCCTCCGAACTGATACGGTTGACAGTATATCATAAAAAATTAAAACTGTAAACGAAAAATATCATACAATTAATGGCTTGCAGTAAAATATAATTAAAAATTATATTTTACTGCATTAAAAAGCAATTTTAACCAATAAACTCCACACCCATATAAGGCTGTAAAGCCTTAGGTACGCGAATTCGTCCATCTTTTTCCTGATAGTTTTCTATAATTGCTGAAACAGTTCTGCCGATGGCTAAACCGCTTCCATTTAAAGTATGGAGATACTCCGGTTTCTCTTTCGGTCCACGGCGGAAACGAATATTTGCACGCCGAGCCTGGAAGTCTTCAAAGTTGCTGCAAGAGGAAATTTCACGATAGGTATTAAAACTTGGAAGCCAAACTTCGAGATCATAAGTTTTTGCAGAACTAAATCCTAAGTCTCCAGTCGATAAAGCCATCACTCGATACGGTAGCTCTAATTCCTGAAGTATAGCTTCTGCATCACGTGTTAACTTTTCTAATTCTTCATAGGAATTTTCTGGAAGAGAAAATTTTACGAGTTCTACTTTATTAAATTGATGCTGGCGAATCAAACCGCGAGTATCCCGTCCAGCTGAGCCAGCCTCTGAACGAAAACATGCACTATACGCACAATAATAAATCGGCAACTTTTCACCATCAAGAATTTCATCACGATATAAGTTTGTTACAGGTACTTCTGCCGTAGGAATTAAAAAATATTCCGTTCCGGCAATTTTAAAAGCATCTTCTTCAAACTTAGGCAGCTGCCCTGTGCCAAACATAGAGGTACGATGAACCATATAGGGTGGAAGTATCTCTGTATACCCTTTTGCCGTATGACGATCAAGCATGAAACTGATTAAAGCTCTCTCTAGCTTTGCACCCAATCCTTTATAGAACGTAAAGCGTGCTCCGGTAACCTTCGCTGCGCGGGCAAAATCTAAAATATCGAGATTTTCCCCAATTTCATAGTGAGGTAAGGGTTTAAAATCAAAAACACGGGGATTTCCCCAGGAACGCACTTGTACATTGGCTTCTTCATCTTTACCCACGGGAACAGATTCATGCGGTATGTTCGGAATTTCATACATAACTGCCTGCATCTTTTGCTCGATGTCTGCAAGCTGTTCTTCATACCCTTTTATTTTTTGCCCAACTTCACGCATTTCAAGAATTAATGCTTCTGCATCTTCCCCATTCTTTTTACGCCGACCCACTTCTTCAGAGACAGTATTACGCTGAGCTTTAAGGATTTCTACTTCATAGAGCAATTTCCGGCGATTTTCCTCATGATTAAGAAATTCTTCCAAGTTTAAGGATGAATATCTTTTTTTCAAAGCCTCTTTCACAATTTCCGGATTATTTCGCACGAACTTAAGATCTAGCAATTAAAACCCTCCCTATCCAGCCTTTACTTGGCTAGTTGTTCATCAACAATTGAGAGAAAATATTGATGAACTCTCCGGTCCTTAGTTAACTCGGGGTGAAAAGCGCTTGCTATCATATTTCCTTGCCGAGCAAATACAATTTTTTTCTCATATTCAGCTAATATTCCAACATTAGGAGCAACATTTTTAATATAGGGTGCTCTAATAAAAACCGCTCTGACAGGACCCTGGCCCAGTGCGGGTATTTCTAAATCAGTTTCAAAGCTTGCAATTTGACGTCCAAAAGCGTTTCGCTGGACTGTAACATCCATTAAACCGAGACGATATTGGTCACTGCCTTCGATATTCTTGCTTAAAACAATCATCCCAGCGCAGGTACCAAATATAGGCAAGTTATTTTTCGCCAATCTTTTGATCTTTTCTCCCAGATCATCAACCTGCAGGAGTTTACCCATCGTAGTACTTTCTCCGCCTGGGATAATAAGCCCATTAATTCCATCCAGATCACCGGGCTTGCGTACTTCTGCGACTTCACAGCCCAAACTCTCTAATGCCTGACTATGCTCACGAAAAGCACCTTGCAAAGCTAAGATGCCAATTTTTCTTGTCATTGACTTACCAGCCCCGATCCTGCATACGCTCACTGTCTTTTAACGTTGATATTTCAATGCCAGACATTGCCTCTCCGAGGTCTTTTGAGATTTCTGCCAACATCTTGGGATCATTATAATTGGTTGTAGCTAAGACGATAGCCCGAGCTCGTTTTACAGGATCACCTGATTTAAAAATACCTGAGCCTACGAAAATACCATCAACACCCAGCTGCATCATCAATGCGGCATCAGCAGGTGTTGCAATTCCACCGGCAGCAAAATTAACGACTGGAAGTTTTCCATTCTCAGCAACATAAAGAACAAGATCATAGGGAGCGCCCATATTTTTAGCCGCTGTCATTAATTCTTCTTTAGGCATCGTTGTTAAGGTCCGAATTTCACTCATGACTGTACGCATATGACGAACTGCTTCAACAACATTACCGGTTCCGGGTTCTCCTTTTGTCCGGATCATAGCGGCTCCTTCACCAATACGACGAAGTGCTTCTCCTAAATTTCTGGCTCCGCAAACAAAAGGAACTTTAAAATCATGTTTATTGATATGATACATATCATCTGCCGGTGTTAATACTTCACTCTCATCGATGTAATCAGCACCTAGAGACTCTAGAATTTGAGCTTCAACAAAATGACCAATCCGAGCCTTAGCCATGACTGGAATGGTAACGGTATCCATAATTCGTTGAACAATAGTCGGATCAGCCATTCTGGCAACTCCGCCTGCGGCACGGATATCTGAAGGGACTCTTTCAAGAGCCATAACTGCACAAGCTCCTGCTTCTTCCGCTATTTTTGCTTGTTCAGGTGTTGTTACATCCATAATAACTCCACCTTTAAGCATTTCTGCTAAACCTGTTTTAACCTTCCATGAAGCGACCTCTGTCATAAAAATCCTCCTCTAACCTAATACAGTCATTATTTGTTTGAAATACTAGCATCTGTATCGAAATTTGTCAATTTTACTCATAGGAATAATAATAAAACAATTTATTCTTCCTCTTCGCTATCCATTATCTCTTCATTGTCTTCTTTATAGACAACTTTTGCAATGGCAACCACTCGGCTTTCCCCAGTTCTCATAGCCATGACACCTTGAGCCGAGCGTCCTTGCCTGGAAATTCCAGATACGTCTTGACGAATAACAATACCATCCTCGGTAATAATCATTAACTGATCCTCAGGCTTAATGATTTTAATACCAATCAGCGGTCCAGTTTTTTGATTCAATTTCATAGCGATAATTCCTTTACCACCGCGTCCTTGGACCCGATATTCGGAAATATCCGTTCTCTTTGAAAATCCATTTTCTGTCATGGTAAGAAGTTCAGAATCCTCATAAATAACATCCATACCAACAACCAAATCATTTTTCTCGAGACTAATTCCTTTAACACCCCGTGCTGTACGTCCCATTTGACGAACATCTAAAGCTTTAAAGCGAATAGATAAACCATTTTTTGTTGCCATTAGAATATGATCATGTTCCTTGGTCAACCGAACCCCAATGAGTTCATCGTCCTCATCTAAAGTTAAAGCAATTAAACCATCCTTGCGCTGGGAATCATATTCAATAAGAGCAGACTTTTTAACAATTCCTTTCTTGGTCGCAGTTAAAAGGCAAAAATCTTCAGAGTAGGCTTTAATCGAAAGGATCGCTGTAATTTTTTCCTCATGAGAGTTGATGTTTAAGATATTAACAATCGCAATTCCTTTAGCTGTCTTACTCGCTTCTGGAATCTCATGCGCCTTAAGACGATAGACCCTTCCCCGAGAGGTGAAGAAGAGAATATATTGATGTGTCGAGGTAATAAAGAGATGTTCCACAAAATCCTCTTCTCGCGTCGCCATACCATGAACTCCCTTACCCCCCCGTCTCTGACTCTTATAAGAGTTCAGCGGCAGTCGTTTAATATATCCTTTATGCGTAACAGTAATCACGACATCTTCATCCGCAATTAAATCCTCAATTTGCATGTTACTAAGATCAATTGAAATTTGAGTTCTCCGTGCATCTCCAAATTTATCCTTAATCTCAGTCAATTCAGTTTTAATAATCCCGTCAACCATTTTTTCTGAGGCCAAAACGGCACGCAAATAAGCAATCGTTTTCAAGAGTTCTTGATATTGCTCTTCAATTTTCTCGCGCTCTAATCCGGTTAAGCGTTTCAACCGCATGTCCACAATCGCTTGCGATTGCTTTTCACTTAACCCAAACCGCGTCATTAAATTACTCTTAGCCTCTGCTTCATTAGCAGAGGTCCTGATAATTTGAATCACTTCATCAATATGGTCTAAAGCAATTTTTAAGCCTTCCAGAATATGTGCTTCCGCTTCGGCTTTGTTTAATTCAAATCTCGTTCTACGCGTGATAACATTTCTTTGATGCTCAATAAAGTAGTGGAGCATATCTTTCAGGGTTAAAAGTCTTGGCCGACCATCCACTAAGGCCAACATGTTCATCCCGAACGATTCTTCAAGTTGAGTATGTTTGTAGAGTTGATTGAGAATAACTTGCGGGTTAACATCTCTCCTGAGCTCAATGACAATCCGCATTCCATTACGATCGGATTCATCTCTTAAATCCGTAATTCCTTCAATTTTTTTATCTCTAACTAGTTCTGCAATTTTTTCAACAAGCCTTGCTTTATTGACCATGAATGGAATTTCAGTGACTAATATTCTCATTTTTCCTGCTTTTTCCATATGTTCAATCTGAGCTTTAGCTCGGGTCTTAAAGATTCCTTTTCCCGTTGTATAAGCCGAATAAATTCCTTCCGTACCCATAATCGTTGCACCCGTCGGAAGATCGGGACCTTTGATGAATTCCATGAGTTCGTTAATTGTAATATCAGGATTATCGATTTGGGCAATTGTCCCATCAATGACTTCTGTTAAATTATGGGGAGGAATATTGGTTGCCATACCCACAGCAATTCCTGAAGAACCATTTACAAGAAGATTAGGAAACTTCGAAGGCAAGACTGAAGGCTCTTCTTGTTTTTCATCATAGTTCGGAACAAAGTCAACAGTATCTTTATCAATATCCGCAAGCATATAGGTAGCCATTTTAGCCATCCTACACTCGGTGTAACGCATAGCCGCAGCCGAATCACCATCTATGGATCCGAAATTTCCATGTCCATCAACTAATGGATAACGGCTGGAAAAATCTTGAGCTAACCGAACAACTGCATCATAAATAGATGAATCCCCATGCGGGTGAAATTTACCCATGCAGTCCCCGACAAGCCGCGCTGACTTACTATAGGGTTTATTTGGGGTCATTCCCAGCTCATGAAACGTATAAAGAATTCTCCGGTGAACCGGCTTCAAACCATCACGAACATCTGGTAAGGCTCGGCTGGCAATAACACTCATGGAATAGTCAATAAATGACTTTCTAAGCTCCTCCGAAATTTCAACTGGAAAAACTTTTCCGCCTTGCATTTCCATTGACATTAAAAGGCACTCCTTTAAATATCTAAATTACGCACGTCTTTGGCATACTTGATAATAAATTCACGGCGTGGTTCTACTTTATCTCCCATTAACATTGTAAAAAGTTCATCTGCCATCATGGCATCATCCATCGTGACTTGTAAAATGGTTCGTTTAGCAGGATCCATAGTAGTTTCCCAGAGTTGCTCTGGATTCATTTCTCCTAAACCTTTATACCTTTGAATCACCGCTTTGTCTCGACCTACTTTATCTAAGGCTTTAGTCAATTCATCATCAGTATATTGATAAGAGACATCTCTTCCTTTTTTCACTTGATATAGAGGAGGTTGAGCAATATAGACATAATTATTATCAATTAGAGGCTTCATGTAACGATAGAAGAAGGTCAAAAGGAGTATTCGGATATGTGCTCCATCGACATCAGCATCTGTCATAATTATCAGTTTGTGATAACGAGCCTTTGAAATATCAAAATCATCTGAAATCCCCGTTCCCATCGCTGTAATCATCGCTCGAATTTCGGCGTTACCTAAAATCCGATCGAGACGAGCCTTTTCGACATTAAGAATCTTACCTCGGAGTGGAAGAATAGCCTGAAAGCGTCTGTCTCGCCCTTGTTTTGCAGAACCACCTGCGCTATCACCCTCAACTAAATACATTTCACATAGATCAGGTTCTTTCCAGGAACAATCAGCCAGTTTTCCAGGTAAGGAACTGACTTCCAAGGCACTTTTTCTTCGAGTAAGTTCCCTTGCTTTACGAGCCGCTTCTCTTGCACGTAAAGCTTGTAATGATTTATCAATTACTTTTTTACCAATGACAGGATTTTCTTCAAGGAAATTATTAAGACCTTCACCAGTTACTGAATCTACGATTGAGCGAATTTCTGAATTACCTAGTTTTGTTTTTGTTTGCCCTTCAAACTGTGGTTCAGGAACCTTAACTGAGATAACTACCGTTAATCCTTCACGAATATCATCTCCGCTTAGATTCGCATCGTTGGCTTTAATAATATTATTTTTACGGGCATAATCATTAACTACGCGTGTTAAAGCTGCCTTAAATCCAGCTTCATGTGTTCCGCCTTCTTGTGTATTAATATTGTTTGCATAAGAAAATAGATTTTCCGTATAGGAATCATTATATTGCATACATATTTCAACTTCGACATTATCCTTAACGATCTCAAAATAGATTGGGTCTGAATGTAAAACATCTTTATTTTTGTTTAGATATTTTACGAAGTCAATAATACCACCTGTATGATAATACACTTCTTTTTCTTCTGTTCTCTCATCGATTAAAGTGATTGAAACTTTTTTATTCAAGAAAGAGAGTTCCCTTAATCGGTGCGCTAAAATATCAAATTGAAAAACAGTTGTTTCTTCAAAAATCTCAGGATCTGGTGCAAAATTAATTTGAGTTCCTGTTCCTTCAGTATTACCCGTAATTGCTAATTCTGTCATTGTTTTACCGCGTGTATATTCTTGATGATAAATATTTCCATCTCTTTTGACATCAACCGTTAACCATTTTGATAGAGCATTAACAACACTTAACCCAACACCATGCAAACCACCAGAAACTTTATAGGCACTATTATTAAATTTTCCACCCGCATGAAGCACCGTTAAAGCGACTTCAACTGCTGGTTTTCCCAGCTTTGGTTGAATATCTACGGGAATACCCCGTCCATTATCTTTTACGGAAATTGAATTATCCTTATGAATAATGACTTCAATTTTGTCACAATAACCCGCTAATGCTTCATCAATACTATTATCTACAATTTCATAGACTAAGTGATGAAGTCCACGACTGCTGGTAGAGCCAATATACATACCCGGGCGTTTGCGAACAGCTTCTAATCCTTCTAAAACTACAATTTGTTCAGCATTATATTCAACACTTTCTGGCACCTTTTCCTCAAAATCCGCATTTTCCTGATTTTCCTGCAAGGCTGTTCCCTCCCAAATAATACCTCACCTGTTAACCTTTAACCTTTTTATTATACGATATAATTGCTTTTCGCACAATTCCAACTCCCTGCGCAGTACAAGACATAAAAAAGGAAAAAAACCTTGCCTAAAAAGGAGGTTTTTATTATAAACTATTCCTCTTGCTCTTCAATCGATAAAGAACGTTTAAATAATGTTGTTGACGAGATCGGCGAAAGATAATTTCCTTCAGTCGTTATAATTAAGGACTTTTCTTTTCCTTTTTCCGAAATATAATGGATTCTTTCACTTTCTTTCATGCTGTTTAAATAGTTTTCGGAAATAGAATTTTTCATGGCAGTTTCTAAATCTAATATTGCAATAACTTTTTGCTGGTTAATTAAAACATCCCCACCTAAATGTAAAAACATCAGTGAATCCTCCCTACATGCCCTTTATCAACTTGGAATAAAGATTTAATTTTTTTTGACGGTTTTTCAGCACTGGTCATAGTAATTAAAACTTGATTAATAGGTTGAATAAACTCTAGTAGATAGTCTCTCCGAAAAATATCAAGTTCAGACAAAACATCATCCAGAAGCAAAAGTGGGTATTCCCCTTTTTCCTTAAAAATAGCTTCAAGTTCTGCAAGTTTTAAACTTAAAATAATTGAACGTTGTTGTCCTTGAGAAGCAAAAAGCCGTGCTGATTTTCCGTTGATCTGATAATTAAGATCATCTCGGTGTGGACCCACTAAAATGATTTGTCTTTCCATTTCCTGCTGCATTTTTTCTTCTAACATTTTCGGAAATTCTTTTAATGCCTTTTCAATATTCTGATGACCTAGAGCTATATAATTGATTGCCAACTCTTCTTTTCCGGATGATAGCTGAGAGTAAATTTCTTGGCTTTTCTTCGATAAAATTTGTGTATAATGCCAACGGTTACGGATTATTTTTGAACCAAAATCTAATAGCTGTTCATTCCAGATTTCAATATTTGAAGCCTTTGAGCTCTGGATTGAACTTTTTAATAAAGCAGCTTTTTGTTGCAGAACTTTATTATATGCATTAAGAAGATGAACGTGGCGTGGATACATTTGAGTAATATGAAGATCAATAAATCTGCGCCGTTCAACAGGTCCCCCTTTAACCATCATTAAATCATCCGGGGAAAAGAACACAACATTGATGGTTCCAACAAAGTCTGATAATTTTTTACATGGAACTTGATTTATTTTTACGATTTTCCTATGGTCTAAATAATGACTTTCTAAACTTAAACTACGTTGATAAGCCGAGAAATCCCCAAAAAGGTGAAATTCATTTTTACCCCAGAGGATTAATTCCTGTTCTCTTCGAACTCTGTAAGATTTTCCTGTTAATAAATAGTAAATGCTTTCTAAAACATTTGTTTTTCCTTGTCCATTCTCTCCTTGAAAGACGTTTATTCCTGAAGAAAAATGAATATTTTCTTTTTCATAATTTCTAAAGTTGTATAGTTTTAGATTTACAATTTCCATTTTTAAGATGTACGTACAGGAAGTACGAGATAAAGATAATTTGGATCATCAATTGGACGAATAATACCCGGTCCATACGGACCTGATAATTCAATAATAATTTCTTCACTATCTATTACTTTAAGAACATCTAGCAAAAATTTAGCATTAAAAGCGACTTTTACTTCCGTTCCTTCCATCTTAATATCCATTTGTTCAGAGATTTTTCCTACTTCAGATGCTTGTGCAATCCACAAGTTCTCCTTTTCAAGTGAAAGACGAACGATATTAGCATGAATACTATCTCGTGCAAGCAGAGAAGCTCTTTCAACTGAATCTGAAAAAGTTTTTGAAGCGATAAAGACTTTAGATTGGCAGCTTTGAGGAATAACCTGTTTATAGTTTGGAAATTGTCCGTCTATGAGTCTTGATAATAAATGAACAGATCCAAATTGGAAAGATATTTGAGATTGATTGAAGCGGATGGTTAAAATTTCATCTTCATCTTTTAATAAGCGATAAATTTCAGACATTGTTTTGGCAGGGATAACACCATAGAACTTTAAATCTTCGGGATTTTCAATTTCTGAAATTCGATACGCAAGGCGATGAGTATCTGTTGCAACTAAGCGAATATTTGAGCCTTCAATTTGTAAAAGTGTTCCTGTAAATACGACAGGCCTATTTTCTTCAACAGCACATGCAAAGACAGTTTGACGGATCATTGTTTTAAAAAGTGAAATAGGTAAATTAAAGGAAACTGCATCATATAAATCAGGCAGGAGAGGAAATTCATCAGGATCAAATCCCTTAAGAACTATATCAGACTGATAATAATGAATATTAATAGAATCGTCGCGTTGTTCAATCTCAATTGTTGCATCCGGTAATTTTCTCACAATTTCCGAAAAAAGACGTGCAGGAAGAACAATAACGCCCTCTCTTTCAATTTGAGCTGTAACACTGCAGCGAATTCCTATTTCCATATCAGTTGCTTCAAAAATTAAGGTATTATTTTCTGCTTTAATTAAAATTCCCTGCAAAACAGGTAAAGTATTTTTATTCGATACTGCTTTTTGGACGGTATTGACTCCCGTTAACAAGGCATCTTTTGAACAGTAGATTTTCATAAATAACCTCCTCACTATTTCTGGCGGAATATTTCTCTATAAACAATAATAAGATATTAATTTAGTCGTTATAGTATTATAGCTTGTCTCTTTGTGGATAAGTCTATTAATCCTTAATTTACAGTTAAAATAGGTGTTTAAAAATATGTGAATAATTAATGAATAACTATTCACATGTCCACATTTTAAGTTTTGTTGATATTTTTTAAAAAATTATATACAGGTTATGAACAGAGAATTAGAAGGATTGCAATTTTTGAATAATTTCATGAATTCTTTTATCGAGCAGGGGGTCGATGCGTCGAGCTTGACTAATTTTTTCATGGGCATGAATAACTGTGGTATGATCACGGCCTCCAAATTCTTCCCCAATTTTAGGAAGAGAATAATCTGTAAGCTCCCGGCAGAGATACATAGCAATTTGGCGTGGAAAAGCAATGGCGCGCGTTCTTTTTTTGGCCTTAAATTCCCCTAATGAAAGATGAAAATATTCGGAGGCTGCCTGTTGAATCATTTCTATTGTAATTTGTTTTGGAGCGTTAACCGGAATGATATCCTTTAAGGCCTCTGCTGCAATCTCAACGGTAATCGGACTTTTTGAAAGTGAGGCATAGGCCATAACGCGTATAAGTGCCCCTTCAAGTTCACGAATATTGGATTGGATTTTATCAGCGATATAGACCATAACATCATTTGAAACTTGAAGATTTTCGAGTTTGGCTTTTTTTCTTAAGATGGCAATACGTGTTTCTAAATTTGGAGCTTGGATATCCGTAATTAGACCCCATTCAAATCGTGAGCGAAGCCGATCTTCTAACGTTGGAATTTCTTTCGGCGGCCGGTCAGAAGAGATGATAATCTGTTTATTTGCTTCGTAGAGAGCATTAAATGTATGGAAAAACTCCTCTTGAGTTCCTTCTTTTCCTGCTAAAAATTGAATATCATCAATTAATAGGATATCGACATTTCGATAGTGATTGCGAAATTCAACTGGATTTTTATCTCGAATAGATTCAATCAATTCATTTGTAAATTTTTCACTGGATACATAAAGAACGCGGGTATTCGGAGAACGTTCAAGGACAAAATTACCGATAGCATGCATTAGGTGAGTTTTTCCTAGACCAACTCCACCATAGATAAATAAAGGATTATAGGATTTAGCGGGGGATTCCGCAACGGCAAGTGCTGCAGCATGCGCAAATCGATTGCTGTTACCTATAACAAATGTATCAAATGTATATTTTGAATTTAAAAAATTTGGGGTAACAACTTCGTTTGGCGAAGGAACGGAAGGTTCTGTATGGAAGTTGGCTTCATAATTAACTTGAGGAGATGAACCAATGATAAATTGTAAATTCATTGACTGATTAAAAATGGTCTGAACAGCGGAACGAATTAAAGGAGCGTAGCGGCTTTCTAACCAGTCTTTTGCAAATTCATTGGGAACTCCAATAATTAACGTGTCTCCCTCAATGTTAAGAAGACGAGTTGAACTAAGCCAAGTTTCGAAGCTTGGCTTCGAAAGTTCGTTTTCAAGTTTTGCAAGAGTATCCTGCCATAATTTATGTAGCGGTGGGCGGGGTGGCATGAATTATCCTCCCTTTGTTGTATTAAGTAAGTAAAATTCGGCAAAAAAAAGTTATACACAAACTTATGCACATTTGTGGATAACTTAAGGTTATTTTATCTGTGAATATGGAAATACTCAGGAAATTTATCGAAATCTGAGATTACAAAAATATCATACCAATTTTTCAGAAGGTTATCAACAGGAAGTTCAGGCTAATTAAAGATTTATTCACAGTGGATAACTTTTAATAATCAATAGTTATCCACATCCTTTCTTTATATTTGCCTTGACATGATAAAATTAACTAGAGTATAATCTTTTAAGATATCTGTTTAGTTCCTTTGGCATAAAGGAGGTGCTTCAATGAAAAGAACATATCAACCGAAGAATCGCCGTCATCAAAGAGTGCATGGCTTTTTAAATCGTATGAGCTCTGCTACTGGAAGAAATGTAATTAAAAGACGTCGCTTAAAAGGGCGGAAGAAATTATCTGCTTAAGGCCGCATTAATGTGGCCTTTTTCATCGTTTAGAATTATTTAATGTTAAGAATAAATTTCTTATAAAGGGGTAAGATAGTAATTACCGATCAATAATGGAGGAACTATGCTTGCGCGAAATCTGCGTTTACGACGTAATAAAGATTATAAGACAGTTTTTGCCCAGGGAAAAAGTTTCTCAAGCAAATATGTAGTTTTTTATATTATGGGGGGAACAAAAAAATACGGTTTCATTGCTTCGAAAAAAGTCGGAAATGCTGTTCAGAGAAATAGAGCGAAGCGATTAATGAGGGAAGTTATTCGCAGGCATTTATCGGAATTGCCGCAAAATCTTGAAATAATTTGTATAGCACGGGCAAGTTTAAAAGGAGTTTCTTATTCAGAAGTAGAAAGATGTGTTTTAAATGCCCTGAAAAAAGCAAAAGTATTAATGTAGCCTTACTTTAATCTTATAAAGGTTATATTTGATACTTTTAAAAGAGTGATAGTTTATGAAACAGATATTAATTGGCATAATACGGTTTTATCAGAAATTTATTTCACCGTTAAAGCCGCCTTCGTGCCGTTTTTACCCGACATGCTCGGAATATTCAATTCAAGCGCTTAGAAAGTATGGGATAATTAAAGGAGGATGGAAATCCATTGTCAGGATTTCCAAATGTCATCCTTTTCACCCCGGAGGCCATGATCCAGTTTAAGGAGGGTTTTTGTGAATATTATTGTTGAATGGATGACAACTTTATTGAAGTGGCTATATAGTTTGACTGCAGTTATTGGTGTACCTAGTTATGGGATAGCGATTATACTTTTAACCATTTTGATAAAGTCTATAATCTATCCTTTAACTTGGAAACAGATGGCTTCTATGCGTAAAACTGTGGATTTACAACCGAAGCTTCAAGCTATACAAAAGAAATATAAAGATGATCCTCAAACGATGAATACAAAAGTAATGGAGCTTTATAAAGAAAATAATGTTAATCCGGCAGGCGGTTGTCTACCATTAATTATACAACTTCCAATTTTCTGGGGTCTTTATCGGACACTATTCAATTTTAATAGTTATATTACGGATCCAAGTCAAACTCATTTTTTATGGTTTAATTTAACGCAGAAAGATCCATATTATATTTTAGCTGTTTTAGCTGCTGCAACTTCCTTTCTTCAAACAAAAGTTACAAGTCCCACTTCTGCTGCGAGTGGAAATGATGCTGCAGCTACTACTCAAAAAACAATGTTATATATAATGCCGCTATTTATGGGATACATTACAGCTACGGTACCTTCAGGACTTGGACTTTACTGGGTTGTAATGAATATAGTCTCTGTACTTCAACAGCTTTATATTAATCATAAATTGGACAAGGAAAAAGAAAAAGCTGCTGCCTAGATTGAGGAACGTGAGGGAGGATTTCTATGAGAATAGCTGAGAAAACAGGCAAAACTGTAGAAGACGCTATTGAAGCTTGTCTTACGGAATTAGATGTTGAACGAAATAAGGTAAAAATCGAAGTTTTAGAAGAACCTGCTAAAAAAGGGCTCTTTGGTTTATTAGGAACTCGATTAGCAAAAGTAAGAGTGTCCTATGAGGACGATCATGGTGCTCTTGCCTGTGATTTTCTAAAAAGCGTTTGCCAATGCATGGGAGTTCAAGCGGAATTTAGCTCTTTAAAAAAAGAAAATCAATGGTTTGTAAACATAACTGGTGCAGAGCTTGGAATTCTTATTGGGCGTCGAGGGGATACTCTTGAAGCCTTGCAATTTCTTACAAATTTAGCTGTTTCAAAGAAATTATCTGAGAAAATTAGAATTGTCGTTGATGTTGAAGGGTATCGGCAAAGGCGTGAGGAAACATTAATTCGATTAGCAAAACGTTTATCTGAAAAAGTGAAAAGAACAGGAAATCGGGTTGTTTTGGAACCGATGAATCCCCATGAACGCAGGATTATCCATACGGCGCTTCAAGATGATACGCGAGTTTCCACGTTTAGTGAAGGTGATGAACCTAATCGTCGGATTGTCATCTCACTTAAAAGAACAAAAGAAATTTCGTGAGGGGCTTTGCCCCTTTTTTTAATATGTCAGAAAGTATAACCTTCGGTTTTATACTTTCTTCCAGCATAAGTGCAACTAGAGGCTTTGCCTTCGCTAAGGCTAACAAGTGCGAAGACAGTGTCTTAGGGCGAAGCCGGGTTTTTTTAATATGTTTATAAAACATCGGTAAGTATTGGGAGAGGTTAAAGTGAATGATACAATTGTCGCTATGGCGACTTCTTTAGGTGAAGCAAGTATTCATGTTATACGATTAAGCGGACCTCAGTCCGAACAAATTATTAAATCGTGCTTTTTACCTAAGAATAAAGAGCGATGGCACCGCCAGGAAACATATCAATTATATTTAGGTCAATTTACCGATGAAGATAAAGTTATAGATGAAGTTTTGGTTAGCAGAATGCTCTCTCCTCATTCTTTTACCGGTGAAGATGTTCTTGAAATTAGTTGTCACGGAGGCTTATTTGTTGCGCAGAGAATTTTAGAAATATGTTTAAAAAATGGAGCACGTTTAGCTGAACCTGGGGAATTTACAAAGAGGGCTTTCCTTAATGGAAAGTTGGATCTTATACAGGCAGAGGCAATCATAGACTTGATTTCCGCAAAAAATGAAAAGTCCGCCGATTTAGCGATTTCACAGTTAGACGGAGGTTTATCCCTAAAAATTTTGGAGTTAAGGGACCATGTATTAGAAGTATTAGCTTTTATTGAGGCAGGAATTGATTTTCCAGAAGACGATGTTGAGGAATTAGATCGAGATGCCTTAAATTTAAAACTTGTTCAAGGCATAAATCTTGCTGAAGATTTACTTAAAGGGAGCAGAACAGGGAAAATATTAAGGGAAGGCCTTCTTACTGTTATTGTGGGACAGCCCAATGTAGGCAAATCAAGCTTATTGAACTCTTTAATGAAAGAAGAGCGCGCGATTGTCACCGATATTCCAGGAACAACCCGTGACGAGATTCGAGAAACGGTAAATCTGGGAGGAATATTATTACAGCTCGTGGATACAGCCGGGATTAGGAAAAGTTTAGATCCCATTGAAAAAATCGGAATAGAAAGAACTTGGAAAGCCCTTGCCAAGGCTGAACTTATTCTTTTAATTATTGAGGCGGGTAAAAATTTATCAGCAGATGAAAGAAATATTATTGAACATAACTCTGACCATGTAGTGGTGCTTGTGAACAAAATAGATGCAGTTAAAAATTTTAAAGCTGTAAGTCCAATAAAAAACGAAATTTGGATTCCCTTCTCTGTTCGTGAGCGAATTGGGTTTAAACAGTTAGAAGAAGAAGTTAAAAAAAGAGTTTATAAAGGTATTAGTGAGCAAACGAAAGATCCTTTGTTATCAAATATTCGACAAATATCTGCTTTAGAAAGAGGATTATCTTCTTTAAATAATGCTCTTGTTAGTTTGGAGGCCGGAATTCCATGGGATATTCTTTCCATAGATGTGCGTCAGGCTTTACAGGATTTATCGGAAATTACGGGACAAAATGTTCAGGAGTCACTCCTTGATAATATTTTTTCAAGATTTTGTATTGGAAAGTAGGTTTAAGTCGTGGAATATCAAGCCGGAAGCTATGATGTAATAGTAGTAGGTGCTGGCCATGCCGGTTGTGAGGCAGCTTTAGCAGCTGCTCGATTAGGTTGTGAAACCTTACTCATTACTTTGAATTTAGATTCAATTGCCCATATGCCTTGTAATCCTTCTCTAGGTGGACCGGCCAAAGGTCATTTAGTTCGTGAAATTGATGCACTTGGCGGCCAAATGGGTATCGTTGGCGATCAAACTTCGTTGCAAGTTCGAATGTTGAATACGGGTAAAGGTCCTGCAGTTCACGCATTAAGGGTTCAATCGGATAAACTGGCTTATTCGCGGCGAATGAGAGATGTTCTTTTAGCTCATCCTCGTTTGACCATCGTTCAGGCCCTTGTTGAAAATATTAAGGTTGAAAAGGGTCAGTTAAAAGGAGTTATAACACGTACGGGTGCCTTTTTTGAAGCTAGTCAAGTTGTTTTAACAAGCGGAACATATCTTAGAGGCAGGATCATTATTGGTCCGGCTATGTATGAAGGAGGACCCAATGGTCAGCAGGCGGCGATGAACTTGTCGGGAGGATTAAGAGATATCGGAATAGAACTTGGACGGTTTAAAACCGGAACTCCTCCCCGTATCCATCGTCGTTCTGTTGATTTCAGCAAGTTTAAGATTCAACCCGGGGATAAAGTTCCGTGGAGGTATTCCTTTTTACCAACAGAAAGTATTTTTTGGGGCAGGAATCCAGAAAAACAGGTTCCTTGCTGGTTAGGATATACCACTGCCCATACTCATGAGATTATTACTGAAAATTTATATCGGGCACCTCTCTATTCCGGAGAAATTGAAGGAATAGGCCCGCGGTATTGCCCTTCAATTGAGGATAAAGTTGTTCGTTTTGCCAACCGTCCTGCTCATCAGATTTTTCTGGAACCTGAAGGTTGGAATAGTGATGAATTATATATTGCCGGACTTTCTACAAGCATGCCTGAGGATGTTCAGTATGATATTTTAAGAAGTATTCCCGGTTTAGAGAAGGTTAAGCTGCTTCGTCCTGGTTATGCTATTGAATATGATTATGTTTTGCCTCATCAGCTTTCTTTAACTTTAGAGGTACGTCAAGTTTCAGGACTATTTACCGCTGGACAACTTAATGGCACCTCTGGATATGAAGAAGCAGCAGCACAGGGTTTACTGGCGGGTATTAATGCTGCATTAAAAGCAAAAGAGAAAGATCCTTTTATCGTTCGTCGTTCAGAAGGGTATCTAGGTGTTCTTGTAGATGATCTTGTCAATAAAGGAATTAAAGAACCTTATCGTTTATTAACATCCCGCGCTGAGTATAGACTTGTTCTGAGACAGGACAATGCCGATTTGCGTCTAACTGAGCGTGGTCGTGAGATTGGACTTGTTGATGATGAACGTTGGCAGAGATTTGAGAAAAAACGAGAGGATCTGGAGAAAATTAAACAACTGTGGCATGAAACTGTATTTTCTCCACATAATCAAGAGTTTCAAGAGGTATTAAGTTCAGTTAATTCTACTCCTGCTAAGGGTGGATTAAGTGCTGAAGAACTTATCCGGCGTCCGGAAATATCTCTTCCAGAGATTAAAAAATTAGTAGATGTGAGGGATTTCGAGGAAGAGGCATTAGAAGAGGCCGCAATAGAAACTAAGTATTCAGGATATATCGATAAACAGTTAGTTGAGATAGAACACTTCGCTAAGATGGAAGGGCATTTACTTCCTGAAGATATTCAATATGATAAGGTAAGAGGTTTATCTACCGAAGGTAGGCAACGTTTAATCGAAGTATATCCTATTAATGTCGGCCAGGCTTCTCGTATTACTGGCGTAACTCCGGCAGATATCTCAGTTTTACTTGTGTTCTTGGAGCAGAACCGTCGAGGAGGAAAAGATAATGCTTCCTGAACATTTGATTCTGTTACGTGATTTAGTTCTTAAGAAACTCGAGTATTCGCTTACTGATTCTCAGCTTCAGCAATTTTCGTTATATGCGGATTTATTAATGGATTGGAATCAAAAAATTAATTTAACGAGTATTGTCGAGCCTAGGGAGATTGTTGTAAAACATTTTCTTGATTCACTAACATTAATGCCATGGATTAATGGAGATAAAGTGGCAGATATTGGAACTGGCGCTGGTTTTCCAGGAATACCTCTGAAAATAGTTTACCCTGACAAGAATTTTGTTCTTATCGATTCTTTAGCTAAACGCTTAGACTTTTTGAATGTAGTTATTCAGAAAATTGATCTTAATAAGATTGAGACAATTCATTCCCGTGCTGAGGACTTTGGAAGAAATAACCAGTATAGATCGAGTTTTGATACAGTTGTTTCCCGTGCTGTGGCTAAATTACCTGTATTGCTTGAGTATTCAATTCCTTTATTAAGAGTTGGAGGAGTTTTTCTAGCTGCTAAGGGCAGCCAAGGTGATGAGGAAGTCGCAGAATCTGGTAATGCATTATCACTTTTAGGCGCAGAGATTAAGGATATATGTAAACTGAATTTAGGAGAAGGTGCTGATAATCGGGCAATAATTATTATTGAAAAAATAAAACCTACTCCGTCTATTTATCCTCGAAAGCCGGGTACTCCAGCTAAAAAACCTTTATAAGTTTTCAGTGAGGAGCACGATACGTCATTATTGACGATCGTGCTCTATTTTATGATATAACAATTAAGTTTTTACTAATATAATGTCAAAACTTGATAAATCTTTTTTATGAAAACTAGTTTTATTAGTTGCGATTTGATACTATAGATATTAGGTGATTTTGTGGTATTTTTACCTTTAAGAAAGGGGGGATATTGTGGCTAGAATAATAACTATAGCAAATCAAAAAGGCGGAGTCGCAAAAACTACAACTGCGGTTAATTTGTGTGCATGTTTAGCTGAGTCGGGAAAGAAAGTCTTATTGCTTGATTTGGATCCTCAGGGAAATGCGACAAGCGGATATGGAGTTATTAAAGACAAGTTAAACTACTGTATCTATGATGTTTTAATCAATGATGTTCCAGTAAGGCAGGTTATTTTAAAGACTGATGTTAAGAACTTATGGATTATTCCGGCTAGGATTGAATTAGCAGGTGCTGAAATCGAACTTGTTAATTTAGATCAGCGTGATAAAAAACTGAATCATGCTCTCAAGCCAATACAGGATGAATATGATTTTATCATTATTGATTGTCCTCCCTCGTTAGGCCTGCTTACATTGAATGCTCTTGGTGCGGCTACGGATATCCTAATTCCGATTCAATGTGAGTATTATGCGCTTGAAGGTTTATCGCTTTTAATGAGTACTCTTGATCGTGTTAAGAAAGGTTTAAATCCGAATCTTAATATATTAGGTGTATTATTAACAATGTTTGATGCTCGAACCAACTTGTCCATCCAAGTCGTTGATGAAGTAAAAAAATACTTCCGAAATAAAGTTTTTCATACCATTGTACCTCGAAATGTTAGATTAAGTGAGGCGCCTAGTCATGGTAAACCCATTGTTTTATATGACCCTAAATCAAGAGGCGCTGACGTTTATCGTGATTTAGCAGAGGAGGTGTTAGAACGTGCCTAAAAAAGCTTTAGGTAGAGGTCTCGGAGCTTTAATCTCGGAGGATTTATCTCATGACGAATCAGGTATCCGTGAAATCAAAATGGATAAAATATATCCTAACCCGGATCAACCGCGTAAGGAGTTCGATCCAGAGACTCTACAGGAGTTATCAGTATCTATTAAGACACACGGTTTGCTGCAGCCTATCTTAGTCAAACCTGATGGTGATAATTATATTATTGTTGCTGGCGAACGTCGTTTCAGAGCAGCTCAGATCATTGAAATGGGGAAAATCCCTTGCATTGTTCAAGAATGCTCTGAACAGGAGATGGCAGAGCGTGCTCTTGTTGAAAATATCCAACGATCTAATTTATCGCCCATTGAAGAGGGGTTGGCTTATGCGCGATTGATGCAAGAATATATGCTTACACAAGAGCAAATAGCTGAAAGAGTAGGTAAGGGCAGAACTACTATTGCAAATTTGCTTCGTGTTATTCAACTCCCTGAGCGAATTTTACAATTTATAAGAAATGAAAAATTATCACTAGGTCATGCTAAAGTATTACTGGGTATTAAAGACAGCTCGCTTCAAGTATTGCTTGCTGAAAAGGCTGCGCGCGAAAATTTGTCTGTTCGTGATTTGGAAACGTTGTTTACTAGAATGACTGATGGTTCAAAGCCTATAATAGTTAAAGATAAAGTACTTAGCCCCTGGGATTCGGTAGAAGATAAGTTGAGAGCATCCTTTCAGACCAAAGTACGCCTCAAAGGAGATAAGAATCGCGGAAAAATTGAGATTGAATTCTTTTCAGAGGAAGAATTAAATAGACTTCTTGAGCTATGGAATGTGCAAATTGAGTAGGATCTGATTTATATGATTTGTTTCTTCTATAGTAATTAAGGAAGCAATTAAGTATTTTAATCCTTTAAAATGTTCCACGTGGAACATTTCTTATTTTCACCTATGTTTGTCAATGATTTTAATAATGTTCCACGTGGAACATTAAAGTTAAATTGAAATAAAAGCCTTGATCATTCAGTAAATATAGGTTGAGAAGGCAGGTAAAAATGTGTTAGGGACAATAGTCAATTCGGTTGCAATTTTGATAGGCGGAATACTAGGAATCCTATTTGGCAATGCACTTCCTGAAAAAATGAAGAATACAGTGATCCAGGGGATTGGGTTAGCAGTAATACTTATTGGTTTAAATATGGCCATTCAAACTAAAAACCCATTAGTGGTTATAGCAAGTTTGGTTCTTGGTGGAGTAGTTGGAGAACTTATTGATATTGAATTACAGCTAAAAAAGTTTGGAGAATGGTTAGAGAAAACATTATCAAGGGGAAAACAAAAAGGGAACTTCACAAAAGCCTTTGTAACATCCAGTTTAATCTATTGTGTTGGGGCAATGGCCATTATGGGCTCTTTAGAAAGCGGATTAAAAGGCGTTCACGATATTCTATACGCTAAAGCAATGCTTGACGGAATTTCGGCCATTGTATTTACGTCATCGATGGGTATTGGCGTATTAGCATCCGTTATTCCTGTTTTTCTTTACCAGGGAGGAATAACAATTTCCGCTGGACTGCTGCAAAACGTATTATCAACTCCAGTGATTACAGAAATGAGTGCAACAGGTGGTTTGTTAATTATCGGAATAGGAATAACAATTCTTGAAATTAAAGAGATAAAAGTGGGAAACTTATTACCAGGAATTTTTGCCGCGATCCCACTGACAATAATATTTAGTGTTTTCCATCTAGGAAGTTAACAATAATTAAATTTAAGGAGATAAGACTAATGGATTTAGTAAATTTAATGCAAACATATTGGTGGGTTTTCCTAAGCGTTATTCTTGTATTAGTTATTATCCCATACTTTTTAATTTATGCACTATTGAAACGCTTGAAAAGATATGAAAAAGCACATATAAGCATTCAAACATTTATGAGTGGAAAAGAATTGGATAAACTTTTAGATGAAAATTTGAAAAATGTAAAAGAGTTAGGAAGTAAATTTGAATTGCAAAATAGCAGACTGACAAAAACAGAAGAAAAACTCCGTCAATCTGTTGATCGAGCGGAGCTGGTTCGTTTCAATGCATTTGAAAATATGGGAAGCAATTTAAGTTTTTCTCTCGCTCTTCTCAATCAGGAGGGAAATGGGGTTGTTATTTCATCTATAAATAGCCGGGAGGAATCTCGGGTTTATGCGAAGCCAATAGAAAAAGGACAGTCGTCTTATCATCTTTCTGCAGAAGAAATTCAAGCCCTTGAGAAAGCTCAAAAAACACTGCATATATAATAAGTAGAAACAATTAAATACGGGAGCGAATATAGGCTTTAGATAACAAATTACCTATAGATTCCGCCATATTCCAAACTAAACTTAACCGAGTATTCTGCAGGACCATATACTCCATAAAACCACCTACATTGACAATACCAGTAAGATGGGCCTCCCCAACTGAGGGGAGGTTTTTATGTACTCCTGCACCAGGTTTAAGCGGTCCAGAAGCTAAAGTAATATGACCCACTGAATCCAATTTTCCTAAGCAAGCATCAATGGCAAGTATGTAGGGATTAAGAAACGAATTATGAATAAAATTAAGGCTTTCATTTAGATTAGTTGCATGAACAGGTTCATCAAGAGTACCGATTACAGTAAGCTGAGGAATACTTAGGCGCATTAAGAAAGAACCCGTTAAAGGACCAAGGGAGTCTCCAGTAGATCGATCAGTTCCGATACATAGGATAACAGTGGGCCGGTGTCTTGAAGTAGAAAAATATTCCTCTAATTTATTTTCAAGGTGAATTGTAGCTGATTTATCATTATAATAAGCTTTCACTTTTTGCTGATCTGATAAAATTGAAAGAAGGCTCATTAAATTCCCCCTAAGACGCATATAAATTAAGAATTTACTGGGAAAAATCAATTCTTCTAAATTATTCCCTTTCTGCCTTCGACTTATGCATGATCGCTGAGGAAAAGCCATATTTATGTGGCAGGGGGGGATTTAATGAACTGGAAAATTACTTTTCAGGCAGCGGCAACTTATATTGGAGCGATTATGGGTGCAGGTTTTGCCTCGGGTCAAGAAATTCAACAGTTCTTCGTGAATTTCGGTAGATGGGGTTTTTTGGGAATTATATTAAGTGCCGCTCTCTTTTCGTTTTTAGGATGGATCATGCTTGATCTTCAGAGTAAGTGGAGAGTGAACAGCTATTCAGATTTTTTTAAAAAATTAATAGGAAAAAAATGGGGGCCAAGAGTTGACTTCTTTATAAGTATATTATTATTAGTTGGCTTAATAGCTATGTTGTCAGGATCAGGAGCATTATTCAATCAATATGTAGGCTTAAGCTCCTGGATTGGAGTTCTGCTTACAATAGGGGTTATCATTTTAGCGCTTTGGTTTAAGGGAGAAGGCGTTTTATGGATAAATACGGTTCTTATCCCGCTAAAATTTATTTTTTGCTTAGGTATAGCTGTACTCGCTATATTTTATGGCTTGCAGGGAGATGGAGAAGGAGTTGTTTCCACAACAACGAACCCATTAATTAAAAATTGGATAATTTCCTCTATTTTATATGTCTCCTTCAATTTAACATTCGCACTCGTTGTTTTTGCATCACTGGGAAAAGAAATTCAAAAACCTGGAGCAAGTCGCGGAGCTGCTTTCGGAGGAATGTTGTTAGGCTTATTCGCAGGCGTGATAGGCGGGGCATTAATAAGCTTTCCGGAAGTTAAGACCTTTGAAATTCCAATGGTAGCTGTTGCCGGCAAACTTGGAGAATGGCCTGCATTTTTTTACGTTCTCGTTCTTTGGTTTGCCATGATAACGGCAGCAGTTGGAAATGCTTTTAGTTTAGTTACACGAATTGTAAACAAAAATAAAGTTAACGATCATGCGGTAACATTGTTACTGCTTTTATTAGTATTTCCCTTAGCTGGAGTTAAATTTTCTGTTATCGTGAAAGTTTTATATCCATTATTGGCTTATATGGGGTTAATTCTTTTGCCCATACTATTTTCGAAATGGATAAAGCAATAAAATAGAAACATAATCATGTTACTTTTAAATTACTTGCTGGTAACTTAAATTTCGGATAAGATAACCCTAATGAATTGAATAAAATCTTCAAAATAATGGAAGTAATTTGTGGTGCAATAAATAATGAAACTAAAATTTTAAGTAACATTAATGGAAATGTTGCACTAGAAAATGGAAAACCGGATAAGGGGAACGAATATGGAAAACAGACATTATCTAATCGGAACAGCCGGACATGTGGATCATGGGAAGACTGAACTCATCCGCGCTTTGACAGGAATAGAAACCGATCGTTTAAAAGAGGAAAAAAAGAGAGGAATATCTATTGAGCTAGGATTTGCTCATTTAACATTGCCCAGCGGCCGTGAGGTTGGTATTGTTGACGTACCTGGTCACGAGCGTTTCGTAAGACAAATGCTTGCTGGGGCCACAGGCATGGATGGAGTCCTTCTCGTTATCGCAGCCGATGAAGGAATCATGCCGCAAACAAGAGAACATCTCGATATTCTAAATTTGCTGGGTGTTACCAAGGGAGTAGTGGTTATAAATAAAATAGACCTTGTTGATCAAGAATGGCTTGATCTTATTCAGGAGGAAATCCGTGAAGTATTAGCGGAAACAATTTTCGCCAATGCTCCGCTTTATTTAGTTTCAGCTCAGACCGGCGTTGGAATTCCAGAATTAAAAATAGGAATTGATCGTTTGCTTGAAAACGCTGAAAGCAAAACGGCGAATGGACCAATACGCTTACCCATAGATCGTGTATTTAGTATTCAAGGCTTTGGAACAGTTGTTACAGGTACTCTGCATAATGGAACAATAAATATAGGACAGGAAGTGGCGGTTGAACCGGGACATAGGTTTACTAAAGTACGCTCGCTTCAGGTACATAATCAAAATGTCGAAAGTGCTAAGGCAGGTCAGAGAGTTGCTATTAATTTAGCAGGGATAAATACCGATGAAGTTGAAAAAGGGAAAGTTATTATTACACCTGGAGCATATCCAGTCGGAAATATTCTTGATCTAAGGCTTAAAAACTTAGTTTCTATGGATAAACCAATTATCCATCGGCAGAGAGTGCGTTTTCATATAGGAACCACAGAGGCATTAGGTAGAATTCACCTTCTTGAGCATGAGGAACTGCCTCCCGGTCAAGAGGGTTATGCTCAGATACTGCTTGAAGAACCTGTTGTAGGAGCAGCTCAAGACCGCTTTGTACTTCGTTTTTACTCTCCGGCCTATACTATTGGCGGTGGTAAAGTTCTTGGCGTTGCAGAATTGAAAAGAAAGCGCTTTAAAGAGAATGTTATCGCCCAGTTACATTTGAAGGACCAGGGTGATCCACTGGATCTAATAGAAAAAGAATTAATAGAACCTAAAACAATTAAGGAATTAGAAGATATCCTTTCCCTGGATCCAACAGAGATTGATAAGCAACTAAAACAATTAAAAAAGCAAGAACGTATAGAAATTTGGAAGGAAGAAAATACATCTTTATTTTGGGCTCATGATGCTGCAGAAAATTGGCGTAAGCGCTTGATTGACCATATCTCTGCACACGATAGACAGTTTCCTTTACGCGGAGGAATAAGCCGAGAAGAACTTAAGGTAAAACTTGATGTAAAATGGACGAACCGGCGTTGGCAAAATATTATTGAACAGGGGGCTGAGCGCGGTTATTATCGAATAACAGGGAGTAAGGTTAAATTAAAAGAAGATATTCAGTTGTCTGATAGCTTCTTAAAAAAACTAGAATGTCTTGAAAAACGATGGAAAACAGCAGGTTTAATGCCTCCGGATTTAGAGGGAGGTTCTCAAGAATGCGGCATAGATAAGGGGAATAACCTGGAGTTTGCAGGTTACTTAGTGGAACAAGAAAAATGGGTTTCTATTTCAGGATTATTTTTTAACTCTGAATCTGTAAGGCAAGCTCAAAATGATCTTGTGAAGCTGCTTGAACAGAATAAAGAGGTCGCAGTAGGAGATATGCGGCAAATATGGGGAACATCCCGGAAATATACAGTTCCTTTACTGGAGTATTTTGATCAGCAAAAGGTAACAAAACGTCAAGGAGATAAGAGAGTTCTAAATCGATGAAAAGCAGGATAAAAGTATTAAAAAAAACTGCATTTGTATGAAAATTCTATATTTAGAGCTTCTTTCATTTATACTAAGACAGTTATAACCATTGACAGATTGATATATAAAATATAAAATGTACTCAAATTTAGAAGCTTTGAGCGTTTCTATTAGAGATGGGAAGGGGAAAAACGGATGAAGAAAATCTTTTCGATGGCGACCGTAGCCGTATTGAGCTTATCTTTAATCGCAGGCTGCGGCACAGGAGGTAACACTTCGGGTGGAGCAAGTACCGGTGGCGAGATTAAAGTGGGTGCTCTATTCGAACAAACTGGTGGAGCAGCACAATATGGTAAAGCCGGTTTAAATGGGGCTCAACTGGCTATCGAGCAACAAAATGCTAAGGGCGGAGTATTAGGAAAACAAATTAAACTTGATGTGGCAGATAATAAATCTGATCCGGGTGAATCAACCTCTCAAGCACAACGTCTTATAACCACGGATAAAGTCGTCGCAATGCTTGGACCTATGACTACAAAAACATTAAAAGCAATTATTCCCCTTGTGGACCAAAATAAGATACCTCTTGTAACTCCTTCAGGTACTGATGCAGCTTTAACGGTTACAGGCGGAAAACTAAATCCATTTATCTTCAGAGCTTGCTTCATTGATGATTTCCAAGGAAATGTTGGGGCACAGTTTGCAGCTGATACACTTAAGGCTAAAAAAGCGGCAATCGTTATTGATACCAACGGGGACTATTCTAAAGGCTTAGCTAAAGCTTTCGAAGATGTCTTTACTAAAGCTGGCGGACAGATTGTTGGTAAAGAAAACTATGTTGCTGGAGATAAAGACTTTAAAGCGATTTTAGGCCGGATTAAAGCTCAAAATCCTGATGTAGTTTATTTACCTGGCTACTATACAGAAGTTGGGGCGCTCATTAAACAAGCCCGCGAAGTTGGAATTACCGCTCCTATGTTAGGCGGAGACGGTTGGAATGGAGACGAAACCACCAAAATTGCTGAAGCAAAGAATATGACGAATGTTTACTACTCTGACCATGTCGCCATGGATGATCCAAGCTTGGTAGAATTTTCCAAACAATATCAAACAAAATATAATGAAGCACCGACCGGTTTTGCTGCTTTAGGATATGATGCTGCAACAATGCTGATTAAGGGTATTGAAGCTGCAGGAAGCACTGACCCGGATAAAGTTAAGGCAGCTATGGAAGGAATTAAAGATCTTAAGGGAGTCAGCGGTAATATTACAGTAGATCCTGCAAATCACAATCCAAGTAAAAGTGCTGTAATCTTACAATATAAAGATGGCAAGTGGGCTTTTGCTAACAGAGTTAATCCTAAATAATTTGAAGCTTAGTTGTAGCCCGAATAAATTTCACTTCGTTAGTTTAGGATAAAATAAAAACGGAGGGGGCATTGCCCCCTCCTATTACTGTTCATAAGAAATAAAATACGGAGATTTTTTTCCACTTTTAAGAAAGGAGTGAGAACATGATCAATTTACAGCAATTCGTTCAACTTTTAGTTAATGGCATATCTTTAGGAAGTATTTATGCATTAATGGCTCTAGGCTATACCATGGTCTATGGGATTGTTCAATTGATTAACTTCGCCCATGGCGATGTTCTCATGATCGGAGCATATATTGGGTGGTTTACGATCACAAAGCTGCACTGGTCTTTTATTCCCGCACTCCTAATTTCTATGCTAGGTTCAGCTATTCTGGGAGTAGTGATTGAACGCATTGCCTACAAACCTTTGCGCAATGCTTCCAGAATTGCGGCGTTGATTACGGCAATTGGTGTTTCTTTATTTCTCGAGTATGGAGGAATGCTTCTCTTCGGCCCTCAAGTTCGGACGTATCCCCCTGTTTTACCGGAAACGATGTATAATATTGCCGGGGTTTCCTTTAAATATGGCGATGTTGTCATGCTGGTGACTTCCGTTATCTTAATGGTTCTTCTTGAGTTTGTAGTTAAGTACACAAAGGTTGGGAAAGGCATGCGGGCTGTTTCCCTGGATAAAGATGCTGCTTTGTTGATGGGAATCAACGTAAATAACACAATTTCAGCGACCTTCGCAATCGGTTCTGGTCTTGCAGCGGCTGCAGGCGTGCTTTTTGGTGTTTACTTTAATCAGATTGATCCGCTGATGGGCATTATGCCGGGGTTAAAAGCGTTCATCGCAGCTGTTCTTGGTGGAATCGGGCTTATTCCAGGAGCTATGGCCGGGGGTGTCATTCTTGGCCTTATCGAGACCTTAGTCTCAGGGCTGGGAGCTTCAATGTGGAGGGATGGAGCTGCTTTCTTAATTCTTATCCTTGTTCTCATCATTAAACCTAATGGTATCTTTGGCAAAAATGTACGTGAGAAAGTGTAGGTGATAAAGATGAAGAACTGGTTTCAAAAGAAAAACTTGATCCTTTTGATTGGGATCATTTTGATATACGGGATTGTTCAAGGTTTAAATCTTGCGGAAATAATGCCTCCTTTTTATCAATTAAATTTAATTCTGGCGTGCATCTATATTATCATGGCCGTTAGTCTTAATTTAATTAATGGAATTACGGGGCAGTTTTCGATCGGACATGCCGGTTTTATGTCGATCGGGGCATTTGTCTCAGCCATTGTTACGGTTAACTTTAATGGACCGTTATATTTAGCTTTAATTGCAGGGGCTGTCGCGGCAGGTATTGCCGGTGTTTTAATTGGATTGCCGACACTGCGTCTAAACGGTGATTATCTTGCGATTGCGACTTTAGGTCTTGGTGAAATTGTTCGTGTTATTTTCATGAATATGGATTACGTGGGTGGTGCCTCGGGATTTTCCGTACCCAGTACCATTAATTGGACCTGGGCTTTTTGGTTAATGGTTATCTCAGTTTTAGCTATTCGTAATTTTACAGCGTCGACGCATGGGCGAGCATGCATCTCCATTCGGGAAAATGAAATTGCGGCTGAAGCCATGGGAATTAACACGACTAAATATAAAGTTCTTGCTTTTACTCTCGGTGCAATGTTCGCGGGATTAGCCGGTGGAATTTATGCGAATTATATGTACCTTATTCAACCGGCTCAATTTAACTTCATGAAATCTTTTGATATTCTCGTTATGGTTGTGCTTGGCGGATTAGGAAGTCTTACCGGAAGTGTTTTGGGCGCGATCTTCATGACCTTTATTTCAGCTTCTCTCTCTGGACTTTCAGAGTGGCGCTTGGTTATTACGGCTGTATTATTAGTCGTTCTAATGATTTTCCGCCCGACGGGTTTAATGGGGACCAAAGAGTTTAGCCTTAATTTCTTAGGAAAGAGAGGTGAGAGAAATGTCTCTGCTAAAGGTAAATAATCTCTCAAAATCCTTCGGAGGTTTAAAAGCCGTTTCCAATCTAAATATTAATATCGAGAAGGGCGAATTGATCGGTCTTATTGGGCCAAATGGCGCCGGCAAAACGACAATTTTTAACCTCTTAACTGGTGTCTATGAACCATCAGAGGGTGAAATCCTTTTTGAAGAGAAAAATGTTGCCGGATTAAAACCTTACCAGGTTACGCACCGGGGAATGGCTCGTACCTTCCAAAATATTCGGCTTTTCGGTGATTTAAGTGTAATCGATAATGTTAAAATTGCATTTCATCAACATACAAGGTATTCTAGCTTGAGTGCTATCTTTCGGCTTCCTTCTTACTATACTGGTGAAGCGGAAATGCAAGTCAAGGCGATAGAGTTGCTTAAAATCTTTGGCCTTGAAAAATATGCCCATGAAATGGCCAAAAATTTGCCTTACGGGGAGCAGCGCCGCTTAGAGATTGCGCGTGCCCTGGCTACCCATCCTAAACTGCTGCTTTTAGATGAACCAGCGGCAGGGATGAACCCGCAAGAGACCCATGCCCTGACAGAACTGATTCGCTTTATTCGCGAAAAGTTTGATTTAACTGTTCTTTTAATTGAACATGATATGTCTCTTGTTATGGGTGTCTGTGAAAGAATCTATGTTTTAGATTACGGAATGATCATAGCCCAGGGAACACCTCAAGAAATTAAATCAAACCCGAAAGTCATTGAAGCATACTTGGGAGAGGAGGTTGGCTAATGCTGGTTCTGGAAAATGTAAATGTTTACTATGGCGCAATTCACGCTCTCAAGGGAATATCAATGGAAGTTAATGAAGGAGAAATTGTAACTCTGATTGGCTCAAACGGCGCAGGTAAAAGTACCAGTCTAAAAACAATTTCCGGTCTTCTTCGTCCCAAAGAAGGTACCATAAAATTTAATGGAGCTGATTTAACTCAGATTCAACCTCAGGCGATTGTCTCTCAAGGAATTTCCCAAGTGCCTGAAGGCAGACACGTTTTTACCAATATGACTGTTTTAGAAAACTTGGAACTGGGTGCTTACCTTCGCAAAGATAAGGCAGAAATTAAAAAAGATATTGAAAAAGTTTATACTCTTTTCCCGCGTCTGAAGGAACGGAAGGGACAGCTGTCAGGAACATTGTCGGGGGGAGAACAACAAATGCTGGCGATGGGCAGGGCCCTGATGTCTCAGCCTAAACTGCTTCTTCTTGATGAGCCGTCAATGGGTTTAGCTCCAATCCTTGTTAAACAGATTTTCTCAATCATTCAGGAAATCAATAAGACAGGGACAACGGTTCTTCTTGTAGAGCAAAATGCTCATATGGCTCTTTCAATTGCAGATCGGGCATATGTTCTAGAAACAGGGAAGATTGTTCTTTCGGGGAAGGCAAATGAGTTAGCCAGCAGTAAGGAAGTTCAAAAAGCATATCTAGGGGGATAATAGAGAAAACTAAACCAAAATATTTTTTGTGTTAACAGGAAATTGACTTTAAAGTGAGAATATCCTTGATATGGGTTAAACGATTTAATCATATATTACGAATAACGAAGGAGGAGATTTAATTGTACGTAAAGCAATTTATGACCTCACAAGTTTTTACCGTAACTCCGGATGATAATGTTGCGGATACTATGGCGCTTATGCGTGAGAAAAAGATTAATCGTCTTCCCGTTATCCAAAAGGGTAAACTTGTGGGAATTGTGACCGATGGAGATCTCCGGGAAGTTTCCCCATCTCCGGCAACAACCCTAAGTATCTTTGAGTTGAACTACCTTGTTGCAAAAATGAAAATACGGGATGTGGCCGTAAAGAATGTTATTGCCTGTTCCCCGGATACAAAAATCGAGGATGCTGCCGTTTTAATGCGGGATCATGGTATTGGATCCCTGCCTGTATTAGATAACGATAAATTAGTGGGGATTATCACCGAAACTGATATTTTTGATACTTTTTTGGATATCATAGGTTTCCGCAGCCCTGGGCAGCGTGTGGTCATTGAGACCAAAGATGGGGTCGGGGTCATGATGGATCTGGCTGCAATAGTTAAAGCTTATGATGTGAATATGACCAGTTTAGCCGTTTACCATCTCAAAAATAACATGGTCCAAATATTGGTCCGATTAAGCGGGGATCGCGAAAAAGAAGTTAAGGATGCTCTTTTAGAAAAAGGGTATGATGTTAGTAATTAAATTCAAAATTTATCAGCGCCTATAAATGGGCGCTTCTTTTATTTTTTATTCAAGCTAAATTTACATTAACTATGAAATCTATTATAATATTATAATAAAGCTACTGGGGATGGGTGGTGGCTGGTGCTGCCCCCGGACTTCAAATCCGCGTGCCGGGACGCAGAACGTTCCGGGGTGTGTTCGATTCGCACACATCCCCGCCAAACTTGAATTTTCACATGGGCAGCTACGGCTGCTCCTTATTTTTCTCTTTTAAACAAGTTATTTCCTACTTCAGCTCTAAGTTTATTATGGCAGGATTTTTCTTTGAAAAATCGAATAGTATTTAAATTAGCTCAATCGCGGTGGAGGAGATTAAATGAATATATTTGATATTCTAATCCTCGGTCTTCTTATTTTAGGGGCATTGCAGGGATATCGGAAAGGGTTGATTTCCGGACTTGTGAGTTTCCTGGGAAGTATATTCGGTTTTTACTTTGCAGTCAGGGAATATTTAAATGTTTTCGAATGGCTGGATCAGCATACTCCGCTTCGCCAATGGCTGGAACCCATAGTTTACCGCTTTCTTCTTCCTTCAGTTCAGTCTCAAGCCCAAACAACACAGCAGCAAACTTTAGATAAAATTTTATCGGCGTTTCCCAAAGAGTTACAAGGCCTGATCAACTCTGGAGCTGTGCCGGATTTTCATGCCTATACACAGAATCTAGTACAGACAATGACGAAAACGGTATCTGGGATTTTAACCGAGAATTTAATGAAGATTATTGCGTTTTTAATAACGTATGCTGTTGTTATCCTTATTCTTCAAATCGTGGTTAATCTAATACTTGCTCCCATTGGCTTTTTCGGTGGAACAATTAACCGCGGAGGCGGATTTTTATTTGGATGTTTCGGTGCCTTGGTTGGAGTTGCCATAATTATTGGGCTCATTTCACCTTTTTTATCCCTTTTAGGGCAGAGTGAAGTTGCCGCACTTATTAAGGAAGCCTGGTTTTACCCCCACCTGCTGCAAATCTTTGAAACGATGAAGACGATTTTTCACTTGGAATTAAATCAAGGTCTTCAAGGAGTAAATCTTCCTGCGGAGTTGACAAAAGGAATGGGAATTACTCCTTAGGCTTCGGGATAATCTATTTAAAATTAGAGGAATGAGGTTAGAATGGCGATGAATCCAATCTTACAACTGATGTCACTGAATTGGAAGAATATAGGATTATCTTCATTCAATAATTTAGTCTATATCATTGAGGTGCTTATTGCGGCCCGTATAAGCTATTCTGTACTTATTTATTTTCTGCATAGGCTTCTTATTAAAAGAAAAGGCAAGATTCTTTTAGACGAACGGAAAGCGAATACCTTATTTCCGTTGTTACGAAGTACGGCTTTTTATGTTATTACATTTACAGTCATAATTCATATCCTTCAAAAGGTTTTTCATTTTGAGACAGGAACTCTTCTGGCTTCTGCAGGTGTCCTGGGTGTTGCTGTGGGTTTTGGTTCGCAGAGCTTAGTCAAGGATATTATTGCTGGATTCTTTATTCTCTTCGAGGATCAGTTCGCTGTAGGAGAGTACATAAAAGCGGGTGAGTTTTCAGGTACGGTTGAAGAGATTGGAATTCGTTCAACACGTTTGCGCGATTGGGGAGGAGAACTTCATATCATTCCCAATGGAAAAATAACCGCAGTAACAAATTATAACCGAGGTAAAATGAGAGCTCTGGTCGATATCCAGGTATCTTATGATGAGGACTTAGACCGCGCAATGGAAGTTATGCATGATGTTTGCAACGAAATTCAAGCTGAATTTGGAGAAAAAATTGTTGAACCTCCGACAGTTCAAGGGGTTATCCAATTTGGAGAACGAAATGCAGTTCTGAGGGTAGTTGCTTATACTATAACCAATGAACAGTGGGGTTTAGAACGTGAACTCAGAAGGCGCATTCATAAAGCCTTTTTAGAAGCGGGAATTCGAATTTTTCAGCCGATGGTTATTGCCGAGAAAATGAAACGTGACAAGGAGGAGGAAGAATGATCCCTTTACAGGTCGGAGATATCATTCGGTTACGCAAACCTCATCCCTGCGGAAACACAGATTGGAAGGTCATGCGTACCGGAATGGATTTTAGAATACAATGTTTAGGTTGCCAGCACCAGGCATGGATTCCAAGAATTAAACTGGAGCGGCAAATCAAGGAAATTCTGCAAAAATCGGAGAATCCGCCTTCATAACTTTACCTTGTAAAATAGATTTTCTTCAAATATAATCGAAAAAGCTGATAAAAACGTTATAAGGTCTCATGTAAATTGATGGAGGTTTAGAAATGACATTACATGCAGGAATAGTAGGTTTGCCCAACGTGGGTAAATCCACATTATTTAATGCAATTACACAGGCTGGAGCGGAAGCTGCAAATTATCCTTTCTGTACCATTGACCCGAATGTAGGAATTGTACAAGTTCCCGACCACAGGCTGGGGATTTTAGCGGATATGGTTCATCCTGATCGAATTGTTCCGGCAACCGTTGAGTTTGTGGACATTGCAGGTCTGGTAAAAGGAGCAAGCAAAGGAGAAGGACTAGGAAATAAATTTTTGTCCCATATTCGTGAAGTCGATGCAATTGTGCACGTTGTTCGCTGTTTCGAAGATAGCAATGTTGTCCATGTTGAAGGAAATATTGACCCGAAACGGGATATAGAAACGATCGAGCTAGAGCTTGTTTTAGCGGATATGGAGAGCATTGAAAAACGTTCTGAGCGTGTAACTAAACTTCTGAAATCGGGCGATAAGAAAGTTCAGGCGGAAGTTGATTTACTGAATAAACTTAAAGAAGCCTTTAATGAAGGTAAATCGGCACGTCGTCTAATCTATACAGAGGAAGAAGAAGAATTACTTAAGACTATTTCGCTTCTTTCTCTAAAGCCTGTTTTATATGCCGCCAATGTTAGTGAAGAGGAATTGACTTCTAATGAAGAAAATAAATATGTCCGGCAGGTTCGTGAATTAGCAGCTCAAGAAAATTCAGAAGTCGTGGTTGTTTGTGCGAAGATTGAATCAGAGATCGCTGAACTTGAGGATAATGAAAAACAAGCATTTTTAGAAGATTTGGGACTGCACGAATCCGGACTTGACCGCTTAATTCGCGCAGCTTTTCATCTGCTCGGACTGATGACTTTCTTTACTGCGGGACCGATGGAGGTTAAAGCTTGGACAATTCGCCAAGGAACAAAGGCTCCTCAGGCAGCTGGGACAATCCATACTGATTTTGAGCGGGGATTTATCCGTGCTGAAGTTGTTTCATATACTGACTTTGTGGAAAAAGGCGGTTTAAACGGCGCTCGCGATAAAGGACTGGTACGCTTAGAAGGAAAAGATTATCTGATGCAAGATGGGGATATTGTTCATTTTAGATTTAACGTTTAAGGGATAAGTTACAAGTTGCAATTATCTTGCCGCAATGCTATAATATTTAATTGGTAGTCTTAAAAAGGCTATGAATCCCTGCCCCGCTCAAACGGGGCCGCTTAAGTCCGAGGGGAGGTGCAATTATGAAAGCGTACGAATTACTTTATATCATCCGTCCGGAATTGGATGATGAGGCTGCTGCCGCATTAGTGGACAAGTTCTCCGAAGTTGTAACAAACAATGGAGGAGCTGATGTCGCTATTGATAAATGGGGCAAACGCCGCTTGGCTTACGAGATTGATGATCTTCGGGAAGGCAACTATGTCCTGATGAACTTCAACGGTGAAGCTCGTACGGCACAAGAGGTTGAGCGGGTCATGAAGATCTCTGACTCTGTTGTGCGTTTCTTAACTACGAAAAAGGAAGAGTAGTATTGGAGGGGTTTCAGATGTTAAATCGAGTCGTTTTAATTGGCCGTTTGACGAAAGACCCCGAGTTGCGTTATACCCCGAGCGGGGTTGCGGTATCAACCTTTACTTTAGCCGTTGATCGCAATTTTAAGAATTCAAACGGTGAAAGGGATACGGATTTTATCCCGTGTGTCGTTTATCGGCAACAGGCTGAATCCTGTGCGAACTATTTATCCAAAGGTAAATTGGCCTCCGTTGACGGAAGAATTCAAGTCCGTTCTTTTGAGGGTCAGGATGGTCAACGTCGATGGGTTACGGAAGTAATCGCTGACAATGTCCAATTTTTGAGCCCGAAAGATGGGGGAAACTCTGGGCATAGTTCATCTGCTGGAAGTGCCAGTGATGTGGGGACTTATGGTCACGAAGTAAGTTTAGATGACGATATCCCATTCTAAACGGGAAGGGGAGTGAACTTATGAAACGCGAACGCGGACGCCGCCCAAGAAGACGGGTATGCAGCTTCTGTGTAGATAAAGTTGAGTCGATTGATTACAAAGAGACTCATAAATTGCGCAAGTACATTACGGAACGCGGTAAAATCTTACCTCGTCGTATTTCAGGTAACTGTGCAAAACATCAACGTCAAGTTACAGTTGCGATTAAAAGAGCTCGGCACATTGCGCTGTTGCCTTATATCGTAGATTAGATTATTTAGAGGGGGGAGCAGAGGCTCCCCCTTTTTGTACTGGAAGAAAGTATAACCTTCGGCTTATACTTTCTTTATACATTTTTCAGATAATCATCAAATAGGTTGTCTTGCAGGAAATTCCTTAAACGTAGCGAATTTTTTCTAGTGTTGAATTTTAGAATACCGGAGGGCAGCCGCGATGGAAGTTGACGTGGTTAAAGGTTTCAAGGCAATTGATGAGTTAAAAGTAGAGTTACTTAAATCCTTATGGATTTTTGAGCGTGGAGCGATTGAGGGTTCCGATAAAGCTATGATGCAGGGGTTAGCTGATATAGTGGGGATCAGTTATTTGCTGACAAGACGATTAGGCTTCGATTTTACAAGATTAGACCGGACGTTAATCCAAGGTTTAGTCGAATGGAAAGAAAACGATACAATGAAGTTGGAAAGTCAGTGGGGTGACTTAAGCTTATTATTAAGCTATCTTGCCCCGGAGGAATAGATAGGAGCAATTCAATGTACGTAAGTGACCAGAAAGTAGCCCGCAATATACCGATTTTTGCTCTTCTTGTCGGCCCATGGTTAGGAGTTTCTCAAGGAATTTGGGGTTGGGTGTTAGACATTGCACTTCTTTTTGCAGTTTTTGAAGTAGGGAGAGTAAGGGGTTTTAGGTGGACAACCCTCCTTTTAACGTTAGGCTATGGAATTGCAGTCATAACCGCGGGTGGTTTAATAAACTTTGAAAATATAGGATTCTTACCCTGGGTTGGCTTGCTCAGCGTATGGGGAAGGGAGCATTCTTGGTCACAAAAGTCAAATTTATTTTGGTGTTTGGTTCTGTCAGGAATAATCGGGGTCTTTTCTATTATTCCCGTAATTCAGCAAGGATTTGTTGGCTCTGAAGCAATACAAAAGCTGGTTAACACGATGTTGGATCAGTATCGTCAAACGGGTTTATTAGCAAGCTTGAACCAACAGGGAATAAGTGAAACAGAGATTCAAGCCAGTTTACAGCAGACCTTCCAACTTCTTTTTTTATTTGTTCCGGGATTTGCGGCTTTAGGTTCGATCATTGAATATAGTTTAGCTCGTTATTTATTTACACGATGGTTTACACCAAAGGTAAAGCGTTTGCCCATATCCAGCTTCTTCAGATTACCCTGGTATGCCCTTTGGGGAGTAAATCTGGGTATAGCGAGTTATTTAATTGGAGATCAATGGAGTTGGACTATTTTACGAATATTTGGTATGAATCTTATGTTTATTTATGCTGTCATAGCCTTTGGAATAGGGTGCTCGATATTCTTGTACAATCTGCGTTCGCCCTTACTGTCTGGGTTTATTAAAGCAGTTTTAATTTTAATGAGCTTTCTCTATTTTCAAGTGACAATTATCAGCTTAATTTTGTTGGGACTTTTCGATTTAGTCCTAAACTTCCGGCGGCTTCCAGAATAAAACCAGTGAATTAGGGGGACTTGAAATGAAAGTAATATTAATATCAGAGGTAAAAAGCTTAGGTAAGAAGGGAAAAGTTTGTGAAGTATCCGATGGTTATGCCCGAAATTTTCTCTTTCCTAAAGGCTTGGCAGTTGAAGCGACTCAAGGAAATCTGAACGATTTAGCATTAAAAAAAGCGAATGAAGATCGAAAAAAGGCTAAAGAAAAACAAGATGCACAAGCACTTGCTGAAAAATTAGCTTCCATTACTGTAGAGGTTCATACAAAAATTGGAGAGGGCGGCCGACTTTTTGGTTCTGTAACCAATAAGGAAATTGCAGAGGCTCTTAAAAATAAATACGGCATTGAAATCGATAAGCGGAAACTTGAGGTAAAAGAACCGATTAAGGCTTTGGGAAACTATAGTATTCCAACAAAACTTCATCCGGAAGTTTCAGCTCAACTAAAAGTAACGGTAAAGGCAATTTAATGATAAACATTATCTTTTTTAACGTGAAAGGGGAGCCCGATGAAAGGGTTTTTAACAAGATGGCTTGTTCAAAAGAAAGATCAGGAAATTGACAATCAAAATGCAACTTTAAAGCAAGAGATAGATGCCTATTACCATTTGTTAGCGAATTTCTATGGGTCCGATAAGCTGGTTATTAAGGCGACACGCCTAGATGCTTTACGTTTAATGCGATCGGAAGATATATTCGACCGCATCAAGGCGTTACGAAAAATTGTCTTTGAAGATCCGACGGATCACTCCCTTTCTCCTTCAGAAGATCTGCCCAAGATTTTAGCCGAAATTGAAGAGCAAATCGCAGAACTTTTAGCACGGCGCACAATTGAAGAAAAAGTGGACAAAGCTGTTGCTGAAAAAATGCAGATACATCATGAGGAGTATGTTAAAGAGATCAAAAATCAGGTTCTCAAGGATACGGCAGGCCCAGATAATGCACAGACCTTAAAAAAACTAGCGCATATCGAAAAGATGAATGCGATTAAACTCGCTAATTCCGTGACAGAAGTTCTTCGTCCTCAAACAGTAGAAGAGATTATTGGTCAGGAAAATGCGGTCCAATCTTTGCTTGCGAAGCTAGCCACACCTTATCCTCAGCATCTCTTGATTTATGGTCCTCCCGGGGTGGGAAAGACCTCTGCGGCACGGGTAGCCTTGGAGACGGTTAAGCGGCATTCCCATTCCCCCTTTGCTGCAAAGGCACCCTTTATTGAGGTAGATGGGACGACACTGCGTTGGGATCCTCGGGATGTAACCAATCCCTTGCTTGGTTCTGTTCATGATCCGATTTATCAAGGGGCAAAACGGGATTTAGCAGATACCGGAATTCCTGAACCAAAACTCGGGCTTGTCAGCGATGCCCATGGTGGAATTCTGTTTATTGATGAAATTGGGGAAATGGATCCGCTGCTCTTAAATAAGTTGCTTAAGGTTTTAGAAGATAAACGCGTCTTTTTTGAGTCCTCTTATTTTGATTCTTCCGATCCGCAAATTCCGCTTTATATTAAAAAATTATTTGAAGAAGGTGCACCTGCGGATTTTGTTTTAATTGGGGCAACGACACGGGAACCTGGAGAAATAAATCCGGCTTTGCGTTCGCGATGCGCTGAAATTTATTTTACTCCTTTAGAACCGAAGGATATTCAACAGATTGTTCGGCAAGCCGCTGAAAAGTTGGAGGCCAAAATCGAAGAATCAGTTCCTCAAATTATTAGTGAATATGTTATCGAGGGTCGTAAAGCCAATAATATTTTGACAGATGCGTATGGTCTTGCTCGCTTTAGAAATCCGGATCAAAAGGAAGTAAAGGTGGGACAGGAAGAAGTCTATGAGGTTCTTCGATCTGCTCGCTTAAGCCCTTATATAGCTAAAAAAGCCCAAGATACATTAGAAGTCGGAAGAATATTAGGTTTAGGTGTTTATGGATTTGTAGGTTCGGTATTGGAGATTGAAGCGATTGTCTTCCCTGATCGGGATGGAAAAGGAACCATTCGCTTTAATGAAACGGCGGGGAGTATGGCTCGTGATGCGGTATTTAATGCTGTTGCTGTCCTTCGCCTGTTAACAGGAGAAGATCTTCGGGATTATGATGTTCATGTGAATGTGGTCGGAGGCGGTAAAATAGATGGCCCTTCGGCGGGATTGGCTACCACAATTGCGCTTTATAGTGCACTTAAATCTAAGCCTCTTCGACAGAATGTAGCTGTTACCGGGGAAATTTCCATTCAAGGAAAAGTAAGACCTGTCGGTGGAATTGCTGAAAAACTTTTTGGGGCGAAACAGGCAGGAGTTAAAACGGTTTTAATTCCAAAAGATAATCTGGCAGATGTTCCGTCTGGATTAGAAGGAATTGAAGTACATGCAGTTGAGACTATTCAAGAAGCCTTAGAATATATAGGCTAGGAGGGGAAGCAGATGGAACTCACCAAAGTTCCTCCCCAGAATCTAGAGGCTGAACAAGCAGTGCTTGGCGCCCTTATGCTTGAACCGGAAGTGGGGAGTTCCGTTTTTGAAATATTACAGCCTGAGGATTTTTATCGCGACAATCATCGCTTAATCTTTAGTGCATTACGTGATTTGTTTGAGCGGGGTGATCCGGTTGACCTCGTTTCGGTAGCTGAAGCTCTTCGTCAAGCTGGACGTCTTGAACAGGTTGGCGGGATTGCTACGGTTTCCGAAATTGCACGTTCTGTTCCTTCGGCGGTTAATGTTGATTTTTATGCACAGCTTGTTGCCGAAAAATCCATGCTTCGACAGCTGATTCGTGTGGCGGGAAGGATTGCTGAAAAGGGGTATGAACCCGGTGAAGAGGCAACGACATTATTGGCGGAGGCAGAGAAGCTTTTTTTAGAACTATCTCAGCGTCAAGTCAAAGACGGATTTGAATCCATCCGCAATATCTTGCTGAATACATTTGAAAAGATTGAAATGCTTTATGCCAATAAGGGAAACCTTACGGGTGTCCCTACCTTTTTTAATGATTTAGATCGGATGACCTCTGGATGGCAGCCTTCTGACTTAGTCATTATTGCGGCACGCCCTTCAATGGGTAAAACAGCTTTGGTTTTAAATATGGCTCAGAACGCAGCTGTGCGGGGAAATGTGCCGGTCGCTGTCTTTAGTTTGGAAATGTCGAAGGAACAGCTTGTTCAGCGTATGTTATGTTCTGAGGCGATGGTTGACCAGCAGAGGGTTAGGACCGGTGATCTGCTGGATACGGATTGGCCGAAACTGACACGTGCTGTAGGGCCGCTTTCCGATGCTCCTATTTTTATTGATGATACGGTTGGAATCTCTTTGGTTGAGCTTCGTTCGAAGGCAAGGCGCTTGAAGATGGAGCATGGCCTGGGAATGATTGTAATCGACTATCTCCAATTAATGACCTTAGGACGACGCGCCGAAAGCCGCCAACAAGAGGTGGCTGCAATTTCACGGGGACTAAAAGGAATTGCACGTGAACTCAGTGTTCCGGTAATTGCTCTTTCACAGCTTAACCGGGGTGTAGAACAGCGCCAGGATAAACGTCCGATTATGTCCGACCTTCTTGAATCTGGTGCTATTGAAGCGGATGCGGATGTAATTTCTTTCATCTATCGGGATGAATATTATAATCCTGAATCAGAAAAGAAAGGAATTGCAGAAATAATTATCGCTAAGCATCGCAATGGTCCGGTGGGAACCTTGGAGCTCGGATATTTAAAAGAGTTTACCAAGTTTGTAAATTTAGATCGTCAACATTTATCGGCTTAAGGAAATAATATAATGTAATGAAAAAGACTGGGAGTTTTGCCCCAGCCTTTTTCATCATGATATCGAGATGTTCTTCTAAACCGAATGTTTATACTGTATACAAGCTGAATGTTCGAGAAACTCGTTGACATTGCCGGAGATGATTGATAAGATAAAACTGTTTGTGAAGAAGCGAGTTTACTGAATGAAGGAATCTTTACGACGGGATAATAAGAATTTAAAATGAGATAATGAATCGTTCGGATTACTTGCCAATAAATCGGTTTAAAATATGATTTGGAGGAATGAAAATGGCAGCTGTTGTTTTGCTTGGCGCACAATGGGGAGACGAAGGGAAAGGTAAGGTAACGGACTTTTTAGCTGAAAAAGCGGATTTAGTTGTTCGTTATCAAGGAGGAAATAATGCAGGCCACACTGTAGTTGCTCAGGGTGAGGAGTTCAAACTTCACTTAATTCCTTCAGGAATTCTTTATCCGAATAAAACATGTATTATTGGTAATGGTGTAGTCGTTGATCCGAAAGTTCTTTTAGAAGAACTGGATTATTTAGCAGAACGTAAAGTTAAAATGGGAAAATTACGGATAAGCAGCAATGCTCACATTATTATGCCGTATCATCGTTTACTGGATGAATTAGAAGAAGAGGCACGCGGCGATCAAAAAATCGGGACAACGAAACGTGGAATCGGACCAGCCTATGTAGACAAGACGACTCGGGTTGGAATTCGCATGATTGACCTCTTAGACGCTGAAGAATTCGCAGCAAAATTAAGACGAAACTTAGAGGTAAAAAATAACCTGTTTGTTAAAGTATATGGAAGAGAGCCCCTTGATTTCGAAAGTATCTATCAAGAATATTTAGGTTATGCGGAAAAATTACGTTCTTTGGTAACAGATGGTTCTTTGGCTATTGATGAAGCCATTAAAGCCGGGGAAAAGGTTCTATTCGAAGGAGCACAAGGAACGCTTTTGGATTTGGATCATGGAACTTATCCTTTTGTAACTTCTTCTCATCCTATTGCTGGAGGAGCTTGTATTGGTGCTGGGGTTGGCCCAACTCAAATTAACAAAGTGGTTGGAGTCATTAAAGCATATACGACTAGAGTTGGAGAAGGACCTTTCCCAACAGAACTTATGGATAAAATGGGAGATCGAATTCGTGAGGCTGGTCATGAATTTGGAACAACGACGGGACGTGCACGTCGCTGCGGATGGTTTGATGCTGTCATTGCTCGGTATGCTGTTCGAGTCAGTGGAATTTCTGATTTTGCTTTAATGAAATTAGATGTTTTATCAGGACTTGAAAAAGTAAAAATCTGTGTTGGATATCGCGTAAACGGGGAAGTCATTTATGAATTCCCGCAAAGCCAAAAAATCTTTAAAGCGTGTGAGCCTGTTTATGAAGAACTGCCAGGCTGGCAAGAGGATATAACCGGAGTTAAATCGTTTGAGGATTTGCCGGCAAGTGCTCAAGCTTATGTTCAGCGGATTGAAAAGCTGACCGAGACGAAAGTAACTTTAATTGCTGTGGGACCGGGCAGAGAACAAACCATTATTCGCGGAGAAATTTTCTAAAAGAAGTATTGACAAGCTTATAAGTCTCCTGTAGAATAGTAATTCGTGAGTGAGTTTTGAGCCATTAGCTCAGTCGGTAGAGCACCTGACTTTTAATCAGGGTGTCCCGCGTTCGAGTCGCGGATGGCTCACCATAACTGGCCCGTTGGTCAAGCGGCTTAAGACACCGCCCTTTCACGGCGGCTACACGGGTTCGAATCCCGTACGGGTCACCAAATATTTGCCTCGGTAGCTCAGTCGGTAGAGCAGAGGACTGAAAATCCTCGTGTCGGCGGTTCGATTCCGTCCTGAGGCACCATTTAGTTGTCAATGTTAAACCTTTGTAAAACAAAGGTTTAATTTTTTTAGGTGAGTTCAGTGCCGTCAGCACAAATTCATTTTGCTTTGGCACTTGTCAACGTGCTATAATCAAAATGAATTTCAAAGTGTGAGAGGAGGATGGTTTAAATGGCTAAACACATCCAGACGATTGTGAAAGCTAACTTAAGTGAGACGGTTAAAACAGGGGGTTGCGGAGAATGCCAATCTTCATGCCAATCCGCATGCAAAACGTCTTGCACAGTAGGTAACCAAGTCTGCGTTAAGTAATTACTTAATTCTGAAAAGAAAATCGCACATAGGTTATCAAGAACCCACCTGATTCAGGCGGGTTCTGTTTCTGTATATATTAAATAAAACAGCTTCTGATTTATAGAAAGAGAGGGAACAGGGTGAATTTAGAGGGATATAAAATAGGAAAAAACGTTCATTTTTATCATCAAGGAGATATTAATATTGCTTATGATATTAATTCTGGTTCACTTCACACTTTAGATGATTTAACGTTTACAATTCTGCAGGTTATGGAAAAACTACAGAATGAAGGTAAAGCAATTAATTTCGCTGAGATTTATACAGCACTGAAGTCGGAGAAAGTCAATTGCTCTGAGCAAGAACTTCGTGAAATTATGGATGAATTTTCAGAACTTCAAGAGGAGGGCGTACTATTCTCAGCTGAAGCTGAAGAGAAAGATCCGGTTTACCCATCTCATCCTATTATCAAATCTATTTGTTTGCATGTAGCCCATGATTGCAATCTCCGGTGTCAATATTGTTTTGCAGGTACAGGAGCGTTTGGAGGGCATCGTGGGTTAATGGATCTTGAGACAGGCAAGAAGGGGATAGATTTTGTTCTTGAGGCTTCTGCGCACCGGAAACACTGTGAAGTCGATTTTTTTGGAGGAGAACCCCTGCTTAATTTTCAAGTGGTAAAAGAACTCGTTCATTACGGTCGAAAAGCAGCTGCAGAACGAGGCAAGACCATTAAGTTCACAATGACCACGAATGCAGTTCTTCTTACTGAAGAAGTTCAAGACTTCTTAGAGCAGGAGGATATCAGCGTTGTACTAAGCATTGATGGACGGCCTGAAGTTCACGATCGTATGCGCCCTTATGCAGGCGGTAAAGGGAGTTATAATCAAGTTGTTCCGCGCCTTCAGCAATTTGCGGCGAAACGGCCTGAATCCTCGCCCTATGCTGTAGGGACATACTATTATGCTCGGGGAACGTATACCCATTTTAATCTTGATTTTGATAAAGATGTTGATCATCTGCTCGATTTGGGAGTAAAACAAATTTCGTTGGAACCGGTTGTTGCAAAGCCGGAAGAGCCTTATGCGTTTCAAGAAGAAGATGTGCCGGAAATCTTAAAAAGCTATGATCGTTTGGGAGAAGATCTTCTAATACGCAAAATGAAAGGGGAAGAATTTAGTTTCTTCCATTTCAATGTTGCACTTGAACAAGGTCCTTGCCTGCCTAAACGCTTATCAGGCTGCGGAGCAGGACACGAATATGCGGCGATATCACCGGAGGGAGATATCTATCCCTGTCACCAATTTGTAGGACAAGAGGAATTCAAAATGGGTTCACTGTGGGATGAACAGCCTGGATTAAACCCGGATTTGGTTAATTCCTTCCGCAATGCTCATATCTACAAGAAAGCATCCTGCCGTGATTGTTGGGCACGGTTTTCCTGCAGCGGAGGCTGTCATGCCGCGAATTATTCCTTTAGCGGCAATTTAAATGAGGTGTATTCGCTGGGGTGCAAATTCCAGAAAAAACGCTTGGAAGTCGCGTTATATTTGCAGATCAAAGAAAGAAGTTTAAAGGAAAAGTAATAGAGCGGAGAGGATAAAACATGGTACGCAAGCGATCGGTTTGTCCCTTAAATTGTCCGGACAGTTGCAGTTTCCTCATCAGTTATTCCCAAGAAGGAGGACTGCAAGTACGAGGTGAAAAAGAGCATCCCATAACCCAGGGCTTTGTTTGTTCCAAAGGGCAAGCCCTTGCTGAGCTGGTTTTCTCACCGGATCGATTAAAATTTCCTTTATTGAAAGACCAGGGGCGCTTTCGCAGAATTTCATGGGAGGAAGCGTATGCACTCTTCAGTGAGAAGATTCGAGAAACGTTAAAAGAAACAGGGCCCCTGGGCATATTCCATCATTTCGATTATGCTCATAGCGGTCTGCTTAGGGACCTGGATCGACGCTTTTTTCAAGCCTTAGGCGGAATAACCGAGCCGGAGGGCAGCATGTGTTGGGGTGCCGGTTATCGTGCCCAAGAGATCGATTTTGGCGGCGTGTATCAAAATGATTGGTCTGAGCTCGAACGTGCGCAAACTATAATTCTCTGGGGCAGGGATCCTGCGCTTACTAATATTCATCTGGTTCCTTATTTGCTTAAAGCAAAGGAAGCAGGTGCACATCTTGTCGTCATCAATCCGATTCGGGTAAAAAGCACTGATTTTGCGCAGGAGTATTTACGGGTCAATCCTGGGACAGATGGGATTTTAGCTTTAGGGCTCGCCCATATTATTCTGCGTGAAGGCTGGCTGGATTGGGACTTTATGCGAAATCACATTCAGGGCTTCGAAGAATATGCGCTAAAAGTTAAGGAATATAGTCCTGCAAAGGTCGCAGAACGAGCAGGGGTAAGTCAAGAAAAATTACTGGAGTTAGCACGGCGCATTAGTCACGCAGGCCCCGTAAGCTTTATTCTGGGATATGGGTTGCAGCGTTATGTACAAGGCGGGAAAACGATTCGAGCAATTGATGCTTTGGCAGCGATTACCGGGAATATAGGGAAAACAGGCGCTGGGATTTACTATGCCCATCAATATCACAAAGGACATTTAAATCCCCTTCTATTGCCGGAGGAGAGCTGCAGTGTTCGGCGATTCCCTCATCCCGTTTTGGCGGAGAGAATTCAAAATGCTGATCCTCCAATCCAGATCGCAGTTGTAACTCGTTCAAATCCACTGCTGCAACAGCCGAATACTCTTTTTTGGAGAGAGATCTGGGCAAAGATTCCGTTCAAAGTAACCTTTGATTTTGTGATGTCAGAAACAGCACGCCAATCCGATTTAGTTTTGCCGGTAACCACAATTTTTGAAGAAGAGGATATGATTGCAACCTCTTGGAGCCCGATGCTTCAGATTACAGAAAAGATTCTCGAACCTCGGGGAGAGGCAAAACCTGAGCCGGTAATCTTTTGTGAGTTAGCAGAGTACTTAGGAATGGGTCAAGAGTTCCGAAAAACTCCAGAGGAATGGATTTCGGATATTATTGAGCCCTTAAGTGAATATGGAATTACTCTGGAATCTTTACGTAAAGGGCCGATTAAAGCACCTTATGTTCCTAATATTGCTTGGGAGGGCTTACAATTCAAAACTCCGAGCGGAAAAATTGAATTGGCTTCGGACTTTTCGCTGCAAAACACAGGAGAACGGGCTGCGTCATCATCACTTTCCGCAGAATATCCTTATTACCTCCTGACCCCGCATTCTCGCCAGTCTATTCACTCTCAGTTTCAAGAGGAGGAAGGGTTTCAGATGTTTATTCATCCGGAGCTGGCAGAGAAATATTATCTTTTCCCCGGTGATCAAGCCATCGTAGAAACTGAGCAAGGGCAGCTCCTGGCCCGGGTTTATGTATCCGAGGATATTCATCCGCAGGCGGTGGTAATTCCTGAAGGAAGTTTGAGCAATGGTTTTGGGGTAAATCAGTTAACGAAAGGATTATCATCAGATCTTGGACAATCAACTTCCTATTATGAGGTTGGATGCCAGATCAGGAAATGGCTTGTAGACTAAACAAGCTTCCGATGTTAAAATTAGGAAGTGAACAAAGATACAATAGATCAGGGGGAGATTGAGTATGCGTAAAAAGCATCGGATAATAGCAATTATTATTGTCGCTTTAGTTAGTCTGAGTATGATCGGATCTACTTTTGTTCTCTTTTTTACGAATTCATCTTCGGGGGCTTCAGCTTCCGGTTCGGGAAATAATGCAAATTCACAGGTCCAGGGTTTGCAGAGTCAGATTGACAGCCTTAATCAAGGGTTGAAGTCAAATCCTCAGGACACTAATCTCCGCTTAAGCTTAGCCAATGCTTATTATGATATGGGAATGCTTCAATTGGATAGCTCCCAAGAACAAGCCGCAGCAAGTTTGAAACAAGCTGTTGCTGCTTACCAAGAAGTCGCAAAGACGAATAAGGATAATGTAAATGTCTTAGTGGATTTGGCTACTGCTGCTTTCTATAGCGGAGATAATACACTTGCAGAAACAACCTTTAAACAGGCCTTGACGCTTAAACCAGACTTTTTTAATGCATTGCTCAATTATGGATACTTCCTCATGAATGCTAAAGGAGATTATATAGGGGCCATCGCTGAATTTAATAAAGCCCTGAATACAAATCCTTCACCAACAGATGCAGACCGAGTTAAGAGCTTGATTAGCATGGCTCAGGCAAGACTTTCAGGGGGACAAGATTCTAAACAGCCTATTTCAAGCCAAGGCAATAAATAAAACTCGATTTTTCAGGTGGAGTAGTGATACTCCACCTGAAGTTTAAAAGGTATAAATTTTTTTAAGAGTTCACATTATCTTCATTTCCTTGAGGATTTCTTTTGCTATAATACATATTGCCGGGAAGTAGGTGAAAATTATGCATTTTGCAACCCTTGTGAGTGGAAGCTCCGGCAATGCCACCGTTGTAGGACATAAAAACAGGAATTTTTTAATCGATTGTGGACTCTCTCTAAAAGCCTTACAGCAGAATCTTGCCCTTTTAAATATTTCGGCTTCGGAAATCGAAGGGATTATTATAACCCATGAACATAATGATCATATTAAGGGTATTGGTCCAGTTGCACGAAAGTTAAAGATTCCGGTTTATGCAACCGCAGGAATTTGGGAAGAAATGACTCCTTCTTTAGGGAAAATTGCGGAAGAACAAAAAGTCATTATTTCAGATTCTTTTTCCTGTGCAGGGCTTAATGTTCAGGTTTTCCCGACATCTCATGACAGTCGGGAGAGTTATGGCTTTAAAATTCACGGGCCGGCCGGATCACAGGAAAAAACATTAGGAATAGCCACTGACACAGGTGTTATTACTGAAGACATGAATCGATATCTTAGAGGCTGTGACGCGCTGATTGTCGAGGCCAATCACGATGAAGAGAGGCTATGGAATGGACGATATCCTTGGTATTTAAAAAAACGAATCAGCGGTAATCGGGGTCACCTTGCCAATAAACAATTGGCTGAGGGCCTTTTAGAATGGATTCAAGGAAATACGGAACGTATTGTCCTTGCTCACTTAAGCGAGGAAAATAATACCCCTCAACTCGCGCTGTCTACAGTACTTAAAATACTTAAAAATTCAACAATAGCTAAAGACAACCCTGATTTACGGTTAAGAGTTGCTCCAAGATATACTCCGCATGAACTTATTGTTTTAGGAGAAGACTAAGCAATTATTGAGGAGGTCTAAGATATGAGCTATTTTAATGGTTCTAAGCAATATCCTGATTATTCTTCAGGTTCTCCCAAGCGCAGGCTAAATTTATTTTCGACGGTAGCAGTCGCTTTAATCAGTGCTCTTGTAGGGGGACTTATTTCTACAGCCATTGTTTTGCCTAATGTTTATGGTAACCGGGCACAAAATAAGAACCAAGTTGTTATCGGTCAAAGTTCATCTACTCCTCCTGTAAATGTGACAAGTCAGACCGGTTTCCCAGTAGTAGAGGTTTCCAAGGCGGTGGGGCCGGCTGTCGTCGGAATTGGTAACTTTCAACAATCAGGCCGACTCTTTGGAAACAGCGGAATGTCCGAGGTAGGGAGCGGTTCAGGCTTTATTATTGATGCTAAGAATGGCTACATAGTGACAAATAACCATGTTATTGAAGGAGCTAAAAAGCTGGTTGTAAGCTTAGCAGATGGGCGAAATGTAGACGCATCCCTCGTTGGGGCAGATGCACGAACCGATTTGGCGGTAATAAAAATAGCTGCAGCAGATAATCTAACTGCTGTTCAACTGGGCGATTCGGCACAGCTTCAAGTTGGAGAGCCCGTTGTAGCTATCGGAAACCCTGGGGGTCAGGAATTCGCTCGTTCAGTAACTGACGGTGTGGTATCGGCTAAAAATCGTGTTCTGCAGATCCAAGGGGAATCGAGTTTTAACCTTATTCAAACAGATGCTGCCATTAATCCGGGCAATAGCGGCGGACCTTTAGTTAATTACCAAGGACTTGTTGTAGGGATTAATTCTGCCAAAAATGCGGAGCCGGGTTTTGAAGGAATGGGTTTCGCGATTCCAATTACGGACGCGCTGCCTTTTATTAAACAAATGATTGAGAAAGGTTATGCGAGTCACCCAGGTTTATTTGTTTCAATTGACGACCGTTATACAGAAGAATGGGCTGCTCAACAAGGGTGGCCAGCCGGTGCCTACATTTCAAAGGTTTCGACTGGTGGACCTGCTGATCAGGCCGGGCTTAAAAGCGGGGATGTTATTACAAAGATTAACGACAAAGCAATTAAAAATGCTATCGATCTTACACGGCAGCTTATTCAATTTAAACCTGGAGATAAAATTACGGTGACCTATTATCGAAACGGTGCATCTAAAGATGTGACGTTGACATTAGCTGAGTTGAAACAATAAAAAATTTATTCCATGAACTAGGGTATGGAAAGGGGAGAATACAATTGTATCGCCCCTTTTAGAATTCGAGGTGGAAGCGAATGTTACAAGCTAAAATTGTAGCTGTGGGGAAGGTTAAAGAAAAATTTTTGCGTGAAGGAATACAGGAATACACGAAAAGATTAAGCTTATATTTACGTTTAGAAATTATTGAGGTCATGGACGAGCCTTGTCCGGAAAAACTCTCTAAGTCAGATGAAGAGCATGTCCGGGAAAAGGAAGGCGCACGCATTCTTAGGGCAATAAATCCTCAGGAATTTGTCATTTTGCTTGATCTCAGGGGTAAAGAATTGTCATCTCCTGAACTTGCTTCATTCATAGACGATTTGGCGCTGCATGGAAGAAGCCAAATTACTTGGGTTATTGGAGGCTCGTTAGGAGTTGCAGACGCCGTTCGTGAGCGGGCGGATTTCCGCTGGTCTTTTTCGAAACTGACATTCCCCCATTTGCTGATGCGGGTTATGCTTTTAGAGCAAATTTATAGAGCATTTAAAATTAGCAAGGGGGAAGTCTACCACAAATGAGGTTCACATGTGAACCTCATTTGTGGTTTCATGCTATAATAACAAAACAGACGATACTTTTATTACATATTCTTTTAACTTGCGGGGGTGAGCGTATTGAAAATAAGAGAGGAATACACTTGTCCGCTAGAGCTTACACATGATATTACAAAGGGTAAATGGAAGCCTATTATATTATGGCTGCTAAAGCAGGGCAACAAAACACTTGTATATCTCGAAAAAAATATACAAGGTATTAATCAAAAAATGCTTATAGAACAACTAAAAGAACTTTTGGACTTTGGAATGATCGGTAAAAAGACATTTGAGGGTTATCCCCTAAGAGTTGAATATTTTTTAACAGAGCGTGGGAAAAAGATGCTTGAAGCTATTACCATTATGCAAAATATAGGTATCGATCTTATGAAGGAGAACGGAATGGACGACGTTCTAAAGGCAAAAGGACTTATTGATTAGTTAAATAACCATGCTCACAAAAAAGTGTGTAATTTACTACCTGCTTGTGAAACGTTAAAATTATTAATATATTTCATAAGAAATAAATTCACAAGGAGGATATCAGCATGATAGATGCAGAAAAAACCATAGGCAATTTGATAGACAAAGCAGGTGTTTCTTTTATCGGCTCCGTAGATAGTGAAGGGTTTCCAAATATGAAGGCCATGTTACCGCCACGGAAAAGAGAAGGAATTAAGTATTTATATTTTACTACAAACACTTCATCTATGAGAGTAAGCCAGTATAAAGAAAAACCAAATGCATGCGTGTATTTTTGTGATAAACGCTTTTTCAGAGGTGTAATGCTAAAGGGGACTATGGAAGTGCTTGAAGATAGTCATTCCAAGGAAATGATTTGGCGTGAGGGAGATACAATGTATTATCCTTTGGGTGTAACTGATCCTGATTATTGCGTTTTAAGGTTTACAGCATCTAGTGGGCGATTTTATAGCAATTTTAAATCAGAAAATTTTGAGGTCGATTAAAGAAACATAATTGTTAGCTAACGATTCATAACATTTTTTAAGTGTGCAATTGCTGATTGAGACGCTTCCAATAAGAAGCGTCTCAATGCTTAACAGGCTATCCTTATTATAAATATATTTTCGTTTAGTTGATGAGTGTTGGAGGATTCAAGGGGTTCTATAGCTCTTAAAGTGTAAGGGAGATTTTTTCTCCTCGCCCGGTGAGGGCGATAATTTGGGTAGGGCTGTTCTTCATTTTTTCAGCAAACGTTTTTACTGCCGGCGGATGGGTTGAAAAGTGCATAGGAATTAAATATTGGGGTTTGATTTTATCAATGAAATATTCAGCCCCCGCGGAATAGTTTTTTTCAAGTCTTGGATCAACCGGGAAAAAGGCAATATCAATTCGTTCATTTTTTAGTTTCTCAATTTCATCTTTAAAATCTTTCTCCGCTTTTGCCATTTCTTCCGGAGTATTAATCCATTTCCACCAGTTAAAATCACCGGAATGAAAAATTCGGATTCCTTCACATTGAACTAAGAAGGAAACTCCAAGGTCAGTCGAGTTATAGGCTTTTATGAGAAGATCCCGATTCTCGATTATGTCGCCGGGGGATAATGATCGAAAGTTATTTGTTTTTTCAGGAACAGCAATATCACTGCTCAAAATATATTGGATATCCGGTCTTTTTTGCTGCCATTCAAAGATTACCGGATTTAAATGATCAGGATGGCCATGGGAAGAGAAAATTATTGTTTTTTTATTGCTAAGTTGAATGGGACCTTTATAATAGTCAAAAACGAAGAACCATTTCTTAGTTTCAACTGAAAATCCACTGTGATATAAATAATTAATTTCGATATTTTGTTTTTCCATTGTTATCACCTCTTAATGATTATACAATAACATTGATAAATTATAGAATTGTTGGATAAGTTTGTTTTAAAGATTATTTTTTATAAAATACTTTTAGGAGGGGTATAAATGAATTTTAAGTTTAACCACAACAATATCAATGTCCTCGATCTTGAAAAAAGTCTTAAATTTTATAAAGAAGCCTTGGGCTTAGTTGAAGTCAGAAGATATGAGCAGGAGGAAGGAGAATTTATTCTTGTTTACCTTGGAGACGGTTCTACCTCGCATCGATTAGAACTAACTTGGTTAAAAGGAAGAACAGAACCGTACAACTTAGGAGATAATGAATTTCATCTTGCCTTTACTGCTGATGATTTTGAGGCAGCTTATGAACTTCATAAAAAGATGGGTTGTATTTGTTACGAAAATAAAAATATGGGAATCTATTTTATCAATGATCCGGATAATTATTGGTTGGAGATTGTGCCTGTCCGGTAGAAACAGGATAGCCTATGGATCAATCATTTTTACAGAAAATAAAGGCTTTGGCTTGAACTTTTAAAAAATGGGAACACTAAATCGTAAAAAGAAGTAGGACATGTTCATAAGCCTTTAGAAGGAAAAAGCAATTTTAGTGTAGAATTTTATTCAGTCGCCAATTTTAATATAGTTTCTTATAGCTTACTTTCTTTTAGCAGTAAGGAAAATAGCTTATTTATTCCAATATTCGTAAATGAGATAGAAAGGTTGATATCATTGGAAAACAAGTCTTCGAATTTCTTGCGCAATATCATTATTGAGGATTTAAAAAGCGGAAAAGAGGATCATGTTATAACCCGTTTCCCGCCGGAACCTAATGGGTATTTACATATTGGACATGCAAAATCTATTTGCTTAAATTTTGATTTGGCGGATGAATTTAATGGAAAAACAAATCTTCGCTTTGACGATACTAATCCCATTAAAGAGGATACGGAATATGTAGAGTCTATCAAAGAAGATGTGAAATGGTTGGGTTATGAATGGGATAACCTTTTCTTTGCTTCAAATTACTTCGAAGAATTTTATAACCGTGCGGTTTTACTCATTAAAAAGGGTAAAGCCTATGTTTGTGACCTTTCACCTGAGGAAATTCGCAATTCACGAGGAACCTTGACTGAACCCGGTAAGGAGAGTCCTTATCGAAATCGTTCTATCGAGGAAAACTTAGATTTATTTGAGCGGATGCGTAAAGGTGAATTTAAGGATGGTGAGAAAGTACTTCGCGCCAAGATTGACATGTCTTCACCCAATATTAATTTACGCGATCCCATTCTCTACCGAATTGCCCATGCAACCCATCATAACACAGGCAATCGATGGTGCATTTATCCAATGTATGATTTTGCTCATCCTTTAGAGGATGCCATTGAAGGTGTGACCCATTCCATTTGTACCTTAGAATTTGAAGATCATCGTCCTCTATATGATTGGGCTATTCAAGAATGTGAAATGCCTAATGTGCCCCATCAATATGAATTTGCGCGTTTAAATATCACGAACACGGTGATGAGTAAACGCAAATTAAAACTTCTCGTCGATGAAAAGGTCGTCGATGGTTGGAATGACCCTAGAATGCCGACCATTTCCGGTCTTCGCCGCAAAGGGTATACGCCTGAGTCCATCCAAAATTTTGCTCGGGAAATTGGTGTTGCTAAAGCGGATAGTATTGTCGATGAGAAGATGCTCGAGCATTTTATCAGAGAAGATCTTAAGTTAAAAGCTCCCCGAACAATGGCTGTTCTTCAACCCCTTAAAGTTATTATTACAAATTATCCTGAAGGACAAGTAGAAATGCTTGAGGCTGAAAACAACCCGGAAAATCCCGAAATGGGAGTTCGCCAAATTCCCTTTTCTCGGGAAATTTATATTGAACAAGATGATTTTATGGAAACTCCGCCGCCCAAATATTTTAGACTTTTTCCCGGGAATGAAGTTCGGTTAAAGCATGCCTACTTTATTAAATGCCAAGAGGTTATTAAGGATGACCAGGGAAATGTTATTGAGATTCATTGTACGTATGACCCTGAGACAAAAAGCGGTACAGGATTTACAGGCCGTAAAGTAAAAGGAACAATTCACTGGGTTGAAGCAAGTCAGGCATTGCCTGCGGATTTTCATCTTTATGAGCCGTTAATTCTTGATGAGCAAATGAAAGAGGAAGAAGAGGAAGGGAAAACATTCCTCGACTATATCAATCCAAATTCACTTGAAGTTCTAAAGGGCTTTGTTGAACAGAATATGAAGGAAGCTAAGGCTCAGGATAAATTTCAGTTTTTCCGTCATGGATATTTTAATGTGGATCCCAAATATACAACATCAGAAAAGCCGGTATTTAATCGGATTGTTTCATTGAAGAGTTCTTTTCAAGTCAAATGATGATATGAAGAAACGCTGCAGAGATTAAAATCTTTGCAGCGTTTCTTTATATCATTTTCTTAAGTAGTAAGTATTTTATATTAGATTGTAATTGCTCCGGTTTTTGCCTCTGTAATGCGCAGCAGATCTTCAGGTGCAATATAAATTTGTAAGCCGCGCATACCTGCACTGATCGATAAACCGTCAACCAGCTCTATGGTTTCATCAAAAAAGACAGGATACTTTTTCTTTGCACCGATTGGAGAGACTCCGCCGCGAATATATCCGGTTAAGGGCTGTACCTCTTTTAGATGAACAACTTCAACTTTTTTATTTCCGCTGAGCTGAGCTAATGCTTTAAGATTCAATTCTTGATCGGCAGGAATACAAGCCATCAAAACACCTGTTTTATCGCCGCGTACGACGATCGTTTTAAAGATTTGTTCTGGGGGCATTCCTACTTTTTGAGCAACAGTAACTGCAGATAAATCGGATTCGTCAACTTCATAGGGAATAAGTTTATATGTTATCCCCGCTTGATCAAGGATACGTGCAGCATTTGTCTTTTGCGACATAAAAACACCTCATTCAATTATGCTGATACTTTCAATATAGAGAATGAGAATTCCTCCGTCAAGGGAATCGACGCTGAGAATTAAAAAATTGTATCATTATGTTTTTTAAAGGATTCGGGTATTCTAAAAAAGACGCAGCTTTCTTTTAAAATGGAGGAATGTCGAAATGAATGAGGAAAAAAGTAAACCTAAAGAATTAAAACGGCAGGTTTGGGAACCGGCCGGAGTTGTAAGCATTCGTAAACAACCGGGTAAGGATTATGATCTTAAATCTCCTGAAAATAGGAAAGGAGGCCAAATAAACTTAGAAGTTGAAGAGGTTTTCGATAATAAAGGGATGATGAAAAATCTCCCGGAAAATACACCAAAGAGTAAAAGAAAACACTGATGAAATTGTATAGTTATGGGTTGACATTGAATTCAATCTGGCGCATAATAATTTAATAGCTATAAGTGAATGATAGAGGCGCGGTGAATAAAGAGTATGTATTGTGAGGCAGCCAACAATGAACAATACAGAAAGGAATTCCCGCCGAAGCCTGGATTCGAGGCTAGGATCTCTGGCTGGGCTTGCATTGAAAAAGTGCAAGACTGTCACCGAAATTGGTGGAGTGCTATCTCGTACATTAAGGGTAGGAGGTTATTCTTCTGCTGTTCAAGCGGTTGCGAGCGTACTCGTAACCGCTTTTTAAAATCGGGGCCGCAAACTGACCATTCACCGGATAAATTAGGGAGGATTGGATCGTGGCAAATAAAACGTTACCCTTTAACAAAGAAAAGTTGGAAGAGATTGTAGCTCAATATGGAACTCCTTTTCATATTTATGATGAAAAAGCAATTCGGGAAAATGCACGTCGTTTAACTCAGGCGTTTGCATGGGCTCCCGAATTTAAAGAATACTTTGCTGTAAAAGCAACTCCAAATCCTTACCTTCTCAAGATTTTGAAGGAAGAAGGTTTTGGGAGCGACTGCAGTTCACTGGCAGAGCTAATTTTAGCAGAGAAGAGTGAAATTACAGGGGAAAGCATTATGTTTACATCTAATGATACCCCTGCTATTGAATTTAAAAAAGCGAGAGAACTTGGTGCTGTTATCAATCTTGATGATATCACTCATATTGATTTTCTTGAAAAGGTAGCGGGAATTCCCGACTTAATTTCTTTCCGGTATAATCCGGGCTCGTTAAGAGCCGGCAATGCGATCATTGGTAATCCTGAAGAAGCGAAATATGGTCTCACAAAAGAACAACTTTTTTATGCCTACGAAATTGCAAGAGATAAAGGGGCAACGCGCTTTGGTCTGCATACCATGGTCATTTCCAATGAGCTTAACCCTGACTATTTTATTGAGACTGCAGAAATGATGTTCGACCTGGCTGTAGAACTTAAGGAGAAACTGGGAATTCGGATTGAACTTGTGAATTTTGGGGGAGGAATTGGAATTCCTTATCGCCCAGAACAAGAACCTGTTAAATTGGAATATGTCGGAGAAGGTGTTCGCAAGGCGTATGAAGAGAGGATTGTTCCCCATGATTTACACCCTCTAAAATTAGCCTTGGAATGCGGCAGAGTAATTACCGGGCCGTATGGATACTTAGTTGCGCGTGCACTGCATAAAAAAGAAACCTATAAAAACTATATTGGTTTAGATTCATGTATGGCTGATTTGATGAGACCCGGTATCTACGGAGCTTATCATCATGTAACTGTCATGGGAAAAGAAAATCTGCCAAAGGATCATGTTTATGATATAACGGGAAGTTTATGTGAGAATAATGATAAATTTGCCGTAGATCGGGAACTTCCCCGTATTGATATTGGAGATCTTATTGTTATTCATGATACAGGGGCACATGGTCATGCTATGGGTTTCAACTATAACGGAAAACTTCGTTCTGCGGAACTCCTCTTAAAAGAGGATGGAACAGTCGAAATGATTCGCCGGGCTGAAACACTTGAAGATTATTTCGCAACTTTAGATTTTTCCAGATTATAGAGCGGGAAAAACGAAAGCTAAGCTTTAAATTAACAATAGCAATCCCCCCCATAACCGTCTTAAAGATGGTATGGGGGGGATTGCTATTAAATCGATTGAAAAAGAAGAGGCTACATTAACTGTTGAGGATTTTTTGGGCCATTTCGTCTTGAATAGAGGTGATAAAGGGAATACCCGTTTCTTTTTCTGTTTCTCGGTTAGCTGTGGCGATATCTAGCCGGGACATTTCCGTTACGCTAAATTTACGGGCCCCGGCTAAGAACTGTTGCAGACCGCAAGCTAATTTATCAGCCATGGTCCAGAAGGCAATCGCGCCGTAGGGGATTTTCTTCATGGCTTCAGTACCGACGATGCTTTGAACGGAATAATAACCGGCAAAGAGTTCCTCAGCCTTTGATCCGAGCTCGGTGACATTCTTAGGAAGAGAATCCCAATTTCCATTGACGATAGCCTTGCGATCAGGACGCAGAACACCTTCAATATTTGAACCGAGAAAGGCTGGAATCATCGTTGCACGACCCATGCAGACGAGTTTGACAAAAGGAGCTCCAAGGGATAGTGCTTTGAAAATATGATCTTCGCGGGCAAGGCCACCGGCAAAGGCCATATCGACAACCTTATCTCCGCGAGAAGCAAGGATGTTTGCATATTCATAAGCCTTCGAATGGAGGAGAATTGACGGAACGCCCCAAGTTTCCATCATGTTCCAAGGACTCATTCCTGTACCGCCTCCGGAACCATCGACGGTGAGCAAATCAAGTTTAGCCTCAGTGGCTAATTTAATAGCTGCAGCTAAAGCCTCCATGCCATAAGAGCCTGTTTTTAAGGTGATGCGTTTAAAACCAATGCTCCGTAAATAAGCTACAGATTCGAGGAAGGATTTGCGTAATTCTTCGTAGTTTGAAAGATCCGTATATCCTAAACGGCTATGTCGGGCAAAGGAACGAATGGCGCCATTCCTAAAGGCCTCCTGTACATCGGCTTTTCTTGGATCAGGATCGACAATATATCCCCGATTGACGAGGAAGAGCGCATAATCTAAATCCGCCACCTGAATTTCTCCGCCGATATCCTTTGCACCTTGACCCCATTTTAATTCGATTATAACTTGGTCTCCATATTTATCAATGATATATTCAGCGACACCATTTCTTGTATCTTCAACATTCATTTGAATGATAATGGCACCATAGCCGTCATAGTAATTTAAGTAAGTCTCAATTCGCCGTTCAAGTTCTGGGGCTTTTGAGATTCGCCCGTTTTCAATGATGGCCTGTTTATCAATTCCAGCTACGTTTTCTCCAACGACAATTGGAATACCAACGAGTGCAGCACCGATAGCGAAGGAGTCCCAATATTTCGATGCAATAAAAGTCGACCCTAATGCGCCTGTCATGATGGGCATCCGAACTTTGGTTTTTACGTCTTGCCCAAAGCTGGTGCTAATATTCACATTTGGAAAAATACAGTCATCCGGATCATTGGATAATCCTTGAGGAACGCCGTGAGCTCCATAGTTATAGCCCATAATGCGCAGTGAATTGTAAGAAACCCCTATATGAGTGGTATTACCACTCCCAGCAGTTACAGTACCGAAATCTCGCGGGTATAACATTTTGCGCCCTTTCAGGCTGGACATCCAGGTTTCACACTTTCCTTGGCAATCTGAACGGCAAAGTGTGCATAAGCCCGACTCCGCAGGATTTCCGCGGTTCACTGTACCAAGAGCATCATTGGATTTTGACCATTGAATCATTGTAATCCCCCCATCTTTATTAGAACGATACCCTTACTTATACCATTCTAACCTAGATATTCCACATTGTGAACCTATGTTCGTAAATGTATTTTGAATACATCATATTAAATATTTGATCCTAATGTGGTACAATCAATGAATGAAATTATTACTTAGGAGAATGCAGGAGATTTACTTTTTAAAGTGGAAATTATTTTCTGCTTGTCCTTAATGAAAATGTAATGTTAGTAAACAGGCCAATTTAAACATAATAGAAAAGGGCAGTGAAGGGAGTTTTTCGGATGAAGAGCACTTTGGTTAAAAGTATTTTTCGAAACCCAGCTCAGTATTTAAATCAAGAGATAGAAATTTCAGGATGGATTCGAACCTCGCGAGCCTCAAAGGCCTTTGGTTTTATTGAGTTAAACGATGGAACTTTTTTTAAAAATCTTCAAGTTGTATTCGAAGAGGGTATGGAAAATTTTGCGGAGATCGCAAAATTGGCAACGGGCACCTCAATCATTGTTAAAGGTATTTTGGCTGAATCATTGGGAGCAAAACAACCGTTTGAACTCAAAGCGCAAAGCATCATTGTTGAGGGAGAATGCGCTTCAGATTATCCGCTCCAAAAGAAGAGGCATTCCTTTGAATATCTCCGTACTATTGCTCATTTGCGTCCTCGTACGAATAGCTTTTCTGCGGTCTTCCGGGTTCGTTCTTTAGTTGCTTTTGCGATTCATCAATTTTTTCAAGAAAAAGGCTTCGTTTATGTTCACACTCCAATCATCACCGGGAGTGATGCCGAGGGAGCCGGAGAAATGTTTCATGTGACTACTTTAGATTTAGATGCACCGCCTCGGACAGAAGAAGGAAAGATTGATTACAGCAGGGATTTTTTTGGGCGGGAAACCAATCTTACCGTGAGCGGACAACTTAATGTTGAAACTTATTGTATGGCGTTTCGGAACGTCTATACTTTTGGCCCCACCTTTCGGGCAGAAAACTCCAATACCGCTCGACATGCGGCAGAATTCTGGATGATTGAACCGGAGATCGCCTTTGCAGACTTAGAGGATGATATGGAATTAGCAGAGGACATGATTAAGTATGTCATTAATTATGTCCTAGAAAATGCACCGGAGGAAATGGCTTTCTTTAACGAATTCGTCGATAAAAACTTGCTTGATCGTCTGCAGAATATTGTTCAAGCCAGTTTTGAAAGAGTTACATATACCCGGGCCATCGAGTTATTAGAAAAAGCGAAAGATAAATTTGAATATCCCGTAGAATGGGGAACAGATTTGCAGACCGAGCATGAACGTTATCTAACGGAACAGGTTTTCAAAAAACCAATCTTTGTTATTGATTATCCCAAAGAAATCAAAGCCTTCTATATGCGGCTGAATGAAGACCGGAAGACTGTTGCAGCGATGGATCTTCTTGTCCCGGGAATCGGTGAAATTATTGGCGGAAGCCAACGTGAAGAACGATTAGATGTTCTCGAAAAAAGAATGGATGAACTCGGACTTAAGAAAGAAGATTATGCCTGGTATCTTGATTTGCGCAAATATGGCGGAACACGTCATGCCGGCTACGGCTTAGGCTTCGAACGAATCATCATGTACCTGACAGGAATTTCAAATATCCGTGATGTAATAGCCTTCCCAAGAACAGTTAACAATGCCGATTTTTAAGACAGATTTAAAACTCCATAATAACCGAATCGCAAGTTTAGTAATAGCACATATTTCTCTAAATCAGGGTACAAAAAGGACATTAGTTTTAGATTATTTCTCAAAACTAATGTCCTTAAATTTTAATAGACTAAATTATTTTGCCAAGTAACCAAAACTCTTAAGCGGCCAAATTCTAATTAATGCTCTTCCGACAATATTATCCTTTGGTAAAGCTCCCCAGTAATGACTGTCGAGACTTTGATTTCGATTATCGCCTAAAACGAAATATGAATTTTCAGGTACGATAGTAGGACCATAAGTGTAGTTCGGCTTTTCCATTTCATAAGGTTCGCTTAGTTCGGAACCATTAATGAATACTTTGCCATTCTTAATTTCCACTGTTTCTCCGGGAAGACCAATAACTCGTTTGATCCAATCTGTTCCGCTGGAATCCACTTCTGAAGGTGGACGGAACACAATGATATCGCCTCTGTTTATATTAGAGAACTTAAAAGCTATCTTATCGACGACTACTCTATCCTGTAATTGAATTGTAGGCAGCATAGAAGGTGTTGGAATAACGCTTGCTTCTACTACTGTACTGCGCAAACCCCATGACAATACCAATGCAAATACAATTATTTCAATATAATCTAAAACTGTTCTTCCGATACTTTTCTTAGTTGACATTTCATTCCTCCATTCTAAATTTTTTATCGTTCATTTAAGTCTGTATTATTAAATAATTTTCTTGGGTTTATTACATTTTATACCATGTAACCTTTTAATAAAAGGGTCTGGAATATTTAATACCCCAGGTTAGTTTTTTTATTGCTTTGATTTGGATAATTTAACAAAAGTTAGCCACACTAAAAGAGAAATCTTTCAAGTGAGGTGAGGAGCAATGACACGCAAGAAACTTTGGGTCGGGGGGCTTGCTCTGATTCTGGCCTTAGCATTGTCAAGTGTAGCTTATGGCGCATTAGGCGACCGTTTGTTAGGCAAAGGTTCAAATGGATCTGAGGTCAGGGAGTTGCAAAAGCGGTTAACTCAGATGGGTTATGTTGTTGGCCCGCTCGACGGAAAATTTGGGTCTAAAACTCAAGCAGCGGTCCGTAGATTTCAGCAGGATCACGGACTGAAAGTGGATGGTTTAGCCGGGACAGTAACGATAACCGAATTGAAACGCTTAACGGGTGAAAGTACAACCTCCTCAGGGAAGCCTGTCGGTTCTAAAAATGTGGATATCAATCTCTTAGCCCGGCTGGTAAATGGCGAGGCCAGGGGGGAACCCTACCAGGGGCAAGTCGCAGTCGCCGCAGTTGTTTTAAATCGGATAAAGGATCCGGCATTCCCGAAAACGGTTGCAGATATCGTTTACCAACCGGGAGCCTTTTCGTGTGTAAATGACGGACAAATCAATTTAGCTCCTCAGTCATCAGCGATTAAGGCGGCCAGTGAAGCGGCGAATGGATCAGATCCTTCTAAAGGAGCGCTCTATTTCTTCAATCCGTCTAAAACCTCAAACAAATATATTTGGTCACGGCCGCAAATATTGCAAATCGGCAATCATATCTTTACTCGGTAGGAGGGAAAGGCATGGACAGAAAATTTTGGTATGGTCTTTTAGGGATTGCCCTTATTCTCTCTCTAGGCTGGGGAATTAATGAATACCGGCAGGCGGAGAATTTGCGGCTGACAACAGAAAATCAAAATCAACGCGCCTTTAGAGATTTAGCCAGTCATATGGACCAACTGGAAACAGATTTATCGAAAGGTCAGGTTGCTTCCACTGCAAACCAAAAGGTACTTTACTTAAGTCAAGCCGGGAGCAATAGTGAGGCCGCTATGAAGGATTTAGCCCAGCTGCCGGCAGAGGATAATGGCTTGAGTTATGTAGGACAATTTCTGAACCAAGTCGGTGATTTTTCCCGAAATGCTGCACATAAGGTAGCGATCGGGTCTAATTTAACAAATGAAGAAGAGAAAACATTAGCTGATGTGCATGATCGTCTTCTTTCCGCCAATCGCAAAGTTCAAGACCTTCTTGTACGGGTAGATACTGAAAACCTAGCATGGGCAAATAAGCCTGCTGCAACGTGGAAAAAGCTAGGCTTCAGTAAAACCCAAATTGCAGAAGCAGCTGCCGAGGGACAGGATGTTCAAGCGAGTTCCGTGCGCTCCGGCTTGGATCAGCTCAATGCCAGCCTGCAAAAATTGCCTCCTTTCTCCTATACTGGAGAATTTGCAACACGCTCTGTCGCAGAGCCTTTGGGTTTGCCGACTCAAGAAGTGAATAAGGATAAATCCCTTGAAGTTGCCAAGGACTTTTTAAATAAAATAGGGTCGCCTGGTGTAAACCTTGAGTTTGCCGGTGTCAGCTCAGGACCGATGGGCGGGTATCTCTGGCGGCAAGGGGATATCAGCCTCACAGTCAGCAAGCGGGGCGGCGTAGTCACTGATTATTCGAACCAAAGGTCGCTGCAGGAAAGAACTTTAACAGTTGAACAAGCGAAAAACAAGGCTTTATCGACGTTGGACAACTTGGGATGGAAATTGGTTCCGACCTCAATTGAAGACTATGGCGGTTACCTCCGGCTTGAGGTTGTCGATGAAAAGGATAAGGTGCGTTATTACCCAGATAAAATTCGTTTAACTGTTACTTTGGATAATGGTCAAATTACTGCTTATGATGCAACACCCTATTGGGCATATCATTATCAGAGGAAGTTCTCGGCAAAAATTTCAGCCGATGAGGCTAAGACAAAGCTGCGGAGCGGTTTTCAGATCAAGGAAACAAGATTGGCAGTTATTCCGGTTTTAGGGAACCGTGAAGTATTAGCTTATGAATTCCGCGGAACATACCAAGGTGAGGAGTATCTCGTATATATCAATGCCGAAAGCGGTCTTGAAGAAAAAATTCAGCGGATCATTAAGACTCCGCGCGGAGAATACCTGCAGTAGACAATCATTAAGATTTAGTTTTTCTGATTTAGAACCCGAAAAGAATGGGAAGATTAGAGAGGGCAGCTTACCCTCTCTAATCTTTTAATTTTTAACTGCTGTTGGAGCAATACAACATGCATTTTAAAATAAAATCTGACAGAATAGCCTAATGTGAGCTATAATTTTTATAGATATTCTTTAGAAGAAAGGAAAAAGGTCTTTGAGTAAGGCGGTAAAGATCGAGATCATCGGGACACAGGTGTATTCCGATGGTCGGGTGGATAAAGTAAAATATCAAGCTGCGGGTTCATTTCAGAAACGGCAGGGGAAATTTATAATAATATATCAAGAGCCTATAGAAACAGGAATGACTGGAGTTTCCACGGTTCTTAAAACGGAAGAGAATAGAATAATCCTTAATCGTATGGGTGGTGCTGAATTTCGTCAGGTATTTGAGCCGGGGATTCTCCATCACTCCAACTATGTAACCTCATTTGCTTCAATTTATATGAGCACATTGACTGAGGAAATGGAGATTAACTTGACAGAGCAAGGCGGACATATTACTCTAAAATATAACCTATTCGCGAATGATGAAAAGGTAAGTGATAATATGCTGGAGATTAATATAAAGGAGGATACTCCTCAATGAGTTTATATGAAGAAATTAAGGAAAAAGTTATAGCTAATTTGACTAATGCAGCTAAAACAGCACAAAATGCCGGAGATCTAACATTTGAAAATTTACCGAATTTTGTTTTAGAAGAACCTCGGGAAAAACAGCATGGGGATCTTGCAACTAATTTAGCGATGGTTTTAACGAAACAGGCGCGTAAGTCTCCTCGTGAAATTGCGGGAATACTTTTAAAGCACTTTCAAACAGAGGGAACGTGGATTCAATCGCACGAAATTGCAGGACCAGGTTTTATAAATTTTAAGCTTGACCCAACGTGGTTAACTGGAGTGATTCCTCAGATCTTGAACCAAGGTGAAGATTATGGCAAGGTAAACCTAGGCCAGGGGCAGAAAGTTCAAGTTGAATTTGTAAGTGCTAACCCGACTGGATTGTTACATATGGGAAATGCACGCGGCGCAGCTTTAGGAGACAGCTTGGCCTCCCTCTTAACTGCTGCCGGATATGAAGTAAGCCGTGAGTTCTATATTAATGATGCAGGCAATCAGATTCATAATTTTGCACTCTCCTTGGAAGCTCGCTATTTGCAGCAATTAGGACAAGATGTTCCTTTTCCTGAAGGGGGATACCATGGGGAAGACCTGATTGATACGGTAAAAGGATTGATTGCTAAGGTAGGAGATAAATACCTTAATATTGAGGTTGAGCTTCGGCGCGAGTTTTTAGTTCGTTATGCTTTGGAGGAAAAACTTATAAATATCCGTCAAACTCTTGCCGATATGGGAGTTCATTATGACGTTTGGTTCAGCGAGCAATCCCTCCATGATTCGGGAGCTGTTAAAAAGGCAATGGAGGATATGGAGAAGCAAGGGTATATCTATGAAAAAGAGGGAGCCCTTTGGTTGAAGTCTACCCTTTTTGGTGATGAGAAAGATGAGGTTGTGGTTCGCAGTAATGGAACGCCGACCTATTTTGCAGCGGATATCGCTTATCATCGCAATAAATTTGAACGCGGATTTGACCGTGTCATCAATATTTGGGGAGCAGATCATCATGGACATGTTGCCCGTATGAAGGGAGCAATGTCTGCCCTCGGTTATAATCCGGATAATCTGCAAATCATTTTGATGCAGCTTGTGCGCTTGATTCAAGATGGTGAAGTCGTCCGGATGTCTAAACGCTCAGGTCAATATATTACATTGCGGGAATTGATGGAGGAAGTCGGCAAGGATGCCGCACGCTTCTTCTTTATTATGCGGGATCCCGATTCTACCGTTGAATTTGATCTTGATTTAGCGAAAGCAGAGTCATCGGATAATCCGGTCTACTATGTGCAATATGCTTATGCGCGCCTATGCAGTATTCTGCGGCAGGCTGAAGAATCCGGTTATTCCTATTCCGGGATTCCGACAAAAGAAGAACTCGCCCTCTTAAATAGTACGGAGGAACAGGAGCTTCTTAAGAAAATGGCCGATTTGCCGGGTGAAATTGCTACGGCTGCACGTCTTATGGAGCCCCACCGTTTAGCCCGTTATGTTTTAGACTTAGCAGCGCTCTTTCATAGTTTTTATAACAGTCAACGGGTATTGGTTGATGAGGAAGACTTACGAAAGGTACGTTTGGCTTTAGTCTGTTCGACAAAGCAAGTTTTAGCCAATGTCTTGGCAATTTTAGGAGTTACAGCACCGGAAAGAATGTAGTGTGTAAATTATAATTTTTCTTAATTCCCTTTTCAGTTAGGCAGGAAATATTTAGGGATGGGTCGAATATAATGATTTAAATTTCGATGCAGCTGAGAAGGGCGGTGGGATTATTTGACCCATTCCAATACACCGAAAGCACAAAGTTCTGAGGTGGATATTGCCTATCAACTACTATTAGATCAAGGCCGTTCTCGAAACTACTTTGACTTAATTCAAGACGTTCTTAAATTAAGAAATCTTGAAATGGAGCCAGATCGAGTTTCGGCAGTATTAACACAAATCAACTTGGATTCTCGTTTTGCGTATTTGGGAAAGGGCGAATGGGGGCTTAGAGCTTGGACGCCGAGCCGCAGTCCTCGCAAATCGTCATCATCCGTGAATCTTTTAAACAAAGAATCAGTCAATGAAGAGGATGAGACTGACTTAGAAGACGAGGAAGAAAAGGAATTGCTCCTTGATGATTCTGAGGAAGATTCAGATTCCTTTGAGGAGGATGATTCCTATGCGGAGCCGTCTCACCGACCAAATGATGATTCATGGAATTAGTTTGCCGTTTTAGGATGCTTTATATTGACAGAGCTGACTAATATGGCTAGAATGAAGCATAGTGGGAAAAAATAAAGCTAGTGCGTCTTGCGGACTAGCTTTTTTTATGTTTTTTGCTTTGGCGTTTTTAGTAAAAGAATAGACATTCTTGTGTTATTAGAACATAATAACGCAGAATATGCTTGAGAAAGGATAGGGGAATATGACGAAGTTTATTTTTGTTACTGGTGGAGTTGTATCTTCTTTAGGAAAGGGGATTACAGCAGCTTCGCTCGGGTGTCTGTTAAAAAATAGAGGATTAAATGTTGCCATTCAAAAGTTTGATCCCTATATTAATATTGACCCCGGTACAATGAGCCCTTATCAACATGGTGAGGTATTTGTAACGGATGATGGAGCGGAGACAGACTTGGATCTCGGGCATTATGAGCGTTTTATTGATGTTCCGGTTTCTAAAAGCAGCAATGTTACAACAGGGAAAATCTATTGGTCTGTTATTAACAAAGAACGTAAAGGGGATTATCTTGGGGGAACTGTCCAGGTGATTCCGCATATTACCAATGAGATTAAGGAACGGATTTATCGGGTTGCCCGGGAATCTCACCCTGATGTAGTGATTACCGAGATTGGCGGAACAGTAGGAGATATTGAATCCTTGCCCTTCCTTGAAGCGATTCGGCAAATGCGCGGAGATATTGGCCGTGAGAATGTGCTCTATCTTCATGTGACCTTGGTTCCCTATCTTGCAGCGTCAGGTGAGCTGAAGACAAAGCCGACTCAACACTCTGTAAAAGAGCTGCGCGGAATTGGGATTCAGCCGAATATTTTGGTTTGCCGTGCTGAACATGAAATTTCTGAAGATATGAAAGAAAAATTAGCTTTGCTTTGCGATATTGATCGGGAAGCAATCGTTCAAACGGTGGATGCCCCAACGATTTATGAGGTGCCTCTGATACTTCAGGAAGAAGGTTTGGACGATATTGTCCTTCGGCATTTTGGACTTGAAGCTCCTCGTGCAGATATGAACGAGTGGAAAGCCATGGTTGAGCGTATTAAATCGCCAACCCGTGAAGTAGAAATTGCGATCGTTGGAAAATATGTTGAACTGCCTGATGCCTATCTGAGTGTAGCAGAAGCCATTCGCCATGCGGCAACAGAGCATTCAGCTAAGGCTAAGATCAAGTGGGTTAATTCCGAGGAGATTGAAGAAAAATCAGCGGAAGAGCTTCTCCAAGGGGTAAAAGGAATCCTTGTTCCCGGGGGGTTTGGAAATCGCGGAATTGAAGGTAAGATTGAGGCCATTCGTTATGCCCGTGAAAATAAAGTTCCTTTCTTAGGAATTTGCTTGGGAATGCAATGTGCGATTATAGAATTTGCGCGGAATGTCTGTAATATGGAAGGCGCAAACAGTACGGAATTTAATGAGGATACGGATTATCCTGTTATTGATATCCTGCCTGAACAAAAGGATATTGAAGATAAAGGCGGCACAATGCGCCTTGGAATTTCTCCTGTAAAACTAGAAGAAGACAGTAAGGTTTACGCTTCTTATCAGGAGAAAGTGATTTACGAACGTCATCGTCATCGTTATGAAATGAATAACCAGTATCGTAAAGAGTTGGAAGATGCAGGACTGAAGTTTTCAGGGACATCACCGGATGGACGTTTAGTTGAAGTCACAGAATATCAGGATCACCCTTGGTTTGTTGCCTCACAATATCATCCGGAATTCAAGTCCCGACCTAATCGTCCGCATCCACTTTTCAGAGACTTCGTCAACGCAGCTCTGAAATAAGAATTAATAACAATGAAAATTTCCATGGCCTGTTAGAGAGCCATGGAATCCTTTTAATTAGCGTGAGTTTGTGAATCTTCATAAACGGCAAAGCTTTATCTTAGATGATAATTTTTTGATATAGATTAGACTGGGAGGCTAAACGAATGCCCTATACTGCACGATGGATTGATGAAAGTGAAAAATCACGTTTTAATGAATTTTTGGCTCGCCATCCCAAAGGCCATGTTTTACAAACCTGGGAATGGGGAGAGCTTAAAAGCCGGACAGGCTGGCATCCTTGGCGCTTAATTTTGGAGGAAAACGGAGAAATTGTAGCTGCAATTTCAATCTTGGAACGAAAGCTTCCTGTTGTAGGGTTTCCTATCTTTTATGCGTCACGAGGTCCGGTCGTTGCATGGCAAGATGAAAAACTTTTTGATGCTTTATTAGCTGAAGTTAAGGTTTTAGCTAAGAAGCGCGGAGCAATTTTCTTAAAAGTTGATCCTGATGTTCCTTCATCGGAGCGACAGCTCGAAAATTATTTGCGCGCGCGAGGTTTCCGGTCCGCTGAAAGCGGCAAAGGATTCGAAGGGGTTCAGCCCAAATATGTTTTCCGGTTGGACATCTCCCCAGACGAAGAGACACTGCTCAAGCAAATGCATCAGAAAACACGCTATAATGTAAAATTGGCTCAGAAAAAAGGGGTCACCATACGAATGGGAAGTAAGGAAGATCTTCCTGAATTTTACCGTGTTCTTAAGGAAACGACAGAGCGTGACCGTTTCCTGGTACGTTCCTACTCCTATTTTGAAGATATGTATGATCTGCTTCATCCAGCCGGTCTTGCTGAACTTTTTCTGGCAGAGTATGAGGGCGAGATTATTTCGGGGACACTTGCTCTCATTATTGGCGAGAAGGCTTGGTACTTGTATGGTGCTTCATCCAATGAGCACAGAAATGTAATGCCTAACTATTTGATTCAATGGGAAATGATTCGTTGGGCTAAGTCCAAAGGGTGTACAATGTACGATTTCCGCGGGGTACCAGGGCATTTAACAGAAGATAATCCTTTATATGGACTTTATCGTTTTAAAAAAGGTTTTAATGGAGAGTACACCGAGTTTGTGGGCGAGTGGGACTTAGTTTATCGACCTTTTATTTATTTTATGTGGACGCATTTTGAACCCATTTATTCAGATGTCGTAAAAGGAATTCTCGGTAAAATTCGGCGGGCTGGGAAAGGTCATTCCCATCATAAATAATGAACATGAGGAAGGTGCAAAGGATTGAGCGAAACCTGGATTGAAGTCAATCTCGATGCAGTACTCAATAATTATCAGGAAATTATAGGGCATCTTCAACCTCAAAGCCGATTGATGGCCGTCGTAAAGGCGGATGCGTATGGAATGGGCGCGGTACAGGTAGCTCATGTTCTTCAAGAGGCAGGTTGTGAAGCCTTTGCTGTAACAACCGTTTCAGAAGGAATTATTTTACGCGAACATGGTATTGATGCGTTAATACTTGTGCTTAGTCCTGTCCTTAAGGAGGAAGTCGAGGAAGCGCTTCAAGCCAATCTCCAATTAACCCTGTCCAGCTTTGGGCAAATTCAGAGTCTGGAGGAGTTCGCTGCTGACCTTGGTAAAACGGCACAAGTCCATATTAAACTAGAAACAGGTATGGGGCGAACCGGTTTCTTTTATGAAGACTTGGAGGATTTAGCGCAAGCCCTTGCGGCAAATCCGCATATTAAAGCAGTCGGTGTCTTTACGCATTTAGCACGAGCAGCACAGAGAGATCGCACCTATACACAGGAACAGTATAATCATTTTCAGAAAGGTGTAAAAAGGCTTGAAGAGCTGGGGGTAAACAGTATGTTAAAACATATCTGCAATAGCGCGGCTTTTCTGGATTTTCCTGAGTGGCATCTGGATTTTGTTCGTGTGGGGACTCTTTTAATCGGGCATTTTCCTGCTCCCAGCTTTGCGGGAAAACTCAAATTGAAGGATCCCTGGGTCGCGAAAACAAGAATTATACACATGCGCAATGTACCGAAAGGAACGTACGTTGGTTATCAAAGTACTTATCGAACAAAAAAGGAAACCCAACTCGCCGTCATACCTGTAGGTTATGCGGATGGATTTGGAGTAGTCCCTCATTTTGTACCACAGGGTTTTTGGGATTTTATTAAGATTGTTATTAAAAATATGCTTGCTCTTTTTGGGGTTTATTTAGGGGGAGAAACGGTTAACTTAAGAGGTCATGTCGTTCCCGTAGCGGGAAAGATAGGAATGCAATTGACCGTATTGGATGTGGGTAATTTCTCTTGCCAGGTTGGCGATGAGGTTGTTATTCCGCTGAGAAGAACTTTAGCAAACCCTCGAATTGATCGGATTTACTGTAAAGATAAAACATTCTTTGTAAAACGAGGAATAAAAGAAGGATTTTTATCCCTTAATACAGAATATCAACCAGGATATGGAGAAATTAACACCAAGTGAGAGGTGAGAAGATGTCTAAGGTTCTGGTTGTTGATGACCAACTCGGGGTAAGGCGATTGTTATATGAAACCTTCCGAGAAGATCAACATGAAGTAGAAATGGCGGGTAATGGAAAAGAAGCACTTCAAATTTTAGAGGATTTTAGTCCTGATCTCATTTTGATGGATATGAAGATGCCGGGTATGAATGGAATTGATACCCTAAGACAAATTCGATCATTTAACAAAGAGGTTGGGGTTATCATGATGACCGCCTATGGAGATGCTCAAAATATGGAGCAGGCCCGGGATTTAGGGGTTCTATATTATATGAGCAAGCCCTTTGATCTGTTTGAAATGAGAGACCGCGTTCGAGAGATTCTAGAAGGTAACATGCGGACAAGTTCAGACGTGAGCAACCTATAGCTAAGAAGAAAAATTTTTTCATTTTTTATTTATTTAAGGGTAAGCTTTAAGGAGACTTTCTTTTTGGGAAGTCTCTTTCTCTATAATTTTTCACCATTTTTTTTGGCTGTATGGATGCAGGAAAACTCTGAGATTTGCCGAAGTATAGTTCAGTAGAAAGAGGTGGGAATTATGATACTGACGACAAATACGTCAGTGGCCATCCAATGCCCAAAATGTGGTGAACTCGAATTTAACGCTCTTTCTCTTTTTGCTTTTGCAGGGAAAGGGCGAGAGAATTTTTATTGTCAATGCGGTGAGCCTCTATTATCCGTTGTAAGCCGTGATCATCATCATTTTAATTTATCTTTTCACTGCGCATTTTGCGGTGAGGTTCACTATTTACGCTTAAAACGGAGTGCGATTTGGGGCAAGGCGGTTTTGCCTTTGGTATGTCCGGAGGTTGAAGCTTCAACGGGTTTTATTGGCCCTAAACAAAAGGTAACCCAAGCCTGTCATGAACGGGAAAAATCGATAAGCGAATTGGCTGCGGAACTGGGCTATGAAGAAGAATTCGAAAATCCGGAAGTGATGTTAAAACTTTTGGATCATCTTCATTATTTGGCTAAAAACGGTGCTTTAAGCTGTGGCTGCGGAAACCGGCATTTGTCCTTTGAATTATTGCCTGATCGAGTTGAGCTGTATTGTGAAGACTGTGAGGCAGTGGGTGTAATCTATGGCGACAGCTCAGAAAATATTCGTCTGTTTGAAGGAATGAAATCCTTAAAACTTGAGGAAAATAAAACGTTGTTAATTAATCGCCACCAGCGGGCAAATCAACTCGCCAAGGCGAATGAGGAGGAATAAATCATGAGTTTAGTTCCTGTTGCAGAGCTTCTTAAAAAGGCCCAGGAAGGGCATTATGCTGTCGGAGCATTTAACTGTAATAATATGGAGATCGTTCAGGCTATTGTCGCTGCTGCTGAAGCGGAAAAGGCACCTGTTATTATTCAGGCCAGCCAAGGAGCCATTAAATATGCCGGAATTGAATATATAGCGACACTTACACGATTAGCAGCTGAAAAAGCGAGTATTCCAGTGGCTTTACACTTGGATCATGGAACGAGTTTTACTCAAGTAGTGCAATGTATCCGTAACGGTTTTAGCTCGGTTATGATCGATGGATCTAAACTTCCTCTTGAAGAGAATATCGCATTAACAAATAAAGTTATTGAAGTCGCTCATCCCTTAGGAATTTCCGTTGAAGCGGAACTGGGCAAAATTGGGGGAACTGAGGATGATATTTCGATCAGTGAACGTGAAGCCTTGTTTACCGATCCTGCCGAGGCAGAACGCTTTGTTAAAGAAGCTCCCGCAGATGCCTTAGCAATTGCCATTGGCACAGCCCACGGACAATATAAAGGGGTTCCAAAGCTTGATTTCGAGCGTTTAAAAGAAATTAGGAAACGGGTAAACACCCCTATCGTTCTTCATGGTTCTTCCGGCGTTCCTGAGGATGCGATCCGTGAAGCAGTTTCTTTGGGTGTGTGTAAAGTAAATATTGATACGAATATTCGTGAAGCATTTGTGGCCGCCGCACGTCTAGTTCTTGAACAAAACCCGAAAGAAATTGATCCTCGCAAAGTGCTTGGCCCAGCTCGGGAGGCAGCAACGGCAATCATTCGCGAGAAGATTCGAATTTTTGGCAGCAACGCTAAGGCTTAATAGGAGGAGCAGGTATGCAATTTTTTTTGGATTCGGCGAATATGGATGAGATTAATCAAGCCTGGAATATGGGCGTTATTGCTGGAGTAACCACCAACCCAAGTTTAGTTGCCAAAGAGGGAAAGGATTTCCATACGCTTCTGAAAGAACTGGTACAAGTCGTTGATGGACCGATAAGCGCAGAGGTTATTGCTCTGGATACGGAGGGAATGCTCAAAGAAGCGCGGGAACTTGCAGGGATGCATAAAAATATCGTAGTAAAGATTCCGATGACTGAGGAAGGTCTTAAAGCTGTTAAAGTTTTAAGCCAAGAAGGAATTAACACGAATGTTACCCTGATTTTTAATGCGGTTCAGGCGCTGCTCGCTGCTCGGGCAGGTGCAACCTATGTCAGTCCGTTCTTGGGACGCTTAGATGATATTGGTGAGAATGGTCTTAACCTCGTGGAAGAAATATGCGATATCTTCAGCATTCATGCGATCGACACGAAGGTGATTGCTGCAAGTATTCGGAATCCCGTTCATGTTACTGAATCAGCAAAGTTAGGCGCAGATTTTGCAACTGTTCCCTTTAAGGTATTGCGGCAGCTCTTTAAGCATCCCTTAACGGATGCAGGTATTGAACGGTTTTTAGAAGACTGGAAAAAGCTCGGATAGATTTTAAAAGCTTGAAGGTTCCTTGAGAAGGAGCCTTTTATTATTGTTTGCCTTGAAACTAGGGAAAGAGTATGGCACAATAAGAGTAAATTGAATAATTGTGATGAACAAATAGTTGTTTAGTTGCAAAATTTTTGCGTATGATTTGAAAGTGAGGGGTCGTCTCGATGGAAAGAGAACTGACGATGGAATTTGCTCGCGTTACAGAAGCAGCTGCTTTAGCGTCCGCACGATGGGTTGGCCGCGGGAATAAGGAGGCTGCAGATGACGCAGCAGTTGAGGCCATGCGTTCTGTTTTCGATACCATTCATATGAGTGGTACTGTAGTTATCGGAGAAGGGGAAATGGATGAAGCTCCTATGCTCTATATTGGAGAGCGTTTAGGTACGGGTGATGCACCTGAACTTGATGTGGCAGTGGATCCGCTCGAGGGAACAAATATTGTTGCCAAAGGGTTAGCTGGTGCTATTGCTGTAGTGGCTATTGGCAAAAAAGGTTGCTTACTGCATGCCCCGGATATGTATATGGACAAGATTGCTACCGGCCCGGCCGGTAAAGGAAAAATCCATCTTGATGCCCCTGTTCATGAGAACTTAGCAATTTTGTCAGAGGGCTTGGGGAAGAGTATTGATGATTTAACCGTTGTTATTTTAGACCGTCCCCGTCATCATAAATTGATTCAAGAGGCGCGGGATGCAGGCGCCAGAATACGTCTTATCTCTGACGGCGATGTTTCTCCGGCTGTAGCATGTGCAGTTGAAGGAAGCGGTGTCGATATTATGATGGGTGTTGGCGGTGCTCCGGAAGGAGTTTTGGCCGCAGCAGCACTCCGTTGTTTAGGCGGAGAAATGCAAGGACGCCTTTGGCCGGAAAACGATGCCGATATCGCCCGAGCTCAAGCTTTAGGGATTTCAGATGTAAACAAACTCCTGACATTGGACGATTTAGTAAAATCGGATGAAGTTTTCTTTGCAGCCACAGGGATTACCGAAGGATCGCTCCTTCGCGGTGTTAATTTTACGGCACAAGGCGCATTAACCCACACTGTTGTTATGCGGGGCGAAACAGGAACAGTTCGCTTCATTGAAGCGCGGCATCGATTTGATAAGAAACCCCTTTATGCCATGAAGGGTGTTATGAATACATGTGCTCGAGGATAAACTTCCTTTATAAGTGAAAAATTTGTTATAGTATTTAATCTTCGAAAACTGGAAAGAATAGAGGAAAATGTTAAATCTTTCAGTTTCGAGGTGGTTAAGTAGAATGACTGTTCAAGGTGAGGGGCGAAAGCGGCACGTCCGTTTTATGAAAGGGTGTGCCGCTTTTCTCATGGCCTCTTTTGTTCTGATATGTAATGTTATTCCGGCGTACTCAAGCGGTATAAAAACAATCTCCTGTTTTTCAGTTGTTACTGTGGAGTCTGGTCAGGATTTGAATGCTTTGGCCAAAAGATATGGAACAACACCGGAGCAGATTATGAAGGATAATCCCAAATTAAATTCTCTTAAACCCGGTATGACTTTAACGATCAGAGAAAATACAAAAGCTGAAGATGTATCGCGTGGATCCACGGTTTCCTGGCATTGGCCGGTCTTGGGCCCGTTGAGTTCGGATTATGGCTGGCGGGGGTATAAAGAGTTTCACCATGGAATTGATATTGCGGTCGCGACGGGGACACCGGTGAGTGCCGCCCGCGCCGGTCGGGTTCTCAAAGCCGGCCGTTTGGGAGTATATGGTTTGGCAATTTTACTGGATCATGGAAATGGAATTCAAACCCTATATGCTCATAATAGTCAATTGCTCGTTAAGGCAGGTGAGCAGGTTGAGATCGGTGAACGGATCGCAATTTCCGGAAATACGGGAAATACAACGGGTCCTCACCTGCATTTTGAAATTCGGCAAAATGGAAAAACAGTCGATCCCGCAGATTTTTTACCTCAATATTCTATAGCAAAGCAGTGAGAAATAACGAATTGTTATCTTGACCGTTTTGGTTTCTTTGTGCTATAATTTTAAAAGTTGACTGGTTTTCAGTACGGAGATTCTTAGGCTCGTCAGAGCTGATGACATATCCGTTGAATATTCGGAAGGAAAGAAGGTGACGATATGAAAGAGAAAATACATCCTAAATATGAACAAACCACGATTACTTGTGCATGTGGTGAAGTTATTCATACCGGTAGCACGAGAAAAGATATCAAGGTGGAAATTTGTTCTAAGTGTCATCCTTTCTATACCGGTATCCAACGCTTTGTTGATGCTGGTGGACGGGTTGATAAGTTTAAAAAGAAATACGGACTATAAGAAAATAAACAACGGCCTGCGGTCGTTGCTGGAGAAAAAGCAGAGCGCATGCTCTGCTTTTTCATTTTATACTATTAGAAAGTATAAAATTTTTGACAAGTGCGAAGACAATGTCTTCAGGCGAAAGCCAAGTTTTCTTTATCCAAATGGACGAAGCTTAGTTTTCTTCGCGGAAGGAGGAGAGTAGATGAGCAAACCGGTTCAGTATGGTGGGCAAGCTCTGATTGAAGGGGTTATGATGCGAGGGCCAAAATCATCAGCGCTTGCGGTCCGCTTGCCGAATGGTGAGATTGAGGTAACCCACCAAGAAATTAAGCCTTGGTCAACGAACGCTTTCTGGAAATTGCCTTTAATTCGAGGTTTTGTAGCGTTGATAGAATCTTTGATCGTAGGGACCAAGGCCTTGATGTTTTCTGCGAATCGAGCAGCAGGTGAGGAAACGGGAGAGGAACTCAGTTTTTGGGAAATGGCCTTAACTGTTATCGTAGCGTTAGGTTTTGGACTCCTTTTATTTGTGGGTTTGCCGACAGGGTCGGCTCATTTGCTCAAGGCAAAAGTTCCAGGGGTTATCCTGCAAAATCTCCTCGAAGGAGGAATCCGTCTTCTTGTCTTTTTTGCATATATCCTGATTATTTCCAGGATGAAAGACATTCAACGCGTGTTTCAGTATCATGGTGCTGAGCATAAAACGATTTACACGTATGAGGAAGGTTTGGAGCTCACGGTTGAGAATGCTCGTAAATTTTCAACGCTCCATCCCCGTTGCGGAACGAGTTTTCTTCTTATTGTTGTTGTTGTAAGTATTTTTGTTTTTGCCTTTCTCGGGCTTAATCCTTTATGGTGGCGAATTCTTTCCCGGATCGTTTTAATGCCGCTTGTTGCTGGGGTAGCCTATGAAATCTTAAAGTTCTCTGCACGGCATCTAGACTCGCCTTATTGGCGGTGGTTGATTGCTCCAGGACTTTTATTACAGAAACTAACGACGCGGGAGCCGGACGATCAGCAGTTGGAAGTTGCTTTAGCGGCGTTGAAGGGAGTATTAGAATCAGGACAGGAACTTTCGTAATAAATGATTATGACTTTGTGATCAATGTGATTTTGAGGTGTTGAGATGATTGATAAATTAACGGAAATTGAACGTCGCTATGACGAATTAACCCAACTTTTGAGCGATCCGGATGTGATTGCGAATCAGGACAGTTGGCAAAAGTATGCGAAGGCTCAAGCGGGGATGACTGAAATTGTTGAGGCTTTTCGTGAATACAAAAGTGTTTTAAAGAGTCTCGAGGACACAGAAAGCCTTCTTAGTGAAAAGCTGGATCCAGAGCTGAAGGAAATGGCTGAACTCGAACGAGAGGAGCTTATTTCCAAACGGGGGGAGCTTGAAGCTCGGATGAAGATTCTTCTCCTGCCTAAGGATCCCAATGATGAGAAAAATGTCATCATGGAGATTCGAGCCGGTGCGGGTGGAGAAGAAGCAGCTCTCTTTGCGGGCGATTTGTATAAGATGTATACCAAGTATGCAGAACGCCAAGGCTGGCGGACTGAACTTATGAGTGCGAGCTACACGGACATCGGCGGCTTCAAGGAAATTGTCTTCCTTGTTGAAGGACAAGGTGCATACAGCAAGCTGAAGTTTGAGAGCGGGGTTCATCGCGTCCAACGGATTCCGGCCACTGAATCCGGGGGCAGAATCCATACCTCTACGACAACCGTTGCTGTATTGCCTGAAGCTGAGGAAGTAGAAATTGAGATCAACCAAAACGATTTGCGGATTGACCTTTTTTGTGCCAGCGGGCCGGGAGGACAGTGTGTCAATACAACTCAATCTGCGGTAAGGATAACGCATTTACCGACAGGAACTGTAGTATCCTGTCAAGATGAAAAATCTCAGTTAAAAAATAAAGAAAAAGCCTTACGCGTTTTGCGAGCGCGTCTTTTAGAAAAAGCTCAGGAAGAGGCGCACGGGGAAATGGCCTCGGCTCGGAAAAGTCAAGTAGGGACTGGGGATCGAAGTGAACGCATTCGGACGTATAATTTTCCTCAAGGACGGGTCACAGATCACCGAATTGGTCTGACTTTGCATCGCATTGACAGTATCTTGCTTGGAGATTTGGATGAGATCATAGAAGCACTGATTACCACAGATCAGGCGGAGCGCTTGAAGACGGAGGCCTAATGAAAATTCTTGAAGCTCTGAAATGGGGAGAGCTGGAATTAATTAAAGCGGAAATTGAAAATCCGCGTTGGGATTCAGATTTGTTATTAGGGCATGTTTTGGGGCGGCGGCGGGAAGAACTCTATCTCGATCGGGATGGAGTGCTTTCTGCTACCGCTTGGAAAGCATATCAAGATTTAGTTGCACGGCGTACTGATCGAGAACCGCTTCAATATATTCTAAATAATCAAGAGTTCATGGGTCTAGGCTTTTATGTTGATAATCGTGTTTTGATTCCAAGAGCGGACAGTGAAATAATTATTGAAAAGCTGCTTGAACTTAAAGAAAGATCTCCCCGACCTGAAGTCAAAATTGCAGATTTGTGTACCGGCAGCGGGGCATTGGCGGTGGCTATCGCCCATTACCGGCCTGATGCTTACGTTGTTGGGACGGATTTATCTTCGGCCGCGCTTGAGGTTGCCAGGTATAATGCCCTGCTGAATCATGTTCAGGTGGATTGGCGGCAAGGGGACTTTTTTGAACCTATTTGCGGGGAAGAGTGGGATTGGCTGGTAACGAATCCTCCTTATATTCCTGAAGAAGAATATCGAAAACTTGCACCAGAAATTTTCGAAGAACCTCAAATGGCTCTGGTGGGTGCAGAAAATGGCCTGATTTTTTATCGCCGCCTGGCTGAGGAGGCTGCTTCTTTGCTTAAACGTGACGGAAAAATCCTCATGGAGATAGGTTGGAATCAAGGACAGCAGGTTGAGGAGCTCTTTAAGAAAAGTTTTAAAACGCGTATTTTTAAGGATTACGGAGGTCGTGATCGGGTCGTTTATGCGGAGTTGAGTTCATAACGAGGTGAAATAGATATGGAGACAAAACGTATATATATCGATAGCCAAACACCGGAGCCAGAGTATATTGAAGAGGCTGCCAAGCTGATTCAAAAAGGACAGTTAGTTGCTTTTCCGACTGAAACAGTCTACGGGTTAGGGGCTAATGCCTTAGATGCTCATGCCTGCGCGGAGATTTTTAAGGTAAAGGGACGTCCTCAGGATAATCCGCTGATTGTTCATGTTTCCAATTTTGATATGGTCAAATCCGTGGCTGAAGATTGGAATGAACAAGCTAAGCGCTGTGCAGAAGCGTTCTGGCCGGGTCCTTTAACTTTAGTTTTACCAAAGACTGCTTTTATACCTGATACCGTTTCCGCTGGACTCGGATCGATAGGTATTCGCATGCCTAGCCACCCGGTTGCTTTAAGCTTAATTGAAAAAGCGGGCGTTCCTATTGCAGCCCCGAGTGCTAATCTTTCGGGCAAACCAAGTCCAACCAATGGGATCCATGTATGGAAGGATTTACAAGGACGAATTCCGCTTGTTTTAGATGGCGGAGCTTGCAATGTTGGGGTTGAATCAACGGTCCTTGATTTAACAGGGAAGGCGCCGATGATTTTACGCCCGGGCGGCATTACCAAAGAAAGACTTGAAGAGGTCCTTGGTGAAGTTAAAGTCGATCATCCTTCTGAGAATCAGGCTCCTAAAGCGCCTGGAATGAAGTATAGACATTATGCGCCAACGGGAGAACTCTATCTTTTGATTGGTGAACGGGAAAAGATATTATCCAGGATGACTGAAGCGATTCAAAAAGCGCATTCAAGACTGAGAAAAGTCGGAATCCTATGTACCTTAGAAAGTGCTTCGGAATTGCACAGTCAGCTTCCCGATCTGCTTTTTGTACTCGGTTCAGAAAAACGTCCGGAAGAGGTTGCCGCGAGTCTATATGAGGGACTTAGACTTTGCGATGAACAAGGTATTGATGTTATTTTGGCTGAGGGAGTTTCGAAAAACGGTTTGGGTTTTGCCATTATGAATCGTTTAGAAAAAGCTTCCGGTCAGAAGATCTTGTATCTGTAAAGTACACTCGGCTGTTTAAAAGCATTTCGCTTTGCCCCCAAGCATAAAATACAGAAGTGGTTTTGTGTGGGGGTGAAGGTCTTGAATTTGGCTTGGGTCTTGGCGCTTTCGATCGCTCTGGGTGCAGATGCATTTTCTTTAGCCTTAGCTATCGGCCTTACGGGAATTGACAAACGAATGATGCTGCGGCTTTCTATCATCGTCGCGATTTTCCATGTGTTTATGCCGTTAACGGGAATATTGCTTGGTCAGGCTTTAGGAAAGGTTATCGGCCAATTAGCCAAAGGGGTTGGAGCTCTTGTCTTGTTCTGGCTCGGGGGGCGAATGCTCTTTAATGCTTGGCGGCCTGCACCGCAAAGTTATCCTCTTTCGCGAGCACGTGAAGTTTTGAAACGGACCCAGCTTCCCTCTGGCGTGTCCTTAAAGGGCATGGGAGTTTATGCTTTAGCAGCAAGTGTGAGTTTAGATGCATTGAGCGTGGGCTTTTCCTTGGGAGTAGTTGAGAGCTCAACCGGCTTTACTGTTTTAGTCATGGGATTGGTTGCCGGAGTAATGATGGGCAGCGGTCTTTTACTGGGCAGGTTCGTTGGGGCTTGGATCGGACAACGGGCAGAAGCTGTTGGAGGCGTAATCCTTGTTGTTATTGGCATAAGAATGCTGCTGTAGGTTCATTAAGGTAGGGGGAATAATACACTATGAAATTGCTCTTTATCTGTACAGGAAATACTTGCCGCAGCCCGATGGCGGAGGCTCTGGCAAAAGTGATTCTGGGGCCTGAGTTTGATGTTGGTTCAGCCGGAATGAGTGCCTGGGAAGGAGCGCCAGCAAGTGATTACGCTATAAAGGTTATGGAGGATCGAGGAATTGATCTTGCTTCGCATTGTGCCAGGCAGGTTACAGAGGAGCTTCTGCGTGAGGCAGACTGGGTTATTCCCATGACAGAGGGACATGAAATCCGGCTATGTGCTCAATATCCGGAATACGTTAAAAAGATTCGCCGTCTGGGGAACTGGGGATTATCGGGTCAGGATATTTTAGATCCATATGGCGGCTCTCTTCAGATTTATCAATCTTCTGCCGATGAAATAGAGAAAATGATTTATGACCTCAAGAACAAATTGGATAATTTGGCATAAAGAGGATTAAAATAACGGATAGAGCTTGGCAGCGGCCAGGCTTTCTGCTTGGATTCTGAAGTTTCTAGTGAATTTGGCAGGGATTGTCCGCTACAGTGTAGAATTTGCAATAGATAGCCTTATGGAGGTGGATTTAGTGAAAATAGCATTAGGTGCGGATCATGGGGGATATGAACTTAAAAATGAGATACGTGCTCATTTAAAAGAACAGGGAATAGAATTTATTGACTTTGGGACGAACTCAAAAGAATCTGTGGATTACCCTAATTTTGGTTTTAAAGTGGGTAATGCAGTCATCAAAGGTGAAGCAGATCTAGGAATAGTTGTTTGCGGAACAGGTTTAGGAATTTCCATGGCAGCAAATAAAATGCATGGTATTCGTGCTGCCTTATGTTCAGAGACGTATTCGGCCCGTATGTCACGAGAACACAATAATGCGAATGTGCTTGCTTTAGGCGGGCGGGTGACAGGAGTAGGACTGGCACTGGATATTGTAGATATCTTTATTAAAACGCCCTTTGCTGGAGGCCGTCACGCTCGAAGAGTGGATTTGCTGACTTCGATCGAAAATGGGGAAGAGCTTTAAGGAGGCGCACTCACGTGCCAGAGGAAGACTTAAAAGGAAATAGATCAAGTGAGTTTGAGGAGAAGTTAAATAAAATTGGCGATATCTGGTATAAAGTTTTAGATGAATTTTTTGCACAGGCAAATTTACGCCCAGGTCAAATCCTGGTTTTAGGCTGCAGTACAAGTGAAGTTTTAGGAAAGCATATTGGAAAGGGAAGCAGCACGGAGGTTGCAGAAATTCTCCTGCCCCCTTTATTGAAATGTGTACGGGAACGCGGCCTTTACCTTGCTGTTCAGGGATGTGAACATATCAACCGGGCTTTAGTGGTTGAGGAGGAATGTGTAGAACGTTATGGGTTGGAACCTGTTACTGTTCTGCCTGGACTAAAAGCCGGCGGTGCGATGTCAGTAAAAGCTTATCAAAGCTTTTCATCTCCTGTCATGGTTGAGAGCATTAAAGGGCATGCAGGAATCGATATCGGGGATACATTTATCGGAATGCATTTGCGTCCTGTAGCTGTTCCGATCCGGCTTAATGTCAAGGAAATCGGCGAAGCTCATTTGACAATGGCCCGGACGCGCCCCCGTCTTATTGGCGGACCGCGTGCGATTTATCCTGAATAAAGTGATATGGGTGAAAAATTAATAAAAATAGAATTTTGCCCTTGAAAAGATTAATATTTTGAGGTAGTTTATGTCCAATAGAATCTAGAATTCTGAAATAATGGTAACGATTCTATTTTACTGAAAAATGGGATTAAAGGAGCAGGAGTGTATGGATTATATTAAAAAATGGGTTCTTCCGCAAGACCCCGAAGTTGCCAAAGCAATTGCCCTGGAAGAAGGACGTCAGCGTAATAAGATTGAACTTATTGCTTCTGAAAACTTTGTAAGCCGTGCAGTAATGGCGGCTCAAGGTTCAGTGCTTACCAATAAATATGCAGAAGGATACCCGGGTAAACGTTATTATGGAGGCTGCGAATACGTTGATATCGTTGAAGACCTTGCTCGGGAACGGATCAAAAAACTTTTCGGAGCCGAACACGCAAATGTGCAGCCTCATTCAGGAGCGCAAGCCAATACGGCAGTTTATTTCGCGGTTCTTAAGCCGGGAGATACGGTTCTCGGAATGAATCTTTCCCATGGCGGACACTTAACTCATGGGAGCCCAGTAAACCTTTCGGGAGCATATTTTAACTTTGTCGCCTATGGGGTTGATCCCGATACAGAGATGATTGATTATGAAAAGGTTCGTGCTTTAGCGCTTGAAAATAAACCCAAGTTAATTGTCGCCGGAGCAAGCGCTTATCCACGCATCATTGATTTCAAAAAACTTCGTGAAATCGCTGACGAAGCAGGGTCGCTTCTAATGGTAGATATGGCGCATATCGCTGGGCTTATTGCTGCAGGAATTCATCCAAGCCCAGTTCCTTATGCTCATTTTGTAACGACTACGACACATAAAACCCTGCGCGGGCCAAGGGGAGGCCTAATTCTCTGCAAAAAAGAATATGCCCAGGCAATTGATAAAGCGATATTCCCTGGAATTCAAGGAGGACCTCTCATGCACGTCATTGCAGCGAAGGCCGTTGCTTTTGGAGAGGCGCTTCAGCCGGAATTTAAGGAATATCAAAAACGGATTGTAGAGAATGCTAAGGTTTTAGCCTCAAGTTTAGCTGAAAAAGGATTCCGTTTAGTCTCGGGTGGAACGGATAATCACCTTATGCTCATTGATGTCCGGACAAAAGGATTAACAGGAAAAGAAGCGGAGCATATCCTTGATGAAGTAGGAATTACAGTCAACAAAAATACAATTCCTTATGATCCGGCAAGTCCGTTTATAACGAGCGGTATTCGAATCGGAACGCCGGCAGTGACCAGCCGGGGAATGAATGCTCAAGCGATGCGGCAAATTGCAGAGGCCATTGATCTTGCTTTAACGAAGCAGGACGAAACGAATTTTGCTAAAGCAAAAGAGATTGTCGCAAATCTTTGCCAAGAGTTTCCGCTCTATCCGAATTTAGATTAGGAACTAGGAGATGACATTTTTATGGCACAAGTACATGTTCTTGACCATCCTTTAATTCAGCATAAGCTTTCTTTGATCCGTGATGAGAAAACCGGGTCGAAGGATTTCCGCGAACTTGTTGAAGAAGTAGCTATGCTGATGGCTTACGAGGTTACCCGTGATTTTCCGCTTCAAGAGGTTGAAGTAAAGACCCCTGTTGCTTCAACGAAGACAAAAATGATTGCAGGGCGTAAAGTCGGATTAGTTCCGATTTTGCGTGCTGGTTTGGGTATGGTTGACGGAATGCTTAAGCTTATTCCAACCGCAAAAGTAGGTCATATTGGATTATATCGCGATCCGGAGACACTTAAGCCTGTTGAATACTACTGTAAACTGCCGACCGATATTGAAGAAAGAGATTTAATTGTTATCGATCCCATGCTGGCTACAGGCGGTTCGGCATCAGCTGCGATCACCTTTTTAAAAGAACGCGGAGTTCGTAATATTAAATTGATGTGCCTCATTGCAGCTCCGGAGGGAATTCAGGCTGTAACATCCGCGCATGAAGATGTCGATATTTTTGTAGCAGCTGTGGACGAGAAATTGAATGATCACGGCTATATTGTACCAGGATTGGGAGATGCTGGGGATCGACTGTTTGGAACGAAGTGATGAACGTGTTAAAAAGCCGGCCATGTTGGGATCAGTACTTTATGAAAATGGCACAGGTTGTTTCTGAACGCTCGACTTGTTTACGACGCCAGGTTGGAGCAGTTATTGTTAAGGACAAGCAAATCTTGAGTACAGGCTATAATGGCAGTCCGACAGGACTAAAACATTGCGCTGAAGCAGGCTGCTTGCGTCAACAGCTTAAGATTCCATCCGGAGAGCGCACAGAGATTTGCCGTGCAGTTCATGCCGAACAAAATGCGCTTGTTCAGGCAGCGAAGCACGGCGTAGAAATTGCAGAGGCTGATATCTATACAACCTTTGAACCGTGCGTGCTCTGCACGAAGATGATTATCAATGCGGGAATCAAACGGGTGATTTATGCCAATCCCTATCCGGATGCTTTGGCTCACCAACTTGCTCAAGAAGCGGGTCTTGATATGGTCCATTTTGCATCACAAGAAGAGAACGAACAGTAGCCGAATCTAAAATATTTAAAGGAGCGTACGAGTTTTGAAAGAACAACAAAAGGTCATGGTCGTTTTTGGAACACGTCCTGAAGCAATCAAAATGGCCCCAGTCGTTAAAGCTCTTCACGCAAAATCTATTCCGTGTCAAGTTGCAGTGACTGCCCAACACCGGGAAATGCTTGACCAGGTTTTGGAATTATTTAAGATTAAGCCAGACTATGATTTGAATCTGATGAAAGCAGGTCAGACGCTGGCTGATATCACAACCCGGGCACTTAATGGACTCGTTGAAGTTTTTGCGAAAGCAAAACCCGACTTGGTTTTAGTTCATGGCGATACAACCACAACTTTTGTTGCCGCGCTTGCTGCTTTTTATTCCCATATTTCAGTTGGACACGTGGAAGCGGGCTTGCGAACAGGAAATAAATATTCCCCTTTCCCGGAAGAGATGAACCGTAAGCTCACAGGTGCGATAACAGATTTACATTTTGCACCAACGGATACAGCAAAACAAAATCTTCTCCGTGAGGGTGTCCCTGAAGAAAAAATTTTTGTTACAGGGAATACAGTCATTGATGCCTTGCTCAATACGGTTCGGGATGATTATCAATTCAGGGATCCGGAACTGGCTGCAATTCTTGAACGGGAAAAGGGTAAACGCATGATTTTGGTAACGACTCACCGGCGTGAGAATTTAGGTGAGCCGATGAGGCAAATTTATCGAGCCCTTGCGCATATCCTTGAAGAAAAACCCGATACGTATATCGTTTTCCCTGTCCATAAGAATCCTTCTGTACGCAAGGTTGTCAGCGAGGTCTTAGGGCAGCATTATCGAGTTTACCTAATTGAACCGATGGATTATGAACCGTTTGTCAATTTAATGGCTAAATCACACATCATATTAACCGACTCCGGGGGGATCCAGGAGGAGGCTCCTTCTTTAGGAAAGCCTGTGCTTGTAGTCCGCGATACAACTGAACGCCCTGAGGCAGTAACTGCGGGAACGGTTGCTCTCGTAGGGACATCCTACGAGCGAGTGGTTGAAGAGCTAAACCAGCTCTTGGATAACGAGGAAGTTTATCAGGGGATGGCCCAGGCTATCAATCCTTACGGAGATGGTAAAGCCTCACAACGGATTGCTGAGATTTTAAATCACTTTAGTAATTTTGCGCAGTGAATTGCATACAAGGGTGAAAAAGATTTCACAGAAAGATTATTTTTGAATGAATACAAAAAGTCTGAGCATTATAGAAATAGAATAACTATCGGTTTTTCTTGTTATAAGTTAAAGATCGTTAGATTGGCACATGATTTGCATGCTTATTAAGTAAAAATATACAGGCGATGAAAAAGATAATACTAGAATTGTTCCAAAATGGTGCATAGTGTTCATAATTTGCGAAATCTTAAAAAAAACATAAAAATAGTAAAAATTTTAACCGATAAGAAGGAATTTGTGCGATTTTGGCGAAATAAATATAACTGTTTGAATATTGTCAAATAGCATTAAGGTTGGTTTAATGGATAATAACCGTTTAACCGTAGTTAAGGCGATGGCGATTGGAACTAGTATCGCAGGCACATTAGCGAGTTTAGTCGGCGGTGGCTATTTGCTGGGCAAATATTTAGATAACCGCTGGGGAACAGAACCGTGGCTTCAAATTATTTTCATTTTACTGGGTCTAATCCTTGGAGGAAGTTATCTTGTACTTACTTTAAGAAAGCTAGGGGTAACGGATGACAAGAAATAAAACCGTTTTTTTACTTCTAGGGACTTCAGTTTTATTTTTTGCGGTGGTTTTAACTCGCAATAATTCTCTTATAGGAGCTGTATTGGGATATTGGATTGGATTTTTATATACTCAATGGCTTCATAGAGATGCTCAAAGCAGTATCAAGCTGGATACATCTGAGGCTGTGCGACGATTACGCCGAAGCTTCGTAAAGCGTCTGGGTTTTGTGACGCTGACGGTTGTCATTGTCGGCCGCTTTTTTAAGGGTTGGTTATTCAGTTTAGCCTTAGGTATTGCGCTAGGACTTTTGGTATCACTTATTTTGGGGGTTATCGAATTTATAAAGAAAGAAAGGGGTGAGTTATGAAAATATGCATGAAGAAACCGTGTTGTGGCATTTAGGAAATATGACCTTTCATGGGAAAACGCTGATGATGACCTGGATGGTTATGGCTATCATCTTGATTTTTGTCCTTTTGGGTGTACGCAGCTTGACAAGCGGTAAACCCGGAAAAATGCAGAATTTTCTTGAGTGGGCCATCGATTTTGTTCGGAAGCTCGTTTCGGACAATATGAGTCTAGAAAAAGGACGCTCATTAATAGGCTATTTAGTGACGCTGATTCTGTTTATTTTTGTTTCCAATATGTTTGGTCTTCTTCCTAACTTTACGTTTAATCTCCTTCATAATGTGGAGTTTGCTCAATTGGATAAAATTTTTGAAGGCTCCTCTTGGATGTCACCAACTGCAGATATCAATACCACTGCGGCGTTGGCTATACTTACAATGATTATCGTAGTGAGTATGGGGATTAAAAATCAAGGCAGTCATTATTTCAAACATTTTTTAGAACCTAATCCGTTGTTTTTATTGATCCATGTCATCGATCTTTTATCCAAGCCGATGACCCTGGCCTTCCGTCTTTTTGGAAACATCTATGCGGGCGAAGTACTTATTAAAGTTATTATGATGCTTCCAGGAATTTGGGTATTGCCGGGAATTCTTCCGGATTCCATCTGGTTAGCGTTCAGCGTATTTATCGGTGCAATCCAATCTTATGTCTTTACGGTACTGACCACGGCTTATGTCGCCCAAGCAGTCGCGGAAGAATAACTCAAAATTTTTTTATTATGTTAATTTTCAGTGGAGCATGTGCACTACTGAGGAATTATAAGCAAAATAATTTAGGGGAACAAAGAAAGGAGGAAACTCTGTGGATGTATCTGCTGCAGCTGCACTTGGTGCAGGAATAGCTGCTGGTTTAGCAGCCCTCGGAGCTTCACTTGGTAATGGAAGCCTTATTACAAAAACGCTGGAAGGCATTGCTCGCCAGCCTGAGGCTAAAAGTTCATTACAATCAACCATGTTTATCGGGGTTGGTCTTGTCGAGGCTTTACCACTGTTAACTTGGGTACTCGCACTACTTCTCATGTTCACAAAGTAAGTCTGGAATTTAATTGGGCTTGAGTCTTAAGTCCCAGCCCGTCAGGAACAAGGGGGAACGGATCGTTCCCCCTTGAAAAAATCATCCGCAGATGGACCGACTTGAGAGAGGGGGTAAACTGTGAATCCCATACAATTTGATTGGACGCTCGTCGCCCAGGTTTTATCTTTTTTAGTGCTCTTTTATATTCTAAGACGCTTCGCTTGGAATCCGCTTATGAATATGATGGAAGAGCGTCGTAACTTTATTGAATCTAATATTGCACAAGCTGAACAAGAACGTCAGCAGGCTGAACAAATAAAGCGCGAATATCAGGAAGAAATGCGTAAGGCACGCCAAGAAGCTCAGGAGGTTATTGCGAAGGCAACGAAATTGAGCGAAGAACGCTCTGCTGAGATTCTGGCCGGAGCTCATGAAGAAGCTGAGAAGATTAAAAAGTCAGCCCTGGCTGATATAGAGCGCGAACGTGACTTGGCAATTGCCCAGGTAAAGGCACAAGTGGCTGATTTATCAGTTTCCGTAGCTGAAAAAATCATCCGTAAAAACTTGGATGCCAAAAGTCAGGAAGATCTTATTGAGCAATTTATTCAAGAGGTAGGGGAATTGCCATGCTAAAGGGAGCTCTTGCTCGCCGGTATGCCCAGGCCTTATATGAAATCGCTTTAAAGCAGGATCTCAATCAAGTTGAACTTGAACTTAAAGAATTGACACACTTGATTGATGAGAATGCTGAGGTCGCGCATCTCCTTTACCATCCGCATATTACTTTGACTGAAAAGAAGGAGCTAATGGACAAGCTTTTCTCAGACAGCTTGAGTGATACGGTTCGCCGCTTTATTTCTCTTCTTATTGATAAAAGAAGGGAAAATTTACTTCCGGAAATCGAACGAGAGTTTAAGCTGCTTGCGGATAAAGCACGCAACATCGTTGAGGCACGGATTGCAAGTGCTACACCCTTAAGCGAAAGTCAAGAAGAACGTTTGCATAAGGAACTCGTTCGAATCACGGGTAAGAATGTACGAATGGTCAAGGAAGTCCGTCCCGAGCTTATCGGGGGTATACTAGTGAAAATTGGTGATCGGGTTTTAGATGGAACGGTGGCCTACAAGCTTTCCAAAATGCGTGTAAGTTTAGGTTAAGGCTAATAAGGCACTTTAAAGACCTCAGAAAATAGGGGTGAAAAGACAGGATGAATATACGTCCAGAAGAAATTAGTTCAATTATTAAGCAGCAAATCGAACGTTATGATAATGCGGTCGATGTCGTGGACGTGGGAACTGTTATCCAGGTCGGTGACGGGATTGCCCGCATCTACGGCTTGCAAAATTCAATGGCCGGTGAACTCTTGGAGTTTCCAAACGGAGTTTACGGAATGGCTATGAATCTTGAGGAAGACAACATCGGTTGTGTTATCTTAGGAGAATTTGTTGGTATTAAGGAAGGCGACCCAGTTAAACGCACGGGGAGAATTGTTGAGGTTCCTGTTGGGGAGGCAATGATCGGACGCGTTGTCAATGCGTTAGGTCAACCGATTGACGGAAAAGGAGAAATTAAAACCACGAAGTTCCGTGCGATCGAATCCCCTGCTCCTGGCGTCGTTGCTCGGAAATCGGTACACGAGCCTCTTCAAACGGGTCTCAAATCAATTGACGCGATCGTACCGATTGGCCGCGGACAGCGAGAATTGATTATCGGAGACCGTCAAACGGGAAAAACCGCTGTTGCAATTGATACGATTATCAACCAAAAAGGCCAAGACGTCATTTGTATTTATGTTGCTATTGGGCAAAAGGCATCCACAGTAGCAGGAGTACAGAAAACGTTGGAAGATCACGGTGCCATGGATTACACGATTATCGTTTCCGCACCTGCTTCAGAACCTGCTCCGATGCTTTATATTGCGCCTTACTCTGGCTGCGCTATTGGAGAGGAATTCATGTATAACGGCAAGCACGTTTTAATCGTCTATGACGATCTTTCGAAACAAGCTGCTGCGTATCGTGAACTTTCCCTCCTTTTGAAACGTCCGCCCGGACGCGAGGCATACCCAGGAGACGTTTTCTATCTCCATTCCCGCCTTTTGGAACGGGCTGCAAAACTATCGCCTGAACTTGGGAGCGGTTCAATGACGGCTTTGCCGATTATTGAAACCCAAGCGGGTGACGTTTCTGCATATATTCCGACAAACGTTATCTCCATTACAGATGGTCAGATCTTCCTTGAAACGGACCTTTTCTTTTCAGGTTTCCGTCCAGCAATCAATGTTGGTATTTCCGTTTCCCGTGTGGGTGGTTCGGCGCAAATCAAAGCGATGAAACAAGTTGCTGGGCAGCTCCGTCTCGACCTTGCACAGTATCGTGAACTTGCTGCTTTTGCTCAATTTGGTTCAGACCTGGATAAAATCACACAAATGCGCTTAGCTCGCGGTCAGCGGACGATGGAAATTCTGAAACAACAACAATATCACACCCTCCCAGTTGAGGAAGAAGTCGTTGTTATTTATGCGGCGGTTAAGGGATTGGTTGATGATATTGAAGTGGATCAGATTGGACGTTTTGAACAAGAGTATCTGCGGTATATGCGCTCAGTTAAAGCCGACCTCCTGGCTCGAATCCGTACTGAAAAGGCCCTTTCTGATGAGCTCAACAAGGAAGTTGAAAAATCCATTACTGAGTTCAAGCAAGGATTCCTAGCCTAATAAACAGGGAGTAGGTGAACGAGGTGGCTAGTATACGTGATATTCGTCGCCGGATCCGAAGCGTCCGTAATATGGAACAGATTACGAAGGCCATGAAAATGGTTGCCGCTGCTCGATTGCGGAAATGCCAGGAAAGGGTTACGGCTGCCCGGCCATACACCCGTCAAATGCAAGAGATTTTAGTCCGTCTCGCACAGAATCAGGCTGAGGTTACTCATCCGCTATTGGAGAAGCGCCCTGTGCATACCGTGGGCTATGTTCTAATCACTTCTGATCGGGGACTTTGTGGTGGGTATAATGCAAACCTAATCCGGTTGACAAATGATTTAATCGCTAAAGAAGAACACGAGGCGAAACTTATAGCGATTGGCCGAAAGGGACGAGATTTTTATCGGCATGGAAAAGTTGAGATGCTTTCAGAACTTATCGGCTTTGGAGATTTCCCTTCATATAGCGTCGCGAAGGAAATTGCTGAACAAGTCATTCGTTTTTACAGTGAAGGCACCTTTGACGAAGTCTATCTGATCTATAATGAATTCATCTCGGCCATCAATCAGCAACCTAAACAAATTAAGCTATTACCGGTCGAACAACCCGAAGGAGAGACCGGCAAAGAGTATATTTTTGAACCTTCGCCTGAAGAGATTCTGAACACTTTACTCCCGAAGTATGTTGAAACTCAAATTTACAGAACCTTACTTGAGGGTAAAGCGAGTGAAATGGGAGCTAAAATGACGGCGATGGGTGCAGCGACAGATAATGCGAAAGACATGATTGATCGTTTGACATTGCAGATGAACCGTGCACGTCAAGCGGCCATTACGAAGGAAATTTCCGAAATTGTCGGGGGAGCGGCTGCCCTCGAATAAACTGCCGGAAATACTCAAAAAGGAGGTTTCTCGCCTGTGAATATCGGCAAGATTGTGCAAGTCATGGGACCGGTAGTTGACATTGAGTTTGCTCCTGACCAACTGCCGGAAATCTATAATGCAATTCAAATTAAAATTCCTGAGAAGAAGATTAATCTTACCTTAGAGGTTGCCCAGCACTTAGGAAACGATACAGTCCGCTGCGTTTCGATGTCCTCCACGGATGGCTTACAACGCGGCATGGAAGCAACGGATACAGGTGCGCCAATCACCGTCCCCGTCGGTCCGGAGACCTTAGGACGGATGTTCAATGTATTAGGCAAACCTGTTGATAATGGAGAGGAAGTCGTCGCAGAGACGAATTATCCGATCCACCGGCCTGCTCCTGCCTTTGTGGATCAAGACCCATCAACTCAAATGCTGGAGACGGGGATTAAAGTTATCGACCTGCTCGCTCCCTATTCCCGCGGAGGTAAAGTCGGACTCTTCGGCGGTGCCGGTGTAGGTAAAACCGTTCTTATCCAGGAGCTTATCAACAATATTGCACAGGAGCATGGCGGACTATCCGTTTTTGCTGGTGTCGGTGAGCGTACCCGTGAAGGAAACGACCTGTGGAATGAAATGAAAGAGTCCGGGGTTATCAGCAAGATGGCCATGGTTTTCGGACAGATGAACGAGCCCCCGGGTGCCCGTCTTCGTGTGGGTCTGACCGGACTGACGATGGCAGAGTATTTCCGGGATGTTCAGCACCAAGACGTTCTTCTTTTCATTGATAACATTTTCCGTTTCACTCAAGCAGGATCCGAAGTGTCCGCTCTTTTAGGCCGGATGCCTTCTGCTGTTGGTTACCAGCCAACGCTCGCTACCGAAATGGGTGCTTTGCAAGAACGGATTACATCAACACGGAACGGATCTGTCACTTCTGTTCAGGCGATTTATGTTCCGGCTGACGATTTGACAGACCCAGCTCCGGCTACAGCATTTGCTCACTTGGATGCAACGACAGTTCTAAACCGGGCAATTTCAGAGAAGGGTATTTATCCGGCTGTTGACCCCTTGGATTCTACCTCTCGGATTCTTTCTCCTCAAATACTTGGTGAAGAGCACTATAACGTTGCACGAAGTGTTCAGCAAATTCTCCAAAAAAATAAGGAATTGCAAGATATTATTGCAATCTTGGGTATGGATGAGCTTTCTGAAGAGGAAAAACTCATCGTCAGCCGTGCACGGCGGATTGAGCGTTTTCTGTCTCAACCGTTCCATGTGGCTGAAATCTTCACAGGATCGCCGGGTAAATACGTACCCATTAAAGAAACGATCCGCGGTTTCAAAGAGATTGTTGAAGGAAAGCATGATGATCTTCCTGAAGCTGCGTTCCATATGGTTGGAACGATTGATGAAGCCATCGAAAAAGCCAAAGCATTGGGGGCATAAACATGGCTGGTGTGTTCACGTTCCATGTGGTTTCCCCGGAAGGCAATGTGCTTAAAGAAGATATTGAATTTGTTATATTGCCGGGGGTAAACGGGGAGCTTGGAATTTTGCCCAACCATGCTCCGCTCATTGCAGCACTGGATGCGGGCGTGATTCATTATACTATCAATGGTACGAAAACAAAGTTAGCCATCTCGGGAGGATTTGCAGAAGTCTCTGATAATAAGGCGACAGTTCTTGCAGATACGGCAGAGTTTGGTGAAGCTATTGATGTGCCAAGAGCTTTAGCAGCGAAAGAAAGAGCTGAGAAGCGCTTAGCTGAAAAGTCAGCTGATACAGATATTAGACGTGCTGAATATGCTCTTCGCCGGGCAATTGCACGGATTAATGCTGCAGATTCAAAAAGAGATTGATTTTCGAAAAGATAAAGCGCAGTAGATTAGATAATATCTATTGCGCTTTATCTTTTCGAGTAATTTTTTTTATTTGTACTCAATTATTACGTTATCTTTTTTCTCCTTTGGTAAAACTATTTTTATAAGCTAATATAGCCTATATAAAAGCATATAAAAATAGCACTTGCTATGAGAGGAGAATAAGATTGACCTTTCGTTTAAATCGTTCGATTTTAGGTATGGTCATTATCATATCTGCAATGGTATTATCATATAAAGTCGGATCGAATAACTCAATACACTTATTTACTTCAATAGAAAGTCCAATTCAAAAACAGCCCAAGCTATTGCTGAGTTCAGGTTTAACTGGAGCTTCTGAGGCAGAGCTTAGAGTAACGTTTTGGTTTGAGCAAGAAAATGAAGAGGCTTATGTAAACCTATTGAATCAACTTCCACAAAACGGTTGGGAATGGAGGACGGTAAAAAAAGAAGTAATTAATCAAACAGAACAAAATCAATCGGATAAATATCAAGCGATTACCATTCACGGGTACCGTCTAATCAATAAAAACGAAGAAGCTGAAGTTCTTTCCTGGTATCCTGCTTTTTCTCAACAGGTACAGCAGGCAGGTGGCATAGCCTATTTAGATGAGAGGGTTTCGTCCGGAATGGATGTAGAAGCTTATTTCAGCCAAAATAACATAACTCCTAAGCAGTGGATAATTTCCGGGAAAACTTCATCGCTGGCAGGATATAGTGCAGGTCCTTTCACGACTATCCAAGCGGGGCGCGATAAGGTAAATATACAACTCCTTTCACGCAGTTCAACTCGCGGTGAAAATACGGTTTTGGCAATTCCCGCATTATTGGAAGAATTTTAATATGACGAACTTTGTTCAATTTGCAGGAAAAACGGATGCAAAGGGAGAATAGTAGCAAGTCGAAGATTATGCTAAAAAACGTAAAGGGGGTGCTTTGACACTTGAGCAAACTAATTGTTACTGGCGGAACTCATCTCGAAGGATCGATTAGCGTCAGTGGAGCTAAGAACGCAGTATTGCCGATTATCGCGGCCAGCTTGCTATCACCCGAGCCTTTGCGCATTGATGATGCTCCTCAGTTATTGGATGTTGATGTCATGTGCCAAGTCATCGGTTCTTTCGGATCTCAAGTGAAGCGGGAAGGATCGCAATTATTTATAAATACACCAGAGATTACAAGTATTCAGGCACCGCATGAATTAGTCTCAAAAATGAGAGCTTCGATCGTTACGATGGGACCTATACTTGCAAGAACAGGTCATGTCCGTATTTCTCATCCGGGCGGCTGTGCAATCGGCTCACGCCCGATCAATTGGCATCTTAAGGGGCTTGAAGCATTAGGTGCAGAGGTAAAAATGGATCATGGCTTTCTTGATGTATCTGCTTCTGTTTTAAAGGGAACACGAATCTACCTGGATTTCCCAAGTGTTGGCGCAACTGAGAATATTATGATGGCTGCAGCGGGTGCAGAGGGAACAACGCTTATCGAAAATGCCGCTCAAGAGCCGGAAATTGTTGATCTCGCGAATTTTATCAATCAAATAGGAGGAAAAGTTCGCGGGGCAGGAACGAGCGTAATTCACATTGAAGGGGTTTCTTCCTTCCATAGTGCAAATCATACGGTTATTCCAGACAGAATTGAAGCGGGAAGTTATCTTTTAATGGCAGCGGCTGCCGGCGGAGATGTTTTCGTGCAAAACGTGATTGCGGATCATCTTAACCCTGTTCTTGCTAAAATGGAGGAGGCAGGGATTCATTTTCAAGAGGAAGACGACGGAATCCGTGTCTACAGTGAAGGAAGCTATAATGCAGTCGATATTAAAACTCAGGTTCATCCAGGCTTCCCCACGGATTTGCAAGCTCCGTTTTTAAGCTTGCTTTGTAAAGCAAAGGGGACGGGTATGGTCACTGAGACTGTCTTTGAAAATCGTTTTATGCATGTTGACGAATTAAAACGGATGGGGGCCGATATCAAGATAGAAGGTCGAAGTGCAATCGTCCAAGGGGTTGACGTTTTAAACGGAGCACCTGTTTGTGCAACAGATTTACGGGCGGGAGCAGCACTAATTCTTGCAGCTTTAATCGCTGAAGGAGAAACCGAAATATCGGGTGTACATCATATTGATAGAGGTTATGAAGGAATAGAACATAAACTCACTAAGATTGGAGCCAAAATTCGCCGGGTAGATTAAATATTATTGGGTTAATAGATTAGTAAATTAACTATAGTTAAGAAAAGAGGCAAAATGCCTCTTTTTTTAATGCCCTGCTGGGACATATAGCCTCTTTATAAAGCATAAAGTTAAGTAAAGCTTGTACTGCAAAGAGGTGTAAAGATCTGTGAAAAAAGAAGGGATAACCATCCTTGTGCTTTCGATAATCATTATTCTTCTCCTGCCTTGGACCGTGAATCGATGGATAAAAAAAGAAACAATGAACGGAGATTTGACAATTCGAGTAAAGATGCCGAGTGGTCAGATTGAGACACTTCCTCTCGAACAGTACTTGGTTGGGGTTGTCGCAGAAGAAATGCCCGCAGAATTTAATCAAGAAGCATTAAAGGCACAGGCAGTAGCAGCTAGGACCTACGCAGTAAAGAGGATAAGTCAAAAAGCAAATCCTGATCCAGGGTATGATGTTGATACAACGGTGCTTACCCAAGCCTGGTTATCGGACTCACAAATGAAAGCGAAATGGGGATGGTGGGGCTACTGGCGCTATCGAGGGAAAATGGCTGATGCAGTTCAAGAAACAAAAGGGCAAGCTCTCACTGCTAACGGGCAGTATATTGATGCTTTCTACCACAGCAGCAGCGGTCGTAAAACGACGGAACGAGCTGAAGATGTATGGAGCACATCGCGAACATATCTGCAAAATGTAGACTCCGAAGAAAAAAATCCTTCACGGTTTATTAAAACTTATGACTTCACTTTCAGCGTACTCTATCAGAAACTTGGAATCACAGGGTCCCCAAAAAAGCTGAGCAGTTCAGATTTTATGATTACCAGTCAAACAGGGGCCGGGCGAGCTAAAAGTGTGCGCATTCTTGGTAAAACTTATACTGCGGTTCAAGTTCGAACACTTTTAGGACTTGCCTCTACGGATATGGAATTTACGGTTAAACCAGAGGAAATCCAGATTAAAACTTATGGTTATGGCCACGCAGTCGGGATGTCGCAATATGGGGCTAATGATATGGGTAATGCGGGGAACACCTATTTAGAAATATTAAAACATTTTTATCCAGGTGCACAGCTTTATTCCTTATATCAGGGTCGTAATGTTAATTCTTAATCTTTTGGATTAAAAATAAATAAGGAATTCGAGTCACCTTTTCGTCTAAAAAAAAGCGCATCAGGCAAGGATATCTTTAGAAATACTGCTAGGATATTTTTACATGCTTAAGTTTGCGAGCTTGCGAAAGGGTGAATTCAATGAATAAGTTAAAAGGATGGCAAAGAGGCTGGGCCTATTTTATGATGCTTGCTATAATAGGTCTCGCATCTTTAACGTATGGTTTAGCAAGACTTGAACAGGTTCCGTCGGGGAGAGAAGTCGTTGGCCAGGCAATCGCTGCCAAAGATCAACAAACTGTTACAGGAGCTGTAAGTGAAACATCGGATTCGGATAAATCAATAATCCGTCAAGAAGAAACGAATAAAGCAGATGCAGACAAACAGGAACAGAAAGCTAAGCTATCGGTTAAGGATTTTCCAAGTCCAGCAACAGGTGAGCATATTCGTGAGGTAGGTAACTACTATTCGGAAAATTTGGATACGTACTTATTTCATGCGGGAACAGATTATGCTCTTCCGGAAGGAGCGGTCATTCGTGCTACTCATGAGGGAAAAGTAACTTTTGCCGGGGCTGATCCCATTTTGGGTGAGAAAGTGGAGATTGACTGCGGGGAGAATTGGCGTGTTGTTTATGGAGGCCTTGAAAATTTAAGAGTTCGTCAAGGGGATGTTATCGAACAAAATGAGGTGCTTGGCCAAATCGGATATTATCCGGGTGCAGATGGCGTAAATGACAGAACTCAGCTCCATTATGAAGTTTGGAATGGAGATAAAGCTCAAGTTCAGTAGCTCAATTCTGATATACATGATTTACCAGGAAGAAGACGTCCGTCAAGGATGTCTTTTTTCGTTTTACCTGCATATAAATGTATAAAATTTTGGGTGCAGGAGGAGGGCTCAGCGTGCAAGAATATATCCGCAAGCGGGTACTCGACATTGGAAATTACATTATGGAATCGAGCGCAACAGTCAGGCAAACCGCCGATGTATTTGGCGTATCAAAGTCCACGGTGCATAAGGATGTTACAGAAAGACTCCCTTTAATCAATGAAAAATTAGCGATGGAGGTTAAGCAAATCCTGGAAAGCAATAAGGCGGAGAGGCATATCCGAGGCGGAGAAGCAACCCGAAAGAAATATCAAGAAAATTAAAGGGCAAAGGGTTAGAATTTAGAAAAAAGGGTAATTACTTAAAGGAATTAGGAAATTTTTATCGAATAAAAAAACGTGGTATATTATGTATAATCTCCCTCTTGGGGAGATTGTACTTTTGCTTTATAGAGGAAAATAAATTTAGGTTGAAAAAGAAAGGGGTACCTCCATAAAATGTTCGGAATTGATTTAGGAATCGACTTAGGTACGGCGAGCGTATTGGTTTACCTTAAAGGGAAAGGCATTGTTCTGCATGAGCCTTCAGTAGTCGCCATCGACAAGAATACAAATAAAAGGATAGCAGTAGGGGAAGACGCCCGGATGATGTTGGGCAGAACTCCTGGAAATATTGTTGCTGTCCGCCCGATGAGAGATGGAGTTATTGCAGATTACGTAACAACCGAACTGATGTTAAAGTATTTTTTGGAAAAAGCCGGGGCTAAGAAATTTCCATTTTTTAAAACCCGAGTCGTAGTTTGTATTCCTTCAGGTGTGACAGAAGTAGAAGAACGTGCTGTAAAACAGGCTGCTTATCAAGCAGGGGCGAAACAGGTGAAAGTAGTCGAGGAGCCTTATGCGGCTGCTTTAGGGGCAGGGCTTGATATTTCCGGGCCTACAGGCAACATGGTTGTAGATATCGGCGGGGGTACTTCGGATATTGCGGTACTGTCGTTGGAAGGGATTGTAACCAAGCGCAGCCTGCGCGTGGGCGGGGATAAATTTGATGAAGCAATCATTCGGCATATTCGCCGTGAATATAATTTGATGATCGGGGAACGAACTGCTGAGGAGGTTAAGATAGCAGTAGGCGCGGCAATTCCTGAAGGACGGCCTGAATTTACAGAGATCGATGTGCGCGGCCGCGATCTTGTAACTGGACTGCCTAAGACAATCAAGGTCAATTCTAAGGAATGCTATACTGCGCTTGAGGAATCCATAGAAGCGATTGTCAGTGCTGTAAAGGAGGTTCTCGAGCGTACTCCGCCTGAACTCTCAGCAGATATATTAAATAAAGGAATCATCATGACGGGCGGGGGCTCGATGGTCTATGGTTTTGATACACGTTTGTCTCGTGAAACAGGCCTCCCCGTAAGTCTTGCAGAAGACCCAATCTCTTGCGTCGCTTTAGGTACGGGTAAGGTATTAGAACATAGTTTTTAATCGGTGAACGGACCTTTACACAAAGAAAAAATAAAAAGACCCGAGGAGAGAGGTTTATCTAAACTTGATTTAGATTGACTCAGGCCCTCGGTTCTTTTTTCACTATGTGGAGAACTGCGCGAAACAATGTGGGGAGAGGATAAAGTGAGAGTTGAAGTCCTTGGCGTTAAAATTGACAAGTCTTCGATGAGGGAATCGGTTGAATACATACAAAGGGCTATTGAGAGAAAAGAAAAGACCTGGGTAGTTACAGCAAATCCGGAACTTATTTTTGCAGCTGGAGCAGATGCCCGATTAAAACAATTAATCAATCGCGCGCAGCTGGTAACTCCAGACGGGATCGGGGTTGTATGGGCGGCCAAACGCCTCGGATATCCTGTGCCGGAACGGGTTACCGGGATAGATCTATTAGAAGCTCTGTTTCCGGCGGCAGGGGAAAACAAATGGCGTATTTTCTTCTTAGGAAGCAAGCCGGGGGTAGCTGATCTTGCCGCGAAAAAAGTGATTGAAAAACATCCGGGAATAATAGGGGAAACACAGCATGGCTATTTTGAACCTGAAGAGCAGGCGGAAATTTTGGAACGAATCCGAAAATTTCAGCCTGACCTTTTATTAGTCGGTTTAGGGGCTCCGCGCCAGGAATTCTGGATTGCGTCACATCCTGATCTAGCAACCGTAAACATTGGCGTAGGAGGAAGTTTTGATGCTTTAGCGGGTTTAAATAAGAGAGCACCGCGATGGATTCAGGGCGTTCATCTGGAATGGCTGTATCGGTTAATAAAGCAGCCTCAACGAATAAAAAGGCAAATAGTATTGCCCAAATTTGCATGGCGTGTGATTAAACAAGGAAAGAAAGAGGAACAGAAACACACGCGCCGTTCAAGATAGGGAAAAATAAAGTCAGTTATTGAGTTTAAACCGACGAAAAGACGAACTAAAGATACGTATTGTTCATTAGGAGGATGGAGAATGCCTGAATGGGAACTGAGATGGCCATGGCAGGAAATTAAAGGGGAGCCCTTGATCAGGGAGGATTTCTTAGAAGAATCCCAACCCTTTATTCGACATGTCGCCAATCAGGTTTGCCATCGTGTTTTGGATTGGGGCAGGGATGAAGAGCTATCAGAAGCTATGATCGCTTTTAATGAAGCCATTGACCATTATGAAGAAGAACGTGGAGTCCCCTTTTTAGCCTATGCCCGATTGCTGATTAAACGCCGTTTGGTCGATTACTATCGCAAACAGAAATTAAGAGAAGCTTTACCTCTTGATCAAGAGGATGTCGGCCAGGCCGCAGAAATTCATTTGGGTTTACAAGAATTTCGTGAGCGTGAGCAGAATAACGAACGGGCGCAGGAGGTTCGTGAATTTGCCCAAGCGCTTGCTCAATATGATTTAGATTTTGATGCGTTAGCAAGTGTTTCACCTAAGCATCGAGATACTCGGGAAACCTTGCTTCGTGTAGCAAGAATACTTGCTACTGATCCGGAATTATGGGGTCCGGTCGAAAAAAAGAAAAAGATACCTATGCAAGCCCTCGCTTTAAAAACTCAGGTCCATCCTAAAGTCTTGGAGCGAGGAAGAAAGTTTATTCTGGCAGTATCGGTGTTAATTGCAAATCAGCATGATTTTATTTATCTGCGTGAGTATGTACTCCCAGGTAGGAGGGGGTGAGGAAATGAAGCCAATGAAAGCTGTAGTCTTGGAGAAAAAAGGCTCGGTGCTGACAATTTTAGCGGATGACGGATCTTTTCAAAAGGTTCATTACCGGAGAAATGTTGAAGTTGGGGCTGAAATTGAATTGTCAAATGTTCGGCAGCAGCGCCAGCTGTTTTGGCGAACCGCGGTAAGTATTGCGGCGGTATTTCTTCTTACGCTGATAGGTTCAATGGGTTGGAATGCTTACCAAGCGACAACGGCGGCAGCGATGATTTCATTAGACATCAATCCCAGGCTTCAGCTGACCATTGATCAGAAAGGTCGTGTTCTTCAGACTGAATCCCTTGACTCGGATGCTGAACGCGTTTTAAAAGGACTGCCTGTGAAAGGCGAACCCTGGAAGCAAGCCCTAACGGAAATTATCGGACAATCAACTGCGCTTAATTACCTTAATTCTGATCATCTCTGGGTTTTGGTTGGATATTCACCGATTAAAGAAGGAAGTGCCCTTCCATCTGGAGTTAATTCAGATGAAATTACTCAAAAAATTGAAACGGCTGCTCAATCCCAGGGAATGAATCCTCAGGTTATTGTGTATCAACTCAGTGAAGCTGAGCAAAAAAAAGCTCAGGAAAAGGGTTTAACACTTGGGGAGTATGCATTGATGAATACCGCCCAAAATGCAGGTATTAATGCTGATGAAAATACCGTTAAAGATACAGATGAAAGAATTAAGCTTCTTGAAGAACCCCAAATTAAAAGTATGATGGATCAAGATAAACGTATTAAAGAAAATAATAATTCAAAAGCAGCTTCTGCAGGCATCAATTCAAAGGATAAAGGAACTTCCGGAGAGGGGAGTGACCAAGATACCCATACAAACGGTAACTTGAAAAATGACCTAAGAAGCCAAAGCAGCGGTCATGGAACTTCGTCTGATCTTCCGCCTGGGAAGAGTAAGTCTAAACCCGCAGATTCTTCTCAAGATAAATTACAGCAAGACCAGAAGGAGCAGGAGCCAGAAAAAGATAACGCAGTAGGAAATCGCGAAAAGCCAGGGAGTAAGGAAAACGGGGAAAACCAAAAGACAAAGTGGCAATAACAGGCTTATGCTAAAGTTCATAGGCTTAAGATTAAGTTTTGTTTTTTATTTTTGGCAGAGAATTTCTTCATAGAAATTCTCTGTTTTTTGAATCATTTTTTCTTGATGAAAGGTTTGCCAACGTTCAAGTCCGGATTTTATAAGCTTCTCCGAAAGCGAAGGTTCAGTGAGCAGAGTTTGGCAGGCTTTAACCAGTGCCTGGGTATCCGAAGGGGGAATGAGGAGTCCATCCTGACCTTCGCGGATGACTTCGGGGACGCCGCCAACGCGGGTGGCTATAAGCGGGAGATAAGCTTGCATCGCTTCAAGCAGAACTAATCCCATTCCTTCACTCAGGGAAGGTAATATAAAGAGATCCATTGCCGGAAGGATTTGATAAGCTTTAGGGATAAAGCCTGGAAGAGTATAGGGTACGCCTGCATTTTTCAGACTTTCTTCAAGTTTGGCACGAAGTGGTCCTTCGCCAATGATCAGAACGTGAAGATGGGGAAAATGAGAAAGAAGCTGTGCGCTGGCTGCAACAAGGGTATCAAGTCCTTTGGTAGGATGTAAACGGGCAATGCTACCCAGAACGAGGGCATTATCTGGAATTCTCCACTGTTTCCGGAAATGTGTACGTTGATTTTGGCGATAATCCGCGTCTTCCATTTGAGAGAGGGGTTGAATTCCGTTATAGATTGTTCTGATGTTTTTACCGCCGCGTGAAGCAACTTCATGATGAAGTGCATCAGAGACAGTGATAATTCCGGACGTCAGGGGTAAGGTTAAGCGATCAAGTCCAAGAGCTGCAAGAGCAGCCTTTCGGGAAAGGTAATCTTTACTTAATGAGCTGTGAACCGTAGTAATAACGGGGATATGTGTCCAACGACCGGCCAGGCGTCCAAGAAGATTAGCTCTTGAACCATGAGTATGAATAAGGTCTACTTTTTGTTTGCAAAGTTCAGAAATCAAAGAAGGAAGGCAAGTAAGATCAAGTGCATGTTTCATCGGAAAGCGCAGGGTGGGAATTGCCAAATACTCAGTTAGATCAGCGAAAGGGCCATCAACCAGGCAGCCGGAGATAAGTTTAAAGCGTTCAGCATGCAAACCTTGAAGAAGGGTTAATACATGTTGTTCTGCTCCGCCAATTTCGCCGCCGCCAATTAATTGTAGAATTTGGTAGGCTTTCACCTAAATCCTTCCCTTCTTGTGCAAACTTCGATATACTAAGGGCAACTTGTTTAATTTCATATTAATTAAGAGGTCTATATTCTCATCATAGGGAATAGTATTCCGATATGCAAGTCTAGGAGGTTAAATACAATGCTTGAAAGCAAAGAGATCCAACAGATTATTCCTCACCGTTATCCTTTTTTATTGGTAGATCGCATCATCGAGCTTGAAGAAGGTAAACGGGCAGTGGGAATTAAAAATGTATCAGGAAATGAGCCCTTTTTCCAAGGCCATTTTCCAGGCTATCCCATTATGCCGGGGGTTTTGATTATGGAAGCATTAGCTCAAGTAGGAGCAGTGGTTCTGTTGAAAATGCCTGAGTATGCCGGACACCTCGCCTTTTACGCGGGGCTGGATGAGGTTAAGTTTAGACGGCAGGTTATTCCTGGAGATCAACTTCGTTTAGAGGTGGAATTAACGAAGCTGAAACACGGAATTGGGATTGGCGAAGGCAAGGCCTATGTTGGAGAAGAACTTGCCGCACAAGGAATCCTGAAATTTGCCGTGGGGCCTAAGCAAGAATAACGATGACAGGGATAACCCTAAATCGAGTCAACAGAGCCGGGGACAGCAAAGTGCGATCCTTGGCTTTTGTTTTAATGGTCAGCATTATCTTTGCTCATGGCGTATTTTTCCCTGAACAATGGCTTCTCATTGGGGCTGGGCTTGCATTTCTCCAATGCTGGGGCGTATTTAAACTTAAAGATATATCTGGATTATTATCGTTAACCGACGGTTTATTTTTGGCGCTTATAAGCTGTTCCTTATTGGGGTTGTTACATCCGGTCAAAAGCAGTGAGGGATGGATGGATGCTCTGCGTTGGTTCACCTTATGGATGATCTACCGTCAAGCGCGATGGATTCAAGGGGAAGAAAATCAGCAGAGGATGCTTAACTGGATTCAAGCGGCCGGAATTATGCTTGCTGTATTGGCTTGGCTTCCTCAGCTCAGCCTCTGGGCCAAAGGGAGTAGGTTATTTACCATGGGCCTAGAACGGCTGTCTTCGTCGGTAGGATATCCAAATGCTTTGGGTGTTTATCTAGCAGCGGTTATTTTACTTAGTCCCCGCTTGAGGATAATTCAAGTATTGCTGTTTCTAACTTTATTGAATACAGGATCGCGGGCGTCGCTTGTTCTTTTCCTGCTGATTATGACAGGACGTGAGATTGTCAAGCGGAGAAGAAGTCAACAATTGAGAGACTCTTTTATAGGCATTGAGAGCAAAAGCTTAGTGAAAAAGCCAAAAAGAGAAAAACTTTTATTCGGGGTTATTTCAATCAGTGCTTCGCTCTTATCTTTAATTTATGTGAAAGGTCCTTCTCAACATCTTCTTGACTGGGGAATCCGAAATTCTTTAGGGGAGAGACTTCTTTATTTCCAAGATGGAATAAAGCTTGCTTGGCTTTATCGGGGAATCCCGCAAGCAGGTGGCTGGTTTACCTTTCCTTTGGTCCAACATATTCCTTACTGGACAACAGACCCTCATTCTTTGTTAATTCGTGTTCTGCTTGATCAAGGAATTTATGGAATGCTGATTCTTAGTCTTTGGGCAATTCTAATGATGAAACGGCTGATTCAGAATAGTAAGGGTCGGCAATTTTATATATTCGGCGCTCTCTTATTTCTCATGCTGCATGCTCTAATGGATACGGATTTTTTATTTGGAACCCTGGGAATATTGTTTTGGACTTTAATCGGAATGAGCGTTCCTTATGAAGATAAAAAACATAAAAAACTGAATTTAATTCCTTTAAAACATACTCAAAATAGAATGATTAAATTTATGCCAGAGTATCATAATGTTCTAAAAAAGTTTCTGCCAGGTGCTATTTACTTATTTCTGGGGCTGCTGCTTCTAGGGGCTGGGATATATCTTCCGCGGACTGACTCTTTAAAGGTCGCGGAACAGGAAGCTAAAAATACGGGAGATAAGCAATATACTTTATCCGTTTTAAAAAAGAGCTTGCATAATGATCAAATACAATTCAGCATTCGGCGAGAAATCGCAAGATTGGAACTTGAGCTGCAGGGGGCTGATGCATTAGGGGCAATGGAGAATGTTTTAGCATGGGAAAAGTTTAATATAAGAACGTATGAGTGGGCTCAAGGGTTTGTTCTTGAAGAGGCCGAAAAACGCCGAAAAACGAATCCGAGAGAAGCGGATATTCTCTATCAATGGAGCAAAGAACTGCCTTCTCGTTTAATCAAAGTAAGTTCGGTGAATAGACTTGAGAGAATGCTTTGGCCGGGTGCAGCTAATTTTCAGCCTTCAGAAATGATGAGATTTTTAAAGAGTACAGCTGAGGAGAGACAACTTACTCTTCGTTAATCCTAGCATAGGCTAGGGTTAAGGGGGGAGGAATATGCGTGCACTTTGGCTGATTATAGGAGTTGTTTTATCAGGAATACTTTGGAAATTGAGTGGAGAATTCGAGTGGAGGGTTCCGGAAGAAGCAGAGCAAAAAGTTCTAATGTGGAAAAGAAAATGGTATAGCTCTCAGATTATTTTAAGAGTGATATGCGAAGTATCTCTTGATGAGCTTGAGCAATTTGTCTGGTCTCTTAAACGGGATTTACCCAGAATACAGCGCGAACTTGGGATGCCGATTGTTCTGGAAATTGAGTCTTCAACTTTACAGGAATCCATAGACTGTTTGAATATGGATACTTACGCCTCAAGGGATGTATATTTCTCGTGCATATTTCTTCGCTTTCCCGAACTTCATTGGGTAAACAACGCAAGATCTTAAGTTCCAGCTGATTTTTATATTAAATAGTCCCCCAAACTTGAATTGGGGGACTTAATGTTCCAGTTAACAATCTTGTTTTTTAAAAATTAAGAGTTACTTGGAGAAGGATTTGTTTGGGGAAGGTCTTTAGACTCATATTGGCCTTCTTTTTTACATCCGTGGCCATGCTTTTTACCAAGGCCAGTGTATTCTCCCTTAGCGAAGTCTTCCTCCATCTGCTTTTGACGTTTTTCGATGAAGGTTTTAATTTGGGCAGCCTTTTCTTTATCCAGAAGTCCTGCTTCCGCTTGCTTGTCCACCATTTGCTTCTTCAGCGTAAACATTTGCTGATTTAAGGCTTTAAGCTCATCAAGTTTCGCAGAATCTGGAGCAGCTAAAGCTGTTCCGGCACTTAAGGTCAGAAAAGCCAAAGTCAGTAAACTTACTGCAAATTTCCTTAACATTTACACTCCTCCTTGTAATAGGGATTAATATTAACTGGAACATTTCATAGAATGCCCCATTTGAAGGAAGAAGATTTTAAGAAAATATTAAGATTTTTAGGATAGAACGTAAAAGAGAAAAAATAAGCAGTATTTATTTTGTACAAATAGCAGGATTATCCAGATAAAGATGCGAAATAAAAGTTTAGAGGAACATAACAGTTAATTTGTTTTTACGCATATTATTATTATAAAGAACAAAATACACTTTCTTAAGTTCAGGGTTTACACGATCGAGAAAAGAATTTTAAAAGGTCTCGGTAGTTAAGCCCTAAATTTATATTCAGGAGGTGTATCTCGCTGAAAAAAATTTTATTTATCATAATAGCTTTATATTTAATGCTATCCGACCTGTTTTTTTATACTAAACCTCTTCTTTATGCAGCTCCCCAAAAAGATGCAGATACGATTTCTTCAAAAGTTGCTTGGAATAAAGTTGAAAATGTTGTGATGGGAAGTATAGGCATTCCCGCCTCCGGCGAAAAACTTCTTAAAATGGGCTTTAGTATTCGGCAGATTCATCAAGTAAGCGGTCTAAGCCGACCTGAAACAAGAAGTTTAATTGCCCAGTCAGGTAAAGGAAGAATTTTTGCTGTAACGCCAACATCTCTATTAGCGAATGCTCCTAATTACCTTTCTATTCCGACATATGAAGGCTCAGGGGAGGGTACTCATCCCAGTGTGATCGATTTCAAGACGGAATACAATCTGGATCAGTGGAATGGATTCCGATATTGGATGGCCTTTACACCATACCCTAAAGGAAATTCAAACTATGAGAATCCATCGCTTGCGGCCAGTAATGACGGGCAGACTTGGGTTGTTCCCCCGGGAATTACGAATCCCCTGGAAAATACCCCAAATCATATCCTCACCTCAAAATATAGAAACTATAATTCAGATCCCGAATTGCTCTATGACCCGGATACCCGTTCTTTAAACCTGTATTGGCGGGAATGTCTTCTCAATTATTATGATCGAATATGGCGGATAAAAATTGAACCCGATTTAAAATTTGGGCTTAAGGAATTATGTCTGGAGGAAAGAGGATTGGATGGGGAAGGATTAGCGTTATCCCCGGCGATTTGGAGAAAAAGTAAAAACGAATGGTATATGTGGACGACCAATGGCTATTCGCTGATTCATCTCTACATGTCTAGAGACGGGATGAATTGGAGTAAAAGACAACGCTGCAACACACCGTGGTATACCTGGAATGGCGGATATACGCCTTGGCATATTGCAGCAAAACCAAACTATCAGGAACATCGAGTTGAATTTTTTATCAATGGCTGGTCAAACCATGCTTTGCACAGAAATCAGCTTTTATTCTATGCAGAAGTATCCATGGATGATCCAATACATTTTCAGATGCCTTTAGCAAATGCGGTTTTAACAAAAGGTTTTATCAATAATTGGGACGATGAAATGATCTACAGAACTACTTTTACGGTTGAAAGAGGTCTAAGTTCATATATGTATCGGGTATGGTATTCTGCAGAGTCCAAAACGATATCTTGGCATATAGGTTATACCGAAGGGAAACTCGGTACGAAATTTACCCCAAATAAGAATAAACAGTAATTTAGAGCTTGACTAAATTATGTTTGACTAAAGTTTAGGAGGAATTTGGATTTTATTTTACATTTACAAAACGGATGCGGGAATACTTTATCTTTCTCCAACCCTTAGGGTGGATAAGCCCTCTGAAAATGCTGAGATTTTAATTCCGGGTTTGCCGTTTGCCTTCGCACAGGCCTTGCTTAAAAAACTGGAGTCAGGGCAGCTCAAGAATGGGAAAAAAGAAATTATTAAATTTCTTTATTCAAATGCAAGGCTCAATACTATGGAGTGGCGATGGGTTAACATACGAAACGAAGGCGATACTTCGGAATATTCAGAAGGGGTTAGCTGCGACTCCCCTAACCTGGGTGATCATATGCACGGCCGTCAGCTTTCAGAAGGAGATTTACAGCGGTTAGCTAATGAAGCAGGGTCAAGTATCGACGAAATAATGCGCTATTGTCATGAAGAAGTTCGGAAGGGTCGGGCTGAGTGGATACCCGCAATTAAAAAGGAGGGTCGAGGATGGCGCTGTATGCGCTGCGGGGAAAAAGAAATAAAGGAGTGGCCGAGTATTTACGGTTTAGCGGGAACCTGCCCTTCATGCACTGCATTAGGAGCACTAAGCTCCTTGCAGGCTCTTTTACGAGTTTTTGATAAAAGTGGGCATCCCGCTTTTTCACCTGCGGATTCAAATCCCGTGAGTTTTTCTCCCCATTGGGAATTAAGCAAGGCCCAGAAAAGAGCAAGCCTAGAAATCCTTAACTTCGTTTCTAGTGAGACAGGTAAAGATCTCTTGCTATGGGCTGCCTGCGGTGCAGGAAAGACTGAGGTGTGTTTTCCTGCAGCGGCTTGGGCCTTAAAAAGGGGATTCAAGGTGCTTTTTGCAGCACCTCGCCAGGATGTTGTTCTTGACGTGGCGCCCCGCTTAGAGCAAGATTTTCCGGGATTAAGGGTAAGTGTATTGACGGGAGCGAGTACAGAACACTTTGCGCCGGCTTCGTTAGTACTGGCTACAACCCATCAGGTTTTGCGATTTTATCAGACCTTTGATTTGATCTTTATGGATGAAGTCGATGCTTTCCCTTACCACGGGAATTCGGCTTTAGAGTGGGGCTTAAAGCAATCGCTAAAGCCAGAAGGAAAAATCATTTATCTTACGGCAACACCCTCATCAGAGCAGCAAACAAAGGTTCAAAATGGTGGAATGAAGCTTGTTCGTTTGCCTGCGCGCCATCACCGTCATCCTTTGCCCGTACCGGAATGGATAAAATATTTCACTGGAAGTCGGGAACCAACCGCAGATCACTCCGAGCTCGCACAATGGATAAAGTGTCTTTCCCAATTAGGCCCTGTCCTTGTTTTTGTTCCTAAAATATCTTGGGTTGCCCTCTATGTTAAGATATTGAGGATTTCATTTCCTGAATGGAAAATTGAAGGCAGCTATAGCTCAGACCAAGAACGCAGAGTGAAAATAGAAAAGCTGAGAAAAGGCATATATCCGGTCTTTGTCAGTACATCAATTCTGGAACGAGGTGTAACTGTTCCTAATGTTCAGGTTATTGTCCTCGAAGCTGATCACGAGGTTTTTGATGAGCGGGGACTTGTTCAAATGGCGGGAAGAGTGGGGCGAACCCAAGAGAATCCAAAAGGCAAGGCTTTGTTTCTAGCCCAACAAAAGACTCCTGAGATTGAAAAAGCAATTGCCTGGATTCAGGAACAGAACCGCATAGCTTTGGAACAGGGTCTTCTTGACCCTGACTAGATAAGCGAGAAGATATTCAATCTGAGCTTATCAAATCTACTGATGTTTTGGGAATTTTACTCATTGATTGTATTCTGCAAGGGGGAGAGTTCCTGTGCATAACCTAAAAGCGCCATGGCAAACCCTTAAAGAGCTTGGACAATCACTCCTTTATGAAAAGGCAGAGAGTTGCTGCTTATGCAGCAGAGCCAATGGCCCAATCTGCCCTAGCTGTGATGACGAGTTTTTTCATCCAGAACTGGGTCGGTGCAGGCATTGTGGGAAATTGATGTCCAAGCAAAAAACCCTTTGTACTGATTGTAGTAAGGAACGAGGGCCAAAGGGACTGGATCAGGTAGCAGCATGGGGTCACTATACGGGGGGATGGAGAGATTTTATTCAAACGATAAAGTTTAAATCCCAGCCCTATCTTCTCGAAAAAATCGGCCGCCCGCTTGCAGACTGGGTTATTCATATATTGCCGCCGCCGGATGCTCTTATGCCTGTACCTATGCATGCCGAACGGATAGCAGAAAGAGGATTTAACCAAGCTGCGGTCCTTGCCTCACTACTCCATTGGGAGTTAGGCATTCCGCTGGTCGAGGGATTAGAGAGAAGGACTCCCACAACACCACAAGTTGGGCTAAACCGATATGAACGCTTGCATAATTTACAGGGCGCATTTGCGTTATCTCCAGAGGGATTAAAATGGGGGATTAAGGGGAGACGCATTTGGTTGATCGATGATGTGGTAACTACAGGAGCAACTCTGGAGGCGTGTGCGGATATCTTAAGGAGGCAGGAAGCCGAGAAAGTATACGCGCTAACACTGGCTGCCGGAATGGATAAAAATCTTAAAAAATGAGCGAATTAAAAAAATATTGTTTACATAGGCAAATAGATGCTATAATAGACTTTGGATAGGCGTGAGTCTGTTACATTCTTTAAGGTAAGGGGATTTTTTTCATGGCGTTTCAAGACAAAGAACTCGTTTGCAAGGACTGTGGAGCTACTTTTATTTTCACTGCCGGTGAGCAAGAATTTTATGCAGAAAAAGGATTCGAAAACGAACCACAACGCTGCCGTGAGTGCCGCAATTCTCGTAAAGCTGCCCGTAACAATTCTGAACCTCGTCAACGCGAAATGTACACCGTTGTTTGCGCAGAGTGCGGGGTAGAAACACAAGTACCATTTCAACCGACATCTGATCGTCCCGTTTATTGCCGTGAGTGCTACCAAAACCATCGTGTAGCTCGCTAATTGGTAATATACGCCGTATCATATTAAGGCATTGGCTTAAGCCAATGCCTTTTATTTTATTTTTTATCATTTTTATTGATGTTTTTTCCATGTTCGTGTTGCATGAAGTTACAGTGCTTTGTATAATTACGACATAAAGTTGAAACGGAATCATAAAAGTTTAAGATTTAAAATTGAAAGGGGAATATTGAAAATGAAAAAGTTTTTCAAAGTAGGCGTGGCCAGCCTAGTCGTGATGAGTTTGCTTGGCCTATCAGGTTGTGGGGCAGCTCAAACTCCAAATGCTCCGGCACAGAATACAGGTGCAAAGGTACTTAAAGTAGGTTCCGACATTGCTTATGCTCCAATGGAATATATGAATGCCCAACAGCAGCCGGAAGGTTTCGATATTGATCTGATGAACGCAGTTGGAAAAGATTTGGGCTATGAAGTAAAATTTGAAACAGGAACATTTGACGGTTTAATTCCTGCTTTAAATTCCGGAAAATATGACGCGGTTATTTCCGCAATGACAATTACTGAAGAACGTGCAAAAACGGTTAGATTCTCGGACAAATATTTCCAAGCAACTCAGAATATCGCCGTAAAACAAGGTTCCACGATTAAATCCGAAGCTGACCTCAAAGGAAAGAGAGTCGGAGTTCAAATGGGAACAACAGGTCAAGAAGTTGTAGAAAAAATGGGAATGACTCCTAAAAAGTATGATACCGCGCCTGATGCTCTGAATGACCTGATCAATGGCGGAATTGATGCCGCTGTTATTGATTCTCCTGTTGTTGCTTATTTCATTAAACAAAATCCAGATAAGAAGATTATAACGATTCAAGGTAATTTTGCTAAAGAATATTACGGAATTGCTGTAAAATTAGACAACAAGGATTTAGGCGATAAGATCAATGCTTCCTTGAAGAAACTTATGGATAACGGAGACTACAATAAGCTTTATCAAAAATGGTTCAACATGGAGGCTCCAAAACTTTAATTTTACGAAAGTACCCGGTTTTACCGGGTATTTTTTTTGCCTTTAATCGGTTAACCAAGTATTGTATAGATTTACAAGCCCTGCAGGATTATCAATACTTAAAGAAGCTTATTTAAAAAGAATATATTGAGTTTAGTTTTGATGTGTATTGAATAATAGTTCATGAAAATGTATAATGTCCAAAGAATTGACACGCTTTTTTGTTTGTTACACATGTTCGACTTATTATTAGTCTCCCGAATCTTGAGAGGAGGATTTTCGTGGGATCGATCCGTTGGGATATTATGATACCGAGTTTAGGCCCCTTGCTTAAGGGTGCTCAGATTACCGTAGAGCTTACAGCCGGGGCTGTAGCCATTGGGATTGTGATTGGATTGGTGATGGCCTTAATGAGGCTGTCCGATAATAAGGTTCTTAAGGGAATTGCAATTTCTTATATCGATTTTCTAAGGGGAACACCGCTTCTTGTCCAAATTTTCCTCGCCTACTTTGGGTTTCCGCAGATTTTTGGGTTTACTCCTCCTGAAAATTATCAATATATCGCTGCGACTTTAGCGATGGGGCTGAATTCAGGAGCCTATATTGCCGAGATTTTTCGGGCGGGGATTCAATCGATTGATCGCGGACAATCCGAGGCAGCTCGTTCTTTAGGAATGACGCAAGGTCAGGCTATGCGCTATATCATTTTGCCGCAAGCGTTTAAACGTGTTATTCCCCCGCTGGGCAATGAGTTCATTGCTTTGCTTAAAGACTCTTCCCTCGTTGCCTTAATTGCTTTGGAAGATCTGATGTATTCCGGGAAAATTATTGTAGGAAGAACCTTTCAGCCTTTCCCGATTTATATTGAAGTCGCTTTGATTTACCTTGTCATGACTTTGGTCCTTTCCCGTTTGGTCAGTTATACGGAAAGGAGGTTGGGCAAGAGTGATCTTCGTTAAGAATTTGCATAAGTCCTTTGGCAAGCTTGAAGTTCTGAAAGGCATCGACTGCCATATTAAAGAAAAAGAAGTAGTTGTCGTTATTGGTCCGAGCGGTTCGGGAAAGAGTACTTTTCTAAGATGCTTAAACAAGTTGGAAGAGCCCACAAGCGGTGAAATTACAATTGATGGTATCCCGCTGAACTCAGAAACAAATGTCAATGCGATTCGTCGAGAGGTCGGAATGGTGTTTCAACGCTTTAATCTTTTCCCGCATATGACTGCTTTACAAAATATTGTGCTTGCACCTTCGGTCGTACGCAAGACGAATAAGAAGGAAGCGGAAGAAGCAGCCTCGGAGCTTCTAAGAAAAGTGGGCCTGGCAGATAAGGCTGACGAATACCCTGACCGGCTTTCTGGGGGGCAGCAGCAGCGTGTAGCGATTGCTCGGGCATTAGCCATGAAACCTAAAATTATGCTGTTTGATGAACCCACTTCAGCTCTTGACCCGGAAATGGTCGGCGAAGTTCTCGCAGTTATGAAGGATTTAGCACGTGAAGGAATGACCATGGTGGTTGTTACCCATGAAATGGGTTTTGCTCGTGAAGTGGGTGACCGGGTTATTTTTATGGATGAAGGGATTATCATGGAAGAGGGAGAACCTAATTCTGTCTTCGGCAATCCTCAGAATTCACGGACGAAATCTTTCCTGAGTAAAATTCTTTAGGTATCGCCTGCAAGCAAGCGATGCCTAAATGGCCAGCATATAAACCAGATGCTTTTGGATAAAGCCTTGATATAAAATCCGGGATTGTTGGCGTTCTCAGGAAGGAAATTGGTATTTTCTGTAGAATATAAGCGTAGTTGCCAATATTGGATTAAAAGTAACAAAAAGCATTGTCATTATTGCTAACGTTACCTAACGCTTATAAGGTAGTGAATATCAAGTGAATAAGCTCTTAAATATCCATAATCAGGTTGAAGCTTTAGAGGCCGCAAATTCTAATTGTATTAAGGATATGTGGCTTCTATTACGTCCCAACCAATGGATTAAAAATTTATTTGTATTTTTAGGGATACTTTTCTCCGGAAGTTGGCTTGATTCGTACCTGCTTACTCAGGTATTTTTGACAGCCGTTGCGTTTTGCTTGGTTTCAAGCGCTGTATATGTATTAAACGATCTTTTGGATCGGGAAAATGACAAAATGCATCCAACAAAGCGTTTTCGCCCGATTGCTTCCGGAAAGGTAACACAAGGTCAAGCTCGATTATTATTTTTGCTATGTGCAGTGCTTGGTTTCTCAATTGGAGTGATAGTATCTCCATTAATTCTGCTCCTGCTTCTGCTATATTTGGGGCAAAATATTGCCTATTCGAAGATATTGAAAAAAGTAGTAATCGTTGATGTATTTATAATTGCTTTCGGTTTCATTTTGCGCATCTTAGCGGGTACATGGGGAATCGGGATTGCTCCTTCCCGCTGGATGTTGTTATGCAGCTTGATGCTTACGTTATTTCTGGGATTCGGCAAACGCTGGGCTGAACTTAGCGAGTCCGGGGGAGAAGTGTCGAGCCGTCCGGTTTTAGGTCAGTATAGTATTGATATACTTAATCAGTTTACAGGTATAACAGCTGGCGGTGTTATAATAACTTACAGCTTATATACCCTTGATCCATCTACAATTGCGATGCATAAAACCGATAAGCTGATTTATACTGTTCCTTTTGTGATTTATGGTATATTTCGTTATTTATATCTTGTCCATACCGGAAAAGGCGGAGATCCTTCGACGCTTGTTTCGAAGGATTATCATATCATTGGAGCCGTTTTCCTTTGGTTAAGCAGTGTAATATGGATATTAAGATAAACAATTTTCATATTATACGTTAAGGGATGAGAGGTTAATAGAAACGGTGATAGGTGATTTTGCATCAGCACATTTAAAAAAAATGGGGCTGATTTTAGGGTTTTTAACCGGTTTAATATGGATAATAGGGGTACCGACACGGCCTTTTTCAGATTTCTTATATTATCATGAACTTGCTCAGCAAATTGCTTCCGGCGGAGTATGGGGTGATACATATACATCTGTTGGTTATCCGATTTTTTTATCTATATTTTACCGTGCTTTTGGTTACTCCCTGTTTATTTCTAAATTTGTTAATTTATGTTTAAGTTTAATTATGAATCTGTTGGCTTTCAGGCTCCTTTACATTTTGGTCAAAGTGAAAAGGCTGCAGATGGCGGCATGGATTAGTTTCGTACTTTTTCCGGTTAATATTTACTATAACGGCATTATTGCTAATGAGATACTGTTTACAACGCTGTTGTTACTGTGCATCAATCTATATTTTAGCAAGATAAAATATAGATATTTTTTAATTGGGGTGATAACAGGAATAAATAGTTTAATTAAACCTTTTTTTCCTGCTTTTTTTGGGGTTGTTTTATTGATGGAGCTGCTCGTTGAACGGAAATGGCGTTCGGCCTTGAAAAATAGTGGAATTATTCTAGGGATGTGTATACTTGTTATTACACCATGGCTATTTCGCAATTATCTGATGATGGGGGAATTTACCTATATATCAAATAACGGAGGAATTGTTCTCTATATTAATAACAACTCTCAAAATAGAAACGGGAGTTGGATGCCGGCAACTGAGGTAGAAAATACAGTGGTTAACCGTCCGGAATATATTCTTGCCAATGCTACTGAAAAAAACAAAATGCTCAGCCAGGCTGCTAAACAGTGGATCATTCATCACCCGGTTGATTTTATGGTCTTAGGGCTAAAACGTATAGGAAATACTTATTTGGGATTAGCGGATATTAAGAATAGTTTTAATGGCAGTCAACTCCCCTTATGGGTGCGAACGTTATTAGGCATTGGGGTTGATTTGATTCGAATACCATTTTATTGGATAGGATTTGGTTCGATATGCGGTTTTAGTTTTTATTACCTAACAAAGTTTCAATTTAGAAGTTTTAAACAACATTATTTAAATCGCGAAGAACTATTTCTGCTTTTAGTTTTTTGGATGTTTACAGGAATTTACTTTATTACTGAAGGTCAGGCTCGTTATGCATTCCCTTTGAATTTTGTCATTATTTATTTTGCCATAAAAGGAAGTTCATTGGTTCGGGATATGCTCATTCAATCGCCGAAGATAACTTGAATCTTAGAATTAAATAGCATTATGAAGGAGCTTAAGTATGTTACTCTTAATCATTGTTTCTGTTTTATTAGGGGCAATCGGACAAATATTGGTTAAAATAGGAGCTCAACATCTCGAGCTTAGCTTTACGTGGACAAATTTGTGGCCCAGCCTTATCGCAATTATGAAGAACATTCCCGTAATGTCCGGATTATTGCTCTATGGATTAAGTTTTATTATATGGGTTAAAGTTCTGACTAAGACTGAATTGAGTTATGCTTATCCTTTTGTAAGCATTGGTTATCTTTTTATTTTAATCGTTTCCTATTTTTTCTTTAAGGAGCATTTCACATTATCTCGTGTTATGGGTACAATACTCATTGTTTTAGGGGTTATATTTGTATCAAGGAGTTAATCGCAATTAAAGAATTAACGCGTTTATAATAGGAGCTTTTTGGTTATCCTGAAAAGGTAAAGGCTTTCAGGACTGTGTTTTCTTTGGAAAACCTCCAAACGGCCAAATCAAGGAGGTAGTTTTTGTGTTAGGTAAAGTCAAATGGTTTAGTAAACAAAAAGGGTACGGATTTATTGAAGGTGAAAATGGTCAGGATGTATTTGTCCACTTTTCATCTATACTGGGTGAAGGATTCCGTACCTTGGAAGAAGGTCAAGGGGTTCAATTTGATGTTGTTCAGGGGCCGCGCGGAGAGCAAGCATCCAATGTAAATATCCCATAAATAAAGAGATGCAATTTACCCTAAAATTTTGATGAAATAAGACCTACAAAGGTTTAATGACGTATAAAAAAGAGAATTGTTTAAATAATTTGCAACGATTCTCTTTTTTTCATCTTAGAAAATTAAGAATAAAACTTCTTAACCGGCAGGATTTTTACGGAAAATAGGGAATATTATAATCAAGTTGATTAAAAGGGGGTTCAAACGATGAACATCATGATTCGCGGCAAACATATCGAAGTGACGGATGCCCTGAGAGAGTATGTTTTAAAAAGGGTCGGTAAACTTGAAAAATACTCAGATGAGTTTATGGACGTGAAAGTGACTTTATTGGTAGAGGAAGGCCGTCATCGGGTAGAAGTTACAGCCCCTATTCACGGAATTATCCTTCGTGGGGAAGAAGAAAGCACAGATATGTATGCTTCCATTGATTTGGTCATCGAAAAATTGGAACGCCAAATCGATAAATATCGTACCCGTATTAATAAACGGATGCGCACGAAGGTGCTTAAGGATCATGAACCCGCACAGCCTGTAACCCCAGACGATGATGAAGAAAAGGTAGTCCGGAATAAAAAGTTTACGCTTAAACCCATGTCTGTGGATGAAGCGATTATGCAGATGAATTTAGTCGGACATAACTTTTTCGTATTTACAAATTCAGACGGTCATACCGTTAATGTCGTTTACCGTCGTCATAATGGTGATTACGGTTTACTTGAACCTGAAACTTGATATTTTACAAATAACTTAATATGTATAAGTTATAAGACCTGCCTTGTGCAGGCCTTATTTATTGCTTAAATCTTCCACAATAGTTTTCTTTATCAATGTTGCACCAAAAGTAGGGTAATGCTAAAATGAGATGATACGCTCGGATGATTGGAAAGGTGGATCAATTAAATGGGGTTTTTGAAGAATTTTCTGGACGATAATGCACGTGAAGTAAAAAGATATCAAAAACGTGTTCAAGTAATCAATGCTCTCGAACCCGAGATGCAAGCTTTAAGTGATGAACAACTGCGGGGTAAGACAGAAGAATTTAAACAGCGCTTAGAAAATGGAGAAAGTATTGATAATATACTGCCTGAGGCTTTTGCGGTTGTCCGCGAAGCTTCGCGCCGAGTGATTGGGCAGCGGCACTATGATGTACAATTAATTGGCGGTATGGTACTTCATGACGGCAGAATTGCTGAGATGCGTACTGGGGAAGGTAAAACCCTTGTCGCAACTCTTCCATCCTACCTGAATGCTCTTACAGGCCAAGGCGTCCATATTATTACGGTGAATGATTACTTAGCCCGTCGTGACAGTGAATGGATGGGTCAAATTCATAGATTCCTCGGTTTATCCGTAGGTCTTATTGTTCACGGCTTGAACTATGAACAGCGCCGGGAAAGCTATGCTTCAGATATCACCTATGGTACAAATAATGAATTCGGTTTTGACTATTTGCGGGATAACATGGTCACACGCCCAGAAGGACTTGTTCAGCGGGATTTGAATTTTGCGATTGTGGACGAAGTTGACTCTATCTTGATCGATGAAGCGAGAACACCTTTGATTATTTCCGGTGAGGCGGACAAGCCTACTGAGCTTTATTATCGGGTTGCTATGGTCATTCCGCGGCTGAAAGTGGAAGAAGATTATAATGTCAATGAAAAAGATCGGGTTGTAACCTTAACTGAAAATGGTGTCAGCAGGGTCGAAACAATGCTTGGGGTAGAGAATCTTTATGATGATGTTCATAATGAGCTTGCGCATCATGTAAACCAAGCCTTGAAAGCACATGCCTTATTCAAACGGGACCGTGATTATGTCGTTAAAGACGGCGAGGTTATCATCGTTGATGAATTTACAGGTCGACTGATGTTTGGCCGCCGCTATAGCGAGGGACTTCACCAGGCCATTGAAGCCAAAGAGGGAGTTAAAATTGAAAAGGAATCACAAACTCTAGCAACGATTACCTTCCAGAACTATTTCCGGATGTATGAAAAACTGGCAGGCATGACAGGTACCGCTATGACTGAAGAGCCGGAATTTAAAAAGATTTATAACCTCGATGTTGTAGAAATTCCGACCAATAAACCGGCAATACGTGAAGACATCCCGGATGTCGTTTATCGTACGGAGCAAGGCAAGTTTGAGGCTGCCGTTGAGGAGATCGTTCAGCGCTATGCTAAAGGACAGCCTATCTTGGTTGGTACAGTTTCTGTTGAGAAATCGGAACGTTTGAGTGCTATGCTCGATCGGCGGGGTATTCCTCATCAGGTATTGAATGCTAAATATCATGAAAAAGAAGCTGAAATCGTTGCCGGAGCCGGACAAAAAGGTACAGTAACGATTGCGACAAATATGGCCGGCCGTGGTACAGATATTATTCTGGGTGAAGGTGTATCTGAATTAGGCGGACTGCATATTATAGGTACGGAACGTCATGAGTCGCGCCGGATTGATAATCAGCTGCGCGGACGTGCCGGACGTCAGGGAGATCCGGGTTCTTCCCAGTTCTTTATTTCCTTAGAGGACGATTTAATGCGTCTTTTTGGTGCAGAAAATATCATGAGCATCATGGATAAGCTGGGAATGGATGACAGCGTTCCAATTACTTCGAAAATGATTACCCGTTCTATCGAAACTGCACAACGCCGTGTTGAAAGCCGTAACTTTGATATTCGGAAAAATGTCCTTGATTATGACGATGTCATGAATCAGCAGCGGGAAGTTATTTATGCACAGCGCCGTATGGTACTCATGGGTGAAAATCTTCGCGATAATATTATGGAGATGATCCAAAAGGTCGTCACAGATATTGTAGAGATGTTCAGCGGGCAAAGCCCGTATCCCGAAGAGTGGGAATTAGGGAGCTTTTTAGAGTATGTGAATAATAACCTCATTCCTAACCACAATATAACTGCGGATCAAGTTGCCAACTTGAACAAGGAAGAGGTTGTTGAGCTGTTACTCGATCAATCAGTAGCTATGTATGAAGCTAGAGAGCAGGCCTTTGGTTCTGAGCTGATGCGTGAAATCGAACGGGCTGTGATGCTGCAGGTTGTAGACAGCAAGTGGATGGATCACTTGGATGCCATGGATATG